>CANQPH010000040.1 GCA_947625675.1 uncultured Acetatifactor sp.
CCTTCTTGGCCGCCTCGATCACCTTGTCCACAGGGATGCCGCTGACCACCACCTCGATCTTCACCTTCGGAAGCAGAGTGGCATCGATTTCGGTACCACGATACATCTCTCCGGCGCCCTTCTGCACGCCGCAACCCATGACCTGAGTCACGGTCATGCCGGTAACGCCCAAATCGTTCAGGGCCTTCTTCACCTGATCGTAGCGGGACAGCTTCGCAATGATGGACACCTTGTGGATTCCGCTGGCGGATGCGCCCACCGTGGGAGCCGCCACCACCTTCACCGCCGCTTCCTTCTGTGCAGGCGTCGCAGTCGCATAATCATCGTTGCCCAGGTTGGTGTTCTCATTTACATCCATGGTCATGGTATTGGAGATATCCATAATGCTGAAGCCCGCATAAGCGGAAGGCAGACCATGCTCGGTGATATCCAGACCCATGATTTCTTCTTCCTTGCCAACCCGCAGACCCACGCAGACCTTGATGACCAGGAACGCAATGGTGATGGTCACGCCCGTCCAGGCGCACACGGTGATCACGCCCAGGAGCTGCAGTCCCAGCTGATGGAAGCCGCCGCCATAGAACAGGCCCTGAATGGTATCGTTTCCGGGAGCCGTCGTGGTGGCGAACAGGCCGGTGGCGATGGTGCCCCAGATACCGTTCATGAAATGCACCGCCACGGCGCCCACGGGATCATCCACCCGAAGCTTGTAATCCAGGAACCAGACGCCGAACACCACCAGCACGCCGGACACGGCGCCGATGACCATGGCTCCCACCACGTCCGTCACGTCGCAGGGGGCGGTGATGGCCACCAGGCCCGCCAGGGAGGCGTTCAGACACATAGAAATATCCGGTTTGCCGTACTTAATCCAGGTAAAGATCATACACACCACGGTAGCCACGGAAGGTGCCACGGTAGTGGTCAGGAAAATGCTTCCCAGCTGCTCCACACTGGTGGCCGCTGCGCCGTTGAAGCCGTACCAGCCCAGCCACAGGATAAACACGCCCAGGCAGCCCAGGGAAAGGTTGTGGCCGGGGAAAGCGTTGACCTTAGTGATCTTCCCGTCTTTGTCCCTGTTGTACTTTCCGATACGGGGCCCCAAAAGCGCCGCACCGATCAGAGCACTCAGGCCGCCCACCATATGGATGGCACAGGAACCGGCGAAATCATGGAAGCCCAGCTGGGCCAACCAGCCGCCGCCCCAGATCCAGTGTGCCTCGATAGGATAGATCAGAGCGGAAATCACACCGGAATAAATACAGTAGGACAGGAACTTGGTCCTCTCCGCCATGGCCCCGGACACGATAGTGGCGGTGGTGGCGCAGAACACCAGATTGAATACGAAGTTGGACCAATCAAAATTTTCGTAGCTGGTAAAGATGTCGAAGCCCGGCTTGCCGATGAAACCGAACATATCCTCGCCCAACAGCAGGCTGAAGCCGATCAGGATGAACACCACACAGCCGATACAGAAATCCATCAGATTTTTCATCAGGATGTTGCCTGTATTCTTAGCTCTGGTAAAACCGGCCTCCACCATGGCGAAGCCCGCCTGCATCCAGAACACCAGGGCGGCCCCGATCAGGAACCAGACCGCAAACAGTTGACCGTTTACAGCACTCATCATTTCTTCTGTCATAATACTTTTCCTCCTCATTATCATGGCCTCAAAAAAAACGGAGCCGGAGGCTTTTTCCCCTGGGGAAGCGCCTTCGCTCCGTTCTGATTCCATGTAATTATTTTGTCAGGCATAGAAAATACGCTCTGCAGATTTAAAACATATTTTACGGATTTTCTATAAAAATAAGGCTGGGGAATTACTTCCGCAGCCTCTTTGCTTGACAAACCGCATTGTAGCACCGGTCTTTTCCGTTGTCAATACCTTTTTACAAAAAAATTTTTGCCTTTTTTCAAAAAAATTTTGCAAATGCAGGGTAAAGCGGCCGCAAAATAACTCACAAAGTCAGCACGAACCGCAAGAGCTCTCCGGCCCCAACATTCCCTTCCGGATCCCATGCGAATTTCGGATCCCGCACAAAGCCCAGCCTGCGGCACAGGGCCAGGGAAGCGGCGTTGTCGGGATGCACCAGGACCTGCACCTGCCGGAATCCCAGGTTCGCCGAAGCGTAGTCCAAAAGAGCCCGGCACACCTCCCAGGCCAGCCCCCGGCCTTGACGGGAGGGAGCGATCAGGTAGCCCAGCTCCGGGACGCCGGAAGGCCCGGGCTGGAATCCCGCCCTGCCGATCACCTCGCCGATGCCCCGGTCCAGAACCGTCCAAACCCCATAGCCGTAGAAGCCGTAGACATTCTGAATATAACGATGGATGCCGTTGCCGCAAAGTTCCTCCGGGAACTCTCCCAGGAATCGGTTCACCCGGGGATCCCGATACATTTCCTGCAAAAAAGGGACATCCTCCGGAATCGTTTCCCGGACCAGGCAGCGGGACGTGGCCGCAATGTCCCAGGGAATTCCTGCGAAGCGCCGATAAATTCCCTCCAAATATTCCGCCTCCAGCTCCTGGGGCTCCTCCATGGCAAATCCCGCCAGAGGAAAAGAGGACTCCTGGTTCCAGGAATGAAGGTAAATCAGTACCGGCGCTTCCGCCCTGATCAAGAGATCCGCCGCCGAAGGACTGTCCGTGACCCACAGGATGGCGGAATCCTGTTCGTCACCTTCCGACCTGGCCTGTTCCGCCATCCTTGCGCAGGCTGCAGAACTCGGTTCGTCACTTTCAGGCTTGGCAAATTCCGCCATCCCTGCGCAGGTTGCGGAACCCGGTTTGTCCCGATCCGACATGACCTGATCCACCATCCCCATCCAAGCTACGGAACCCCTCTCCGCCGGGAGCCCGCCCCGCACAAATTCCACTCCTTGAACCTTTAGTTTTTCTCCCAACCGGGCCAGCTTCTCCCAGGCCCGCTCCTCTTCCACGAGAGCAACGACTTTTTTCAAGTAAAACATGGGCTTCCCCCTTTACCTTTCTTCCATAATACGCTAAAATAAAGCTGTAGTCAAACCAGACAAATCAGAAAGGAAAACAATGCGAAATGACTCATAATCCAATCGTAACCATCACCATGAAGGACGGCGGCGTCATCAAGGCGGAATTGTACCCTGAAATCGCCCCCAACACCGTCAACAATTTCATCAGCCTGATTCAGAAAAAATTCTATGACGGCCTGATCTTTCACCGGGTCATCTACGGTTTCATGATCCAGGGCGGATGCCCTGACGGCACCGGCATGGGCGGACCCGGCTACAGCATCAAGGGAGAATTCGCCCAGAACGGCTTCCAAAACGATCTGAAGCATGAGAGGGGCGTTTTGTCCATGGCCAGGGCTATGGATCCCAATTCCGCCGGCTCCCAATTCTTCATCATGCACAAGACCAGTCCCCACCTGGACGGCAGCTATGCGGCTTTCGGCAAGGTGATGGAAGGGATGGACGTGGTGGCCAGGATCGCCGGCACCCCCACGGATTTCCACGATCGGCCCCGCCAGAAACAGGTCATCCAGTCCATGACCGTGAAGACCTTCGGCGTGGAATATCCGGAGCCGGAGAAATGTTGATGACGTTCATATTTTGTTTACAAAATCTTTGATTATTTTTTAATTTGCCATCATGGTTTATCTATTTCTTCCGGCTATACTGGAATCATAGAAAGAGCGCAACAGTCAACTGTTTACAAATAACTTTTTCATAATAAATGCCAGGAAAACTCGTTTTTCCTGGCATCCTCCCTTTTATAGGGCCAGATCCTCTTTTGACTTTCATTACAAAGTTCTTTGCATTGCGATAGCCTGCTTTCCTGCAGTTTCTTCTGTCCAGTTTCCGCCTTCATGCTTATGCCGCCGTCCACAGATAAGGGGCAAAATACTCTTTACCCGGGAAAAAATTTCCTAAATTTTCGGGATGAATTGTATACAATTATACAGATATACCAAACTTTCGTTTTTGGAGACTTTATCACTTGACCCCGCTAAAATATTAGTATATGATGGTCAGGAATGAGACGAGGAGGTTTTTGACAATGAGTAAGCTTTCTGCTATAAGCAAGATCGCAGAAATCATTTCCACGATCAACGGTTACTTGAATGACTTTATCTGGGGGCCCGTCATGCTGGTGTTCTTCCTGCTGGTAGGTCTGATGTTCACCCTGCGGACCGGGTTTTTCCAGATCACCCATATCAAGGCCTGGCTGGATGTGACTTTCTTAAATCTGTTCCGAAAAGGGAACAAAAAGGTGCTCCGCACGGATGACAAGCATTCCATTTCCCAGTTCCAGTCCCTGTGCACCGCCCTGGCCGCCACCATCGGCGTGGGCAACATCTCCGGCGTGGCCGTGGCCCTGGCCCTGGGCGGCCCCGGCGCCATCTTCTGGATGTGGCTGTCCGCTTTTCTGGGCACGATGACCAACTATGCCGAGAATACCCTGGGCATCAAATATCGTTACAAAAATGAGAAGGGCAACTGGATCGGCGGTGCCATGATCTACATTGAAAAAGGTCTTGGATGGAAATGGCTGGCCGTGATCTTCTCCATTTTCTGCGCCTGCGCCTCCTTCGGCATCGGTAACATATCCCAGGGCAACGAAATCGCCAACGGCCTCAAGAGCTCCTTCGGAATCCCCAGCTGGGTGACGGCGCTTTTCGTCATGCTGATGGCGGGCCTGGTGATCATCGGCGGGATTAAGAGAATCGCTTCCGTGGCGGAAAAGATCGTGCCTTTCATGGCCATCACTTACATCATCGGGGCCCTGGTGGTGATCGGACTCAATATCACCAGCGTTCCGGCAGCCTTCGCTTCCATTTTCAGCAACGCCTTCCGTTTCTCTTCCGTGGGCGGCGGCGTCGCAGGCTTCACCATCATGCTGGCCATGCGGCAGGGCATCGCCAGGGGCGTGTTCTCCAACGAAGCGGGCCTGGGTTCCTCCGTCATGGTGCACTCCGCCTCCGACGTGAAAGAACCCGTGGTGCAGGGTATGTGGGGTATCTTCGAGGTATTTGCGGACACTCTGATCGTTTGTACCATGACCGCCCTCACCATCCTCACCTCCGGCGTCTATGACGTGGCGGAATATTCCAAATACATCGGCCAGAGCCTGCCGGAGCACTTAAAGAGCGGCGTGGCCCTCACCAGTGCGGCCTTTGAATCCGTGTTCGGCAGCATGGGCGGCAAGTTCATCACCATCGCCGTGATGCTCTTCGCCTTCACCACCATCCTGGGCTGGTCCTATTACGGAGAGCGGGCCATCGAATACCTCTTTGGCCTGAAGGCCCTGCCGGTCTACAAGGTGATCTTCATCGCCGTGATCTTCCTGGGCTGCAATGCCTCCCTGGATCTGGTGGTGGATATTTCCGATACCTTCAACGGCTTCATGGCTCTGCCCAACCTGATCGCCGTCACCCTCTTGTCCAGCCAGGTGGTGAAGATGACCAAGGATTATATCGCCCGGGTAAAAGCGGGCAAAGAGACGGAGCGCGGGGAAGAGATTTCCTGAAGCTGTTAATAAAAATAATCTTTATTTTCGATGACTCCGTTATTTTCGTGATTGAACTCCGTTAAAAAAGTAGTATAATGAATACTGTGATGTGAAATCGAATTCAGCCGCATCACAGTATTTTTTTATGTTTTCAGAGGAGGAGAATCACCATGCAGGAGTTAAAAAAGAAAAGTCTGAAGTCATCCCTGTTAGGGATCATCATTGCGGCGGCCATCTTCGTCGCCATGATCATCGCCATGTGGCCTTCCATCGGCTCGCTGACCAAAGGCGCCAAAGATCTGTGGGAGATCGATTATGCGACGGAGGATCTGGACGGACTTTACGTGAAGGGAATTTTGGCCTTTAATTACGGCGCTTACTGCGAAGAGACCGAAGGGGTGGACCGGGTCGCCATGGAATATATCATCGATGCCGGGGACTACCACTACATGGGCATGCGGGTAAGAGTGACTCAGAGCGAATATAAGCAGATCGAAGCTCTGGACCGGGTCTGTGAAAGCTATTCCAACGAGACCGCCACGGAGGAAGACGTGATGGCCGCCCAGTTCGAGATCTCCGGAACCATCCACGCCATGCCCAGCGACAGTCTCAACTATTATCATAACGCCGTGGGCTACAGCAGCATGACGGAGGAAGAGAAAGCCCAGTTCCTTCCTTACTACCTGGAGTTGGGCAAAGTCGGCAACAGCATGGGCTCCGGCCTGTGGGTTTTCGCCGCCATCGACGCCGCCTGCCTGTTCTACATCATCTTTGTGCTCGTCAGAGCCATGAACGGCAGCTTCCAGAAGAGCATTACCAAATACATTGCGGCCAGTCCCAATCCGGAAATGACGAGACAACGGGTGGAGACCTTCCTGGCCAGCAACGAATACGTCAACGGTTTGAAGTACAATTCTCAGTTCATCACCGCCCAGGATGGGCCGAAGACCATTTTCGGCGAGACCTCCAAACTGGTCTGGGCCTACGCTTATACGGTCACTCATAAGAGGAACTTCGTCACCACGGGCCATTCCTATTATCTGGTGCTGGGCTTCACCGACGGAACCAAATACCAGATATCCATGAACACCGAGCAGCAGGCACAGGATCACTTGAAAAACCTGGCGGAAGCTTTCCCTTATCTGATCGTGGGCTACAAGGATGAACTTGATAAGATGTTCAAGCAAAAGGACAAGAAAGCCTTCCTGGATCTGAAATACAATCCGTACATGGAACAGCAGGCCCAGAACGATCCCTTCGCCAATATCTGACCGGCGGCCGCCGCCAGATAGAAGTATTACGAATGCCAAAAGTTTTGCAAACAAAACCAGCCATGCCGGATCTTACTCAAACATGGCTGGTTTGTTTATTTTAATCCATCTTCAAAATCATTTCCAACACTCTTCCGGCGCAGGCGGCGATCTCTTCCCTGGTGATAAAGCCCTTTTCCAGGGCCTCCATCACTCTCTCCGGATAGCCGTTGCCCATCTTCACGTCATTGCCGGCCTTGATTTCCCGGTAATGCTCCCCGTGGGTCCACCAATCCGTGGTCACCATGCCCTTGTAGCCCCATTCTCCTCTCAAAATGCCGGTAAGCAGATCCTTGTTCTCGGAAGCCTGCACCCCGTTGATCAGGTTATAGGAAGTCATGATCATATAAGGATCCGCCTCCTTCACGATGATCTCGAAGCCCTTCAGGTAAATTTCCCGCAGAGCCCGCTCCGAAACCCTGGAATCGCTGTCCTTGCGGTTGGTCTCCTTGTTGTTGCAGGCGAAATGCTTGGGGCAGGCCCCGATGTGCTGGGACTGGACGCCCCGCACCATGGCGGCGCCGATCTTGCCCGCCACCAGAGGATCCTCGGAATAATATTCAAAGTTCCTGCCGCAGAGGGGGCTCCGGTGAATGTTCAGGGCCGGGGCCAGCCACAGGCCGATGTGATTCTCCTTCACCTCTTCGGCCGCAGCAGCGCCCACCTCTTCCACCAGGGCGGTGTCCCAGGTGCAGGCCAGCAGCGTGGCGCAGGGGAAGGCCGTGGTGCAGATTCCGCAGGGAGGGGAGATCCGCAGGCCAGCGGGGCCGTCAGCGGTCATGACATTGGGCACTCCGTATTCCGGCAGATTGCCCATGCCGAAGGTGTTGGCCACTCCCGTATTGGGCTGTCCTCCCAGCAGATGGATCAGATCCTCGTCGTCAAGCTGGGCCAGGAATTCCTCCAATGTCAGCTTTCCTTCCGCCACTTCGATCAGCTGTGCCTTCCGATTCCTCCACAACTCCTCAAAGGAAACCCGTTCCCTTCCCCGGACGGCGGGCATGACGCCCTCCAGCTTGGACTTGTCCTGCCTGGGCAAGCCGGGCTCCTCCTCCGCAGTTCCCACGCTTTTTGCAGGAACTCCGGGCAGCTCTTCGTAAGTTCCATCGGCTTTCAATCTTCTGGAGAGATGCTTGGGCTTCACCAGGCTGGACAGCTGCAGGACCACCCGATCCCCCTGCTGACGGTAGCCATAGGGCACCCAGACCGCATCCCGCACGTTTTTCCCGACATAGAAGGAATAATCGCCCTCTTCCAGCACGTAGGCGGAAGCGCAGACTTTCCCGGTATCGTCAAAGGAGGCCAGGTCGGATACCGGGAAGGACAGCTCCATTTTTTCCTCTTCTCCCGGGGCCAGGGAAACGGTCTTGCCAAAGGCCACCAGGACCTTGGCGGGCTTGCCCAGCTTCCCCCGGGGAGCCTTCACGTAAACCTGTACCACTTCCCTGCCGGTTCGCTCTCCCGTGTTCTTCACGGACACGGTGAAATGAATCCGTTCCTCCAGGCAGCTCCCTTCCAGGAAACGGATGTCGAAGTCCGTATAGGAAAGGCCGAAACCGAAGGGGTAATTCACTTTCCGGGCTGCGCCGGGAATCGTCTCAAAATACCGGTAGCCCACGTAGATGTCTTCCGTATATTCCACGTAATCCGGGGATTCGTGGAAGTTGGCGGTGGAAGGGTAGCTTTCCAGGGAATCCGCAAAGGTGTCCACCAGCCTGCCGGAAGGATTGATTTCCCCGCAGAGCACCTCCGCCGCAGCCAGGCCGCCTTCCATGCCGCCCTGCCAGGCCATCAGCACCGACTGGATCCGGCCGTTTGACCGGAACCATCCGCTGTCCACCATGCCGCCCACGTTCATCACCACGATGACCTTCTCGAAATTTTCCGTGACGGCCTTCACCAGGGCCTCTTCTCCCCGGCTCAAATAGAAGTCCCCTCTTTCAAAGATCCCTTCGCCCATCCGGGTCTCCCGGGGAACATCTCTTTGGGCGGCTTCCTCTCCGTCTTTTCCTCCTTCCCCATCCTCTCCGCCGTTCTCCAACCGGCAGGTCCGGTCCCAGCCTTCTCCGGAGAACCGGCAAATGGTCACGATGGCCACGTCCGCCGCTTCCCTGGCCTGTTCCATCAGGTCGGCGGAAACCTCCGGCTCCCTGGTCATGCCGGGGATGGCGCCTCCCGCATACTGGGCGGCCACCTCTTTTTCATAGAAGGCCGGCAGCTCGTGAAACAGTTCCACCAGGCCTTCCTGCTCCATCCGCTTCATGCCCTCATACAAGTTGCGGATGTAGGCCACGGTCACGTCGCCGCTGCCGCCGCCGCCCTTCACGTAGTCGATGGTGCCCTTGCCGAACAGCGCCACCCTTGCGCCCTTGCATAGGGGCAGAAGGGCCCCTTCGTTTTTCAGAAGCACCATGCCTTCTCCCGCCGCCCGGTGAGAAAGGGCGATATGTTCCTGACTGCCCGTCACTCTCCTGCCGTCCTTTCCCAAAGGCAGCAGGGGCTGATAATTAATCCTTTGCCACTTACCCATGTTTCCTCGCATTCTGCCGCCGCTCAGGCGGCGTTTCATTTAAAGGGACTTAAACAAATTTTTGATCATATAGGGAAAAGAAAAGCCCCTTTCCGGAAACATCGCCCATATGTGGCAAATCCGAAAAAGGGACTTCCTTACATCCTACGGAATCGTCTTACGCTTCTCAAGCCTTGTCGACAGATCCGAAAAGCTCCATCTTCTCTTTCACGGTATCCTTGATGGCCTGGAATCCAGGAGCCAACAGTTTACGAGGGTCAAATCCCTTGCCCTGCAGATCCTTGCCCTCTTCCACGTACTTGCGGGTGGCGGCGGCAAAGGCCAGCTGGCACTCGGTGTTCACGTTGATCTTGGCAACGCCCAGGGTGATGGCCTTCTTGATCATGTCGGCCGGAATTCCGGTACCGCCATGAAGCACCAGGGGAAGGATTCCGGTCTTCTGCTGCACGGCATCCAGAACGTCGAATCTCAGTCCCGGCCAGTTGGCGGGATATTTGCCATGGATGTTGCCGATACCGGCCGCCAGGAAGTCCACGCCCAGGTCGGCGATCATCTTGCACTCTTCGGGATCCGCACATTCGCCCATGCCCACGACGCCGTCCTCTTCACCGCCGATGGCGCCTACCTCGGCCTCGATGGAAATGCCCTTCGCATGGGCATCGTTCACCAGCTGCGTGGTCTTGGCCACGTTCTCGTCGATGGGATAATGGGAACCATCGAACATGATGGATGAGAATCCGGCTTCGATACACTTGTAGCAGCCTTCAAAGGTACCATGGTCCAGATGCAGGGCCACGGGTACGGTGATGTTCATATCCTTGAGCATTCCGTTCACCATGCCCACCACAACGTCAAAGCCGCCCATGTACTTGCCGGCGCCTTCGGACACGCCCAGGATCACGGGAGAATTGTTCTCCTGTGCGGTCTGGAGAATGGCCTTGGTCCACTCCAGGTTGTTGATGTTGAACTGGCCTACCGCATAGTGGCCGGCTTTCGCTTTTTGAAGCATCTCTGTTGCAGATACTAACATTGTAAATTACCTCCATTGGTTTTATATTGCATTCACTCCTGAGGACAGATCCGTGCGGGACGCTCCCCAGGGTTGGAAAGGCTTACCTCGTCCCCTAGTATAACATATATTTTTCCAAAAAGGAATAGCTTGAAAAAAGGTTTTTTAGGGTTTCTTCACCCGTATCTCGATGGCCTGGTGCAGATTGTCGATCACCACCTCTTTATGGCTCCCGCCATACTCCCCGTCCAGGGTCCAGGCCACCTCTTCCTCCGTCGTAATTTCCAGATGGGAGGTGCGGAAACAGTGCATGGCATCCGTATCGATGTCCCGATTGACCAAGGACACCATGATATTGTTCAATTCCATGGCGTTCCTGGGCTTTTTGATCAGGGTCACCTCGAACACCCCGTCATCCAGCTTCACGTTGCTGCCCGTGATGTGCTTGAACCCGCCCACGGACACGGAATTGGTGACCATGCCGAACATGAAGTCGTCCTCTATGACCTGTTCCTCGGTCCGAACCTTCATGTGATAGGAACGCACGGCGGGAAGCCTTTTCATACCCTCCAGCAGATAAGCCATGTGCCCCAGGAGGTTCTTCATGTCCTGGCCGGTCTCATAGGACACGTCCGTAAAAAGGCCGAAGGCCGCAATATACACGAACACGTCCCGGTTGAAGGAACCGATGTCGCAGGGAAAATTTTCCCCGATCAGGGCGGCCTCCGCCGCCTGCACCATGTTCTTGGGCAAGTTCAGGCTGCCTCCGAAATCATTGGTGCTTCCCGCCGGGATGTAGCCGATGGGAGTCCGGAAAGAGCTGTGGATCATGCCCGTCACCACCTCGTCCAGGGTGCCGTCCCCGCCGCTGCACATCACCATGTCATAAACCGGGGGACGATACTGCACCAGCTCCGCAGCATCCCCCCGCTTTCGGGTGGGATAAACGGTCACCTCGTAACCGCCCGCCGCCAGAAGCTCCAGAATATCGGAAAGCTTGCTTTTGATCTGGGCCTTCCCCGCCTTGGGATTGTAGATAAACAGCATTTTCCTTTGTGCCAAGTTTTCACCGAACCTTTCCAAAAGCTTTGTAAAAAAACAGAATCAACAGAAAAATCTCCCCATTGATTCTGCCCCTATCTTACGTAAAATTTTTATGCCACACTGTTGCCGCTTAAAAACTTTTCAATATCCTCCACCGCACTCTGTTCATCGCTGCCATTGGCGGTCACGGTAATGCGCTCGCCGTTGATCAGCCCCAGGCTCATCATGCCCATGATGCTTTTGGCATTCACCTTTTTGTCTCCTACCTGAATATAGACGGAACTGTCATACTTGCTGGCCACCTGCACGAGCACGGCCACCGGTCTGGCCTCCAGTCCATTGTTCAGTTTGATCTCGATTGCCTTTTGTGTCATAATCTTTCCTCCTCCTTTTCACATCCTCCATTTTTCAGCCAGTTCGCTCAGCTTCCGCAGCCTGTGATTGACTCCCGATTTGCCCACCGGCGGATCCAGATATTCCCCCAGCTCCTTCAGCGGGGCGTCCGGATACTCCAGGCGTACCTGGGCAATCTGACGCAGATTTTCCGGCAGATTCTGCAGACCCAGGCGGTCCCGCAAAATCTCGATATCCTCGATCTGCCTGCTGGCCGCATTCACCGTCTTGGTAATGTTGGCCGCTTCGCAATTCACCCTTCGGTTCACGGAATTGCGCACCTCCTTCAGAATCCGCAGATTCTCCAGATTCATCAGAGAAAGCGGGGCCTCCATCACGCCCAACAGATCCACGATGCCTGCACCCTCCTTCAAATAGACGACGTAATACTTTTTGCGAAGAATCACCTTCGCATCTATTGCAAATCCCTGTATCATACCCCGTAGCTGTCTGGCCTTCTCCTGACCGTCGCATACGAATTCCAGATGATACCCCTTGCGGGGATCGCTCATGGAACCGACCGCCAGGAAGGCTCCCCTCAAGAATGCCCTTTGACAACAGGAATTTTTCATGAGCATGGGATTGGCGGGATCTCCCGGCATTCCGAACTTGCCGCAGAGAAGTTCCGTCTGCTCCCCGCTCATTTCTGCACCACTCTCTATATTAAATGTTTTTTTCAATAATGTAAAGCCTTTTCTTACAATCAATTCATTTTCTGTCTGAAATCCGATGGTATAACGTCCATTTTCATCCAGACCCATGTGGCCGCAGAAGCTGAGCAGGGCCGCCAGTTCCGCCAGCTGACAATGCCTGGCGGGGCTGATGCGCTTCGCCAGCTCCTCCTTCACCTCTCCGGAAAAAGACATTTTCAGGTACTCCTGTTGTATACATCCCTATGATACAGTTTCAAACCATAAGTTCCTTTGTTCTTCAGCCGCTTGTACAGCTCCGAGGCCAGGGTCACGCTGCGGTGCTTCCCGCCGGTGCAGCCCACGGCGATCACGAGACGGTACTTGCCCTCCTTCACGTAATTGGGGATGAGAAACTGTATCATGTCCGTCAGTTTCACCATGAACTCCTCCGCTTCCGGAAAGCTCATGACATATTCCTGCACCTCCGTGTCGTTCCCGGTCTTGTGCTTCAGCTGATCGATGTAAAAAGGATTCGGAAGGAATCTCACGTCAAAAACCAGGTCCGCATCCGAGGGGATCCCGTGCTTGAAGCCAAAGGACATCACCGTCACTATGAGATTATTATATTCCTCATTCCCCACAAAAATGCGGTCAAGCTCTTCTTTTAATTCTCTTGTCAAAAGATGGGTCGTGTCAAAAATGTAGTCCGCCTGTCTGCGGATGTTCTCCACCACTCGCCGCTCCTTGCGGACACCGTCCTCCACCCGGCCCTCCAGGGCCAGGGGGTGCACCCGCCGGGTCTCCTTGTAGCGCTTGATCAGCACCTCCTCAGAAGCGTCCATGAACAGGATTTCCAGACGATAGCCGATCTGCTTCAGGTGCTCCAGCACCATGGTGGCGGTCTCAAAGGACTGCCCCGCCCTCACGTCCAGGCCCAGGGCCACCTTGGTGATCTCGCTGTTCGGCGTATCCACCAGCTCCACGAATTTCTCGATCAGGGAGACCGGCAGATTGTCCACGCAGTAAAATCCCGCATCCTCCAGCATTTTCAGCGCCGTGCTCTTCCCGCCGCCGCTCATCCCCGTCACTACCACAAACCGCATATGACACCCATGCCTTTCCCCGAGGCCGCCACCCCATCAGAGGCGGCCCCTATCCCGCCGCTTATCCACAGCGCTCTCCGCCAACGCAGCGAGGCCGCTTCAAGCTTCGCCGCCCATCAAAATTACTTCGGGCTCCAGCTTTACGCCGAATTCTTCCTTCACCCGATCCTGGATCACTTTCATCAATTCCTTCACATCCGCCGCAGTGGCGTTTCCCGCATTGATCACGAAACCGCAGTGCTTGTCAGAGACCCTGGCTCCGCCGATCTGCAGGCCCCGCAGACCCGCCTTCATGATCAGTTCTCCTGCGAAATATCCTTCCGGCCGCTTAAAGGTGCTGCCTGCGCTGGGGAACTCCAGGGGCTGCTTCTCCCGCCGCCTTCCGGCCAGATCCTCCATTCGTTCCCGAATTTGTTCCGGATCTCCCGGGCGAAGCTGCAGACGAACCTCCGTCACGATATAAGGATGGCGCTTGACTGCGCTGGTACGATATCCGAATTCCATCCGAGCATTGGACAATTCCAGCTCCTTCCCTTCCTCGTCCAGCACCGTGACGCTCTCCACCACCTGCCCCAGCTCCCCGCCGTAGGCTCCGGCGTTCATCACCACGCCGCCGCCGATGGAACCCGGAATCCCGGAGGCGAATTCCAATCCGGTCAGCCCATGCTCCAGAGCCGCCCTGGCCACCTGGGACAGAAGCGCCCCCGCCCGGGCAGTAATGGTATTCCCCGTTATACGGATTTCATTCATGGAGGAACCGATATGCAGCACGATTCCCCGGAATCCCTGATCGTCCGCCAGGAGATTGCTGCCGTTTCCCAGAATGAAAAAAGGGATGCCCTCCGTCTCCGCATATTTTTTCAGCCGTCTCAGCTGCTCTGCACCGCCCACCTCCACCAGACAATCCGCAGGACCGCCGATGCGAAAAGAGGTATATTTTTCCAGAGGCTGATTGAGACGGATCTTCTCTTTTGGAACAATTTCCTGCAATGCTTCCACAATTGCTCCGCTGATCATAAATTTATAACCTTTCTCTCGCTCCCGATGCCGGGAAGAGATTTATTCTGCGCCAACGACTTTCCATCATGATCCCCCTGCATATCACGGGCTTGTTCGCAATATGCACCAATGAGTAATTTGAAAGTTTTCTTTTACGCTTCCCCGCTCAGCAACAGCCCTGCGGCCCCATAGATCCCCGCATCATTGCCCAGGGTGGCCAGGGCGAATTCCACATTTCGGCAAGCGGAAAACGCATACTTTTCGTAGGCCGGACGAATATACTCGAACAGCACCTCTCCCGCCTTGGACACGCCGCCGCCGATGACGAAGACCTCCGGATTCACCACGGAAGCGATCATGGCAAGGCCTTTCCCCAGATATTCTCCGAATTCCGCCGCCACCTGACAGGCAAGGGCGTCCCCGGCCTTCACGGCGTCAAACACGGCCTTGGCGTCGAGTTCGCCCTCCCGCAGCGTGCTGGGGGTCTGGTTCTTGGCGAGCCTCCTGCGGGCCAGCCGCACGATGCCGGTGGCTGAGGTATATTGCTCCAGGCATCCCTTTTTCCCGCAGCCACAGACCTCCGTCTCTTCGTCCTCGATGGGTATGTGACCGATCTCGCCGCCGGCTCCGTTGGCCCCGGTCACGATTCTGCCGTCCACGATGATGCCGCCGCCCACCCCGGTGCCCAGGGTGACCGCCACCAGATTGGCATGGCCTCTGCCGCCGCCCTGCCACATCTCGCCAAAGGCCGCCACGTTGGCGTCATTGGCCGCCTTCACGGGTATGTTCAGATATTTTCCCAGGGCGTCCGGCACGTTAAACTCACCCCACCCCAGATTCACGGCATTGAAAATGGTTCCCTTGGCATCCACCGGGCCGGGGACTCCGATGCCCACTCCCGCCACGTCCCCCAGGGCGATCTTCTCTTCTTCCAGTTTTTTCAGAATGCTTTCCGCCACGTCCGGCAGAATACGGGAACCTTTGTCCTCCTTCACCGTGGGAATCTCCCACTTGCACAAGGCTTTTCCCTCCGTACTGAAAAGCCCCAGTTTCACCGTCGTGCCGCCAATGTCCACTCCAATCGCATAGTTTGCCATATTAACTTCCTTTCCCCATCTATATTTTTTGCCTTACGGTAGAATCACAGGTAGGAATCGTCCTCGTCATCCTCTTCTTCCCGTTTCCTGGCCAAAGAATTCTGCACTCTGGTGTACAGTTCCTGAGCCGCATTGTAACCCATCTTCTTCTGCCGGTGGTTGACGGCTGCGGATTCGCAGATCACCGCCAGGTTCCGGCCCGGGCGGATGGGAATGTTGTGACAGACGATCCGATTGCCCAGATACTCCGTGTAATTCTCTTCCAGACCCAGGCGATCGTATTCCTTGTCCTTGTCCCACTCCTCCAGACGGATCACCAGATCCACCTGCTGGGTGTCCCTCACGGCGGAAGCGCCGAACAGAGCCTTCACGTCCACGATGCCGATGCCCCTCAGCTCGATAAAATGCTTGGTAATGTCCGGGGCGCTGCCCACCAGGGTATCATCGCTGACCTTCCGCAGCTCCACCACGTCGTCCGTCACCAAACGATGCCCTCTCTTGATCAGCTCCAGGGCCGCCTCGGATTTGCCGATGCCGCTCTCTCCCGTGATCAGCACGCCTTCCCCATAGACGTCCACCAGCACCCCGTGCACGGAAATGCAGGGGGCCAGCCGCACGTTCAGCCACCGGATGATCTCCGCCATAAAGGCCGAGGTCGCCTTCTTGGTGGACAAAAGGGGCACCTTCTGGGCGTTGGCCACCTCCAGGAAAATGGAATCAGGCCTCAGATCCCGGCAAAACACGATGCAGGGGATATCATAGGAAAGCAGTTCCTCATAAATTTCCCGCCGCTCCGCATCCGTTTTGCTCTCCAGATAAGTATATTCCACAAAACCGATGATCTGAAGTCTGGTAGCCGCAAAATGTTCATAATATCCGGCAATCTGCAGGGCCGGGCGGTTGATGTCCGGCTGGGTGATGCGGATCTTGCCCACATCGATGTCCGGAGTAAAGTTCTCCAGCTTCATTTTCTCAATCACTCGCTTCAGGGTTATGCTCGCCATAGTCGTGGTTCCTCCTGTGCATCTATTTTAACACACGTTCGGGAAGTGTTCAACTGAAAAAAAAAGCGCTCTCCATCTTCAATCAATTTTCAAACATTGTCTCCACCAGCGATACTGCAAAGAGCCAATTCATTTCCCTGGTAGGATGGTTGATTTGATTAGCCAACAATTCCGTAGTATTTACACCGCCCGTTGCAAGCTTTTTCCATTTTCCATAACAATCACAAATTTTGACACCGTGTGCTTTACATACCGAAATGGCGGCTTCCATATATGCATCCATGATTCCTTCCGTTTGTATCCGCCTTGTTGCCATGGCAAGTTCCCGATAGACCTCTTTTTCCAAATGACAGCTAATTTCCGTATTCATCATATTGGGCGTCATAAAAATAATCTCGATTTTCGCTTCCATAAGTCGGTTGAATATTTCTCCCAAAGCCTTTTTGTATCCTTCAAGGCCGTCCCATCCTCCCATGGCATCATTTAGTCCAAAACACACCACTGCCAAATCCGGATGAAAATCAATCAAATCTTTTGAAATCCTTTCCAAACCATGCGATGCACTGCCGCCGCTGATCCCTGCATTTACAATGTTCACAGGAACGCTGGGATACAGCATGGAAAGAATTCTGGCGACACATCTGTGATAAGCAAAATTTTGATCAAAATAGGTTTCAATGCCACCATCGTTTTTCAAATAAAGTTCAAAGCACCCCTGCGTCACGCTATCCCCCAAGAAACCGATCACAACGCCTCTCTGACCCCAGTTGTCCCTGCTTTTCCCCGCCATTTTTTCAATGATTTTCATTCCTGACATTCCTCCGTTTTTCTCATCACTTGATAATCGTAGGCAACAGCATATTATCATCACCATTATACACAACAAATTGAGGATTCACAAGGCGAGTGTCCAAAATAAAATCCGTGGCAAGCACCCTTTTCTCATAACAAATTCATGACAAAAAAATCTATTAATATGACAAATTTTCATAAGTGATAGTTATAAAATTGGAAAAATAAAATGGCTGCAACCCGCTTATTTAGTGGATTTGCAGCCATTTTATGACCATCGGCGTGACAAGATTCGAACTTGCGACCTCTACGTCCCGAACGTAGCGCTCTACCAAGCTGAGCCACACGCCGCTTTTAACGCCGTCGTCCGTTTCCCTGACAACAGTAAAATAATACACAAAAAAAATTTATTTGTCAAGACGTTCTATGAATTTTTATGCTCCTTTGCGAACTCCATGTAACGCAGCGCATTAAGGTAATTGGCCTGGGCCTCTTCCTCCGTGACCGCTCTTTTCACCCGGCCCGGGCTGCCCAGCACCAGAGAATGATCTGGGATAACCGTGTCCCCGGTGACCAGGGCCCCTGCGCCGATGATACAGTCCTTCCCGATGCGGCAGCCGTTCATCAAAATGGCTCCCATGCCGATGAGGGTGCGGTCCCCTACGGTGCAGCCGTGCAGGACGGCCCCATGGCCCACAGTCACATATTCCCCAATGGAAACGGGATACTCCAGCCCCACATGCACCACGCAGTTATCCTGAATATTGGAACCCTTCCCGATGGTCACGGCGTTGCGTTCCGCCCGAACCGTGGCATGGTACCAGACGCTGCAGTCCTCTCCCAGGGTCACATTTCCCATCACTGCGGCCCCCGGGGCGATGAATACGCTCTCGGGAAATTTCTTTTCTTCCGCCATGTGCATCCCTGCCTCTTCCTGCTTCCGCTGGAACCCGCACGGCGTCCCCTCTTCTTCCTGCTTCCGCTGGAGCCCGCACAGCCTCCCTGCCTCTTCCTGCTTCCACTGAAGCCTGTGCAGCTCCCCTTCCCTCTCCAGCCCGGAGAAGCCGTTCTGGCGCAGGGCCTCGTAAAGCACGATGGCCACCGCATTGGACAGATTCAGGGAACGAATATCAGGGAGCATGGGGATCCGGATGCAGGTTTCCTCATGCTCCACCAGGATTTCCTCGGGAATGCCGGCGCTTTCCTTGCCGAACATGATATAATCTTCGGGGCCGAAGCTCACCTCCGTATAGGAACGCTTCGCCTTGGTGGTGGCCATCCAGATCTTCGCCCCCGGATGGCGTTCTTGGAACTCCGCAAAGTTCACGTATCTGGTAACGTCCAGCTTCTCCCAGTAATCCATTCCGGCCCGCTTCAGTTCTTTTTCATTCAGGCGGAACCCCAGAGGCTCTATGAGGTGCAGACTGCTGCCCGTGGCCACGCAGGTTCGCCCGATATTGCCGGTGTTGGAAGGAATTTCCGGCTGATGTAAGACAATATGCATGTGCGTCACTCCGCCTTCCCGGCCTGCTGCGTCCGCAGCTTTCCGATGAACCTTTCCAGCCTGCTCATGGCGATCTTCAGATTGTCCAGGGAGGAAGCATAGGAAATCCGCAGATAGCCCTCCCCGCAGTCCCCGAAAGCGCTGCCCGGCACCGCCGCCACACGCTCCTCCTCCAGGAACCGGGTGGCGAACTCCTCACTGGTCATGCCGAATTCCTTGATGCAGGGGAAAATATAAAAAGCCCCATAGGGTTCAAAGCAGTCCAATCCCATCTTGCGGAAGGCGTTTACCAGGAAACGTCTCCTCTGATTGTAGGCGGTACGCATCATTTTCACGTCGTCATCCCCGTTGCGCAGGGCGTCCACCGCCGCATATTGACTGGTGGTGGGGGCGCACATGATGGCGAACTGATGCACCTTGGTCATCTGGGTCAGAATCAGCCCGGGCCCGCAGGCATACCCCAGTCTCCACCCGGTCATGGCGTAGCTCTTGGAAAAGCCGTTGATCAGGATGGTCCGCTCCTGCATGCCCGGCAGGCTGGCAATGGAAATATGTTTTCCCTTGTAGGTGAGCTCCGAATAAATCTCATCCGACAGGACGTAAAGATCCTTCTCGAGAACCACCTCTGCGATGGCCTCCAGGTCTGCTTTTTCCAGGATGGCGCCGGTGGGGTTGTTGGGAAAGGGCAGCACCAAAAGCTTGGTCTTGTCCGTGACCGCAGCCCGCAGCTGTTCGGCGGTCAGGCGGAATTCATCCTCCGCCCGCAGCTCTATGATCACCGGCTTTCCCCCGGCCAGAATGGCGCAGGGCTCGTAAGAGACGAAGCTGGGCTGCGGGATCAGCACCTCGTCCCCGGGATTCAGCATGGCCCGCATGGCGATGTCGATGGCTTCGGAGCCGCCCACGGTCACCAGCACCTCCCCGTTGGGATCGTAGTGCAGTCCCTGGCTTCTCTCGATATAATTGCAGATCTCCGTTTTCAGCTCCTTCAGGCCGGAATTGGAGGTATAGAAGGTCTTGCCCATCTCCAGGGAGTGGATCCCTTCCTCTCTCACATGCTGGGGCGTGTCGAAATCCGGTTCGCCCACGCCCAGGGAAATAGCGTCTTTCATTTCACTGGCGATGTCAAAAAACTTCCGGATGCCGGAGGGTTTGATCTGGACGCAGGCTTCAGACAATGGGCTTCTCATGGGGTGATCATCTCTCTTTCATCCGTGGGGCTCACGGAGAGAACCGTGCCGTGATCCTTATATTTTTTCAAGATAAAATGGGTGGCGGTGCTGAGCACGGTATCCAGGGTGGCCAGCTTCTCCGACACGAAGCTGGAAATGGCCCGCAGGCTCTTGCCCTCCAGGATCACCATCAGGTCATATCCGCCGGAAATCAGGTAGACGCTGTTGACCTCCGGATAATTGTAAATTCTCCGGGCCACATCGTCATAGCCGTGGACGCTCTTGGGTGTCACCCGCACCTCGATCAGAGCCGTCACCTTCTCCAGGGAAGTCTTCTCCCAGTCGATCAGGGTGTGATATCCGCAGATAATGCCCTCCGCTTCCAGGGCTGCCAGCTCGTTGGCCACGTCGATCTCCTCCACGCCCAGGATCACGGCCAATTCTTTCAAATCAATGCGGCTGTTTTTCTCGATAATTGCCAATAACTCTTCTCTCATCTCATGCCTCCTGTTTGTTTTCCAATTCTTTTGTGACTCTATCTATCCTCAAAATTCCTGCCGGTTCATCTATTTCCTGTGCCTTTTCAAAATCGCCTTCTCCTTGCGCCTTTGCAGAATTGTCTGCCCCTAATATCTTGTAAATTTCATCCGTCCCGGGACGGTTCAAAAAGCGTATCTCATCTTCATTTCGAAGAATTCTTCCCGGGCCTTCCGTCGTCCTCCCCAGGATCCGGGCGGGGATTCCGGCCTCTTCCAGAGCGTGAACCAGTTCTTCCCCTTTTTCGGTCACCATCAACAGGCTTCCGCCTGACAACAGCTCGTAAGGATTTATCCGAAAAAATTCGCAGATCTCCACCGTCTCCTGCCGGAGGGGAATCCTGCGCAAATCTATGTCGAACCCCAGCTTCCAGCCCTCCGCCAGTTCCCAGAGGGCCGCCAGGATGCCGCCCTCCGATGCGTCGTGCATGGCGCAGACCCCGACTTGCACCGCAATGGCCGCTTCCGGCAAAACGGACTGGTACCGGCGGAACTCCCGAGCTTCCTCCACCAGGTAAGCCGGATATCTGGTGCGGATCTCGTCTCCCAGCCGATCCGCCAACAGGGCCGTGCCCTCCAGGCCGACCCATTTGGAGATCACGATGTCCTGTCCCGGAGAAGCCCCGGGCAGAACCCTCCGCAGCCTTCCAAGGACGGTGACGGAAGCGATGGGCTGGCGAACCGCCCGGCTGACGCCGCTGTGCCCGCCTGCAATCTGGATGCCGGGGCTCCGGGAGGTCTTCTCTGAAATCGACCCCGCAGGGCAAACGCTTCCCGACCTTCTCGGATCCCAGTCTGCATCTCCCGGCCTTTCCAGGTTCCGATTTATCCCTTCCGGCCCTTCCAAACTCTGGTCTGCATCTCCCGAGGTTCCCAGATCACGGCAGACCCCTTCCGGCATTCGCAGACTCTGACAAGCATTCTCCGCCTCCTGCATCCAGGCCTTCAATCCTTCTTCCTCCGTCCCTTCCGGAAGCATCAGCCCCAGCAGGGCCGCTGTAGGAAGCGCCCCTCCCGCCGCCAGGCTGTTGGCGCATCTGCCGATCAGCAGGGCCAGATCTCCCTCCCTCTCCAGGACGGCTTCCTGCAAGCAGGAAGCCATTTTTTCCTCCGGGGAAAACGACAGCATGGCGCAGTCGCAACCTACGCCTGCGCCATGGAACACTTCCTCCCGTTTATAAGAAACCTGTCGAAGCACGGAACGTTTTAAAATGTTCCCTGTGATTTTACCTATATTCAACATACTTCTTCCGTCAACGCCTCCGCCAAAGAGAGCCCTCTGCCGAAACTGCCGATTCCTGGTTTGACAATGAGCGCCCTCCGTAATCGCCGACATTTCATTTTCCGCCCTACTGCGGAGCGCCTGGATCCGCAGGCGGCGGGGGCACCAGAAGCGCAATCACATTTTTCACATGGTCGATGCTGTTGGTCCCGATGGCGGCCATGATCTCGTTATATGCGTTGGGATCCTCCGTAGCCACGCCTACCACCGCAGTTCGGCCAGTCATCTTGTAGCTGCTGGAATTGATCTGCTCCCTGCTGACCTCCTTGCCGTTCTCCGTCACCACTTTCCACAGACGGGCCTTGTAGCCCACGTGGGCGGAACCGCCGGTAGTAATATAGCCCAGGGGCTGTCCGGGATCGGCGGTGATCTGATCCACCGGATCCGTCCGCTCCAGCACCTCGCTGACATAGGATACCTTGTGGCTTTCGCTCCTGGTTTCCTTGCCGTAAATGGTAAAGGTGATCTTCTTGTTGCTGGTCTTTCCTTCTATATAAATGGGATAATCCGTGTTGTTGACAAAGCGGAAATCCTTGCCGGAACTCTCCGCTATGGCCGCATCCGCCGAAGGATCCACATAGGTCACGATCATGGAATGATTGTGGCGCTCCGTCACCTCCAGCTCCGCCAGCAGCACCGCATTGTACAGGGTGGTGGAAACCTGGCAGATCCCGCCTCCCAGACTGTCCACTACCTTGCCGTTGAGATAGGAAGCCGCCATATAGTACCCATTTTTCTCCGTAAAAGGGGCCACCGCCTCATAGGTGGAAAACTCTTCCCCCGGGTACAGGGTGGCGCCGTCCACCAGGCTGCATCCGTTGGCCACGTTGGCGCTCCGGGAAGATCCGGAACTGGAATAGGAAGTGGTAAAAGTCCCCAGCACGTCCCCTACCTGGGATAATTCCTCTGCGCTGCCCTTGGGCGCCACTTCCGTCACCCGGAGCAGGACCGTTCCGGCGCTTTCCGACCAGTCTTTGGTCAAAAAATCATAGATGACGTCAATGGAACCTTCCACGTCCAGCCGATAACCAACGATTCCCGGCACTATCTGAAACGCCCCGTTTTCCCTTTTCAAAGAGCCATTGACCGCTTCCCGGTCATAAGGAACGCACTTCTGCAGCAAAACCGTATTGATGCCGGACACGTTGAAATCATATTCAATGGGATAAACCTTGTTATTGTGCTCCAGATCCTTTATGGCCTTGTAACGTTCGATCACGTTGCCCCGGGTGCCCAACTCCAGGGCCTCCTGCACCAGCTCTGTGTTCTTCCAATACAGGCCTAGCTCGCCCGCCGTGGTGGCAACCTGTTGATTCCCTCCGGCAATCAGCGTCACGGGAATCTGTTTCAATCCTTCAATATAGGCGTTAATGGCCTGAACCGCTTCCTCTTCCGTCATGCCGGACAGATCAATGTCCCCCGCATAGACGCCGACCTTGATCGTCTCCGGTTCCGCCGCCTGCACTTCCAGCCGGCCCGCCGCAAGCAGGCCGCCCAGCCACAGAAACACTGCCAGGGCAAGCAGCTTCCAACCGCCCTTCCAATTCCTCATCACAGCTTCCTGTCCTTTCTCCTACACCAGCACAGAAACCACCATGGTCAGAACCATGGCCAGGATCAAAATCACAATGATCACTGCGGAAATAATTTTTCTGGTCTTATTATTCATATGAAACATAAGCAACCTCCATTCCATGAGCCCATGCCCAATGATATCACATTATATCCGATAGAAACGGATTTTGCAAGTTTTATTCAGATTTCTTTCCAACCTGCTTTCCGCCCTCCGGGCACAGATCTTTCAGAAAACATTCCCCGCACCTGGGCGTGGGAGCCTTGCAGATTTCCCGCCCCAAGGTGATCAAGTGCATGTTGTACAAGATCCAGTGATCTTTGGGAAGCTCCTTCATCAGGTCGAACTCCACCTTCACCGGATCCTCTTCCCTGGTCAGCCCCAGTTTCTTGGAAATCCTCTTCACATGGGTATCCACCACGATGCTGGGCTCTCCGAAAATATTGCCCCGGATCACGTTGGCGGTCTTGCGGCCCACGCCGGGCAGGCCGGTCAGCTCCTCCAGGGAAGAAGGCACCTCCCCGCCGTACTCCAGCACCAGCTTCCGACAGCAGGCGATGATGTTTTTGGCCTTGTTGTGATAAAAGCCCGTGGAATGAATGTCCCGCTCCAACTCCTCCAGATCCGCCCTGGCGAAAGCCTCCACGCTGGTGTATTTCTGAAACAAATCCTTCGTCACCAGGTTCACCCTGGCATCGGTGCACTGGGCGCTGAGCATGGTGGCGATCAGAAGCTGCCAGGCGTTTTCATAGTCCAGGGAGCATCGATGCTCCGTCCCGTAATGGGCGTCCAGGGCTTCCAATATCTTCTTCGTATTTTTCTTCATAAGCTTTGTCAACCTCAGCTTCCCGCCAGCCTTCCACTACCTCCGGCTGCGGCTTTCCCTCCGTCTCACAGGCTTTCCACGAACCTGTCAAAAGCTTTCTGGCCTTCTTCCGTCCTCTTATAGACACCGGCGTCCTCCAGCACCTCCATGAACACCAGGCCGATTTCCTTCTCAATGATGCCATCTATGTTGGAGGCATCGATCTTCTCGTATTTGGGGGCGAATTCCTCCACCCAGTCCCCATGCTTTGCCAGCACTTCGTCCGACCGCAGATCTTTCCCTGCCAGAATGGCTTCCTTCAAGGCGGCCATCTCCCCCTTCAGCCTGGCCGGAAGCACGGCCAGACCCATGACCTCGATGAGGCCGATGTTTTCTTTTTTGATATGATGCAGCTTCGCATGAGGATGATACACGCCCAGAGGGTGCTCTTCCGTGGTGATGTTGTTGCGCAGCACCAGATCCAGCTCGTAATTCTCCCCCCGCTTTCTGGCGATGGGGGTGATGGTATTGTGGGGTTCTCCGTCAGTATAAGCGTAGACGAAGGCGGCCTCGTCCGTGTATTCCCGCCATTTGGCCAAAATCTTGTCCGCCAGGGCGATGATGCGGTCCGTTTCCGGAGCGCTTAAGCGTATCACGGACATGGGCCACTTCACGATGCCGGACTTCACGTTCTCGAATCCTTTCACTGTAAATTCCCGCTCCACGGGCGCCTTCGCCATGGCGAATTCATAGTGGCCGCCCTGGAAATGGTCATGACTCAGGATGGAACCGCCCACGATGGGCAGATCCGCATTGGAACCCACGAAATAATGAGGGAACTGCTTCACGAAATCGAAAAGCTTCACAAAGGTGCCGTGTTCGATCTTCATGGGCACATGCTGGGAGTTGAACACGATGCAGTGCTCATTGTAGTACACATAGGGAGAATATTGGAATCCCCACTGACTGTCGTTGATGGTCACGGGAATGATCCGATGGTTCTGTCTGGCGGGATGATTGACCCGGCCGGCATAACCCTCGTTTTCCTTGCAGAGCAGGCACTTGGGATAACCGGACTGTTTGGCGTTCCTGGCCGCCGCTATGGCCTTGGGATCCTTCTCCGGCTTGGAGAGGTTGATGGTGATGTCCAGATCCCCGTACCTGGTGGGTGCCACCCACTTCACGTCCCTGCTGATCCGGTATCTACGGATGTAATCCGTGTCCTGGCTGAATTTGTAAAAATAATCCGTGGCCGCTTCCGGGGACTCCTGGTGATAAATCTCCCAGAATTTGCGGATCACCTCGCTGGGCCTGGGAAGCAGCGTGCTCATGATCTTCGTGTCGAACAGATCCCGGTAAACCACGCCGTTTTCCTCCGTGATCCCCTTCTCGTAGGCATAGTCCAGCATCCTGCCCAGCACCTCTTCCAGTTCCTCCACCTCCATGGCGACCGGTTCCTGAATTTCCTCCAGTTCGTCCAGCTCAAAGAGCTCCAGGAGGCGGTTGGTGGTATAAATCGCATCCTCCTGGGGCACAAGGCCCGTCTTTTCTCCATAGAGCACCAATTTTCTGATATCTTCCTGAATCATTGTTCTGTCCTTTCCCTGCATGTGCGGCTTCCGCCGAAACCGCACATGCAATGTCTGCACGAAATTCATATAGGGTGCCTGCCCGAAACGGATTTGCATCTTCCGCCAAAACCGGAATTTACAGGATCCGAGGGCCGTCTCCCACTTCGACCACGTAGAAGTCTGCGGCGTAACCGATCTTTTCCTGATAAGCCTTTCCAACAGTCTCTATAAAGTTATCAATGGCCTCTTCCTTCACGATGCTCACGGTGCAGCCTCCAAAGCCCGCCCCGGTCATGCGGGAGCCGATCACCCCGGGCACCTTCCAGGCTTCTTCCACCAGGGTATCCAGCTCGATGCCCGTCACTTCGTAATCGTCCCTCAGGGAAACGTGGGAAGCGTTCATCAGCTGTCCGAACCGCTCCACGTCATTGTTCCCCAGGGCTTCCACCGCCTGAACGGTCCTCTGGTTCTCATACACCGCATGCTTTGCCCGCCTGCGGCGCACCTCGCTTCCGATGGCGGATTCATATTTTGCGAAATCCTCTTCCGTCAGTTCCCCCAGACTCTTGATGGGCGTCACCTTCTGGAGCTCCGCCAGGGCGGTCTCGCACTCGCTGCGGCGCTCGTTGTACTTGGAGTCTCCCAAACCCCTCTTCTTGTTGCTGGAAGCGATCACGATCTTGGCCCCCTCCAGCTTGATGGGCGCATACTCATACTGCAGAGTGGCGGTATCCAGGAAAATGGCGTTGTCCTTCTTGCCCATGGCGATGGCGAACTGATCCATGATGCCGCAGTTGACGCCGTTGAAGTTGTTCTCGGAATACTGTCCGATCAGCGCCAGATCCTGGTTGCTCACCTGGAAGTCGAAGAAATCCCGCAGGATGTAGCCGGTCAACACTTCCACGGAAGCGGAAGAGGAAAGGCCGGAACCGTTGGGGATGGTGCCGTTCAGCAGCAGATCCATGCCGCAGGGCAGCTTCATCCCCCTCTGTTCAAAGGCCCACATCACTCCCTTGGGATAATTGGTCCAGTTGGCCTCCTTGTAGGGCTTTAGATCCTCCAGGGAAGACTCGATCATCCCTCTGCCGGGGAAATTCATGGAATAGAACCTCAGCTTGCTGTCGTTCCTTTTCCGGGCGACGCCATAGGTTCCGATGGTCAGGGCGCAGGGGAAGACATGTCCGCCGTTATAATCCGTGTGCTCCCCGATCAGATTCACCCGGCCCGGTGCGAAATAGGTCTTCGCACCCTCCGCATCCCCAAAAACTTCTGCAAATTTCGATAGAATAAGCTCCTTCACGTTATGCACCTCCGCAAATATTATCGTTCTATTTTTCTATGACTATTATCTTAATCTTTCATTAAGAAAGCCTTACATCCATGGATTTTTCCAAAAAATATGCTATACTTTTCTGCAAATGCACATCATGCCGCAAATTGCGGCCCCTTCCAGCAGGAGGATAGATTGAAAAATAAGCTCGATAGCTTATTTTTCAATCGGCAATTTGTGCCGGAGCGTCACAAATTGCTTTGATGGCAGATGAAAAATCGCATTCGCGAATTTTTCATCGCCACCGTCGCGCAAGCGCTCCGGAATGAGGATTGCAATGAACATCATGAACAGGCACGGCACGGACGGCTCCATAGCCCTGACCCATTTCGAACTCCAGACGCCCTGCGTTTCCCCAAAAGAGGAACTGGCTTTTACCTTCACCCTGCGCAACAGTGCTGCGGAAGCAAAACCGGTGGATATCAGGTATCAAATCGCTTTTCCGGATGCCAGCGGAGAACAGCGGCTCCATACCTACAAAATCTCCGACCGCATCTGTCCGGTGGGTTTCCTGTTCTACAATCGGAAACACGCCTTGGAACAGGAACTCCCCGCCTGCGCTTCCAGTCCATCGGATGATCTCCTGTATTTCCCCGGTGCTCACAAGTTTCCGGGAATACTGCGGCTGCTTGTCAACGGAGACATTCTGCAGGAAACGGAGTTCCAAATCGTGCTTTCCTGACAGGCTATTGCCCCTGCTGCCCGGCCATATGCCAGCCCATCTGCCGACCCAGCCGCCCGACCAGCTGCCGGCCCGTTTATTGCTCCTGCCGCCCAGCCATCTCTTCGATCAGCCCTTCCACTTCTTTCAGCTGGGGACGGCCGCTTCCCTTGCGGCACTCCTTGCGGTATCCGGAAGGGGAAATCCCCCGCACGCTGCGAAAGGCCTTCGTAAACACCAGGGCATCGCTGTATCCGCAGGATAAAGCGATGCTTTCTATGCTGTAATCCGTGGACTCCAGCAGCTCCCTGGCCCTGGTGATCCGAAACATGGTCAGGAATCGCTGGGGGCTCATCTCCAGATAATCCCGGAAAAGCGTATACAGATAGCTCCTGTTGATGCACACATAGTCCGCAATGTCCGTGACCCGGATGGGGTCGCAATAATTGCTCTGGACAAAAGAGACCGCTTTTTTCACATAGCCGTTTCCCTTGTCCTCTTCCTCCCGGGCTACCACCCCGGCGCCGTCCGCCAAAATCGACAAAAACACCCCCAGCTGGCCGTTGCGCCGAAGCTCGTTGGCCACCCCGAAGGTATTGTGCTCCATCATGTCCTTCACGACGGAATACAGCTCTTCGGACTTCTCGCAGGTAAAGATCGGATGCCGGTCTGACAGCCCCATGACGGAAAGATATTCCTGGGCCTGACTCCCCGCAAACCCCACCCAGAGATAACTCCAGGGGTCCGTCTCATCCGCCTGGTAAAAAGCCAGTTCGTTGGGCCGAATCAGGAAACCGTATCCCGCCTCCAGGGAATATTCCTTGTCATGAAACCGGAAAATTCCTTTTCCGCTCAGGACGTAGTGAATGAGATAATGGGGTTTAGATGCGGGCCCAAAACTATGCAGCGGCTGCGTTTGGGAGCAGCCGCAGCAATTCACGTAAAGACTTCCTTTTTTTTCATTCTGGAAATCCAGCTTAAACGCTTTTTCCATAAAATCAAAGTACCATTTCCTTTTTATTCAGGTCCTCTGCGGCCTTCACCAGATCTTCCCGGATGGAAAGCTTCTGCGGGCAGGCCTTCTCGCACTTGCCGCACTTTGCGCAGCTGGCGGGCTTGGACTTCTCGTCCATGTGCTCCCAACCGTGTTTCACCATGTTATAATTCTGGTATTTGTGATAGGTATTCCATAGATTGAAAACCCTGGGAATGTCCACGCCGAAAGGACAAGGCATGCAGTATCTGCAGCCCGTGCAGCCGTTCTTCACCCGGGCGTTCATGGTCGCCACCACTTCTTCGATGGTGTCCTTCTCCGCCTGGCTCAAGGGTTTGAAATCATTAAAGGTCTTCAGGTTGTCTTCCACCTGCTCCATGGTGGACATGCCGCTCAGGATCACCTTCACGTTGGGCAGGCTTCCCACCCAGCGCAGGGCGAAGGAAGCCACGGAAGCTTCCGCATCGTGGGCCCGGAACTTGGCGGTGATCTCCTCGTCAAAAGCCGCCAGGGAACCGCCCTTGACGGGCTCCATGATGACCAGAGGCACCTGACGCTCCTCCGTCAGAGCATAGCCCTTCAGACCTGCCTGGCTCTCCGCATCCATATAATTCAGCTGGATCTGGCAGAAATCCCAGTCCCTGTATGTAAGCACTTCTTCAAACACCTTGTAGCTGTCATGGAAGGAGAATCCCAGGTAACGGATCTTGCCTTCCTCCTTCAGCTCTTCCAGACGCTTCACCACGCCCATCTTCACCATTTCCGGCCAAACGCCGCCGTTGATCCCGTGCATCAGGTAGAAGTCGATATGATCCGTGCGAAGCCGGGTCAGCTGTTCCGTAAGCAGACGGTCCACGTCCTCCAGCTGGTGCACGTTCCACAGAGGAAGCTTGGTGGCCAGGAAATAGGAATCCCGGTCATACTTCTGCAGCACTTCTCCCACGAAAGGCTCGCTCTCCCCGCCGTGATAAGGATAAGCGGTATCGATGTAATTCACGCCGGACGCAATGGCCCGATCCAGCATGGCTTCCGCCCTGGGCCGGTCGATCTTTCCCTCCGGCGTCGTTGGGAAACGCATACAGCCAAAGCCCAAAAGGGACGTTTCAATACCGAGTTTCTGCATGTTTCTCTTTTCCATTTGATCTCTCCTTTTTAATAGATTTATATAGGCATTTGTCAAATGCCGTAACCCATTAATTTTATTGGGTTTTCTTGCTTATTTTATATAAATTTTCTCTC
>CANQPH010000041.1 GCA_947625675.1 uncultured Acetatifactor sp.
TGTCGGAAAATCTCTTTTCCCACACCCGTTCAAATGTCTCTCTTTTTCCTCTGAATTACCAGAGTCCTCCCCGGTCGTCCGGCCTCCTGCGCCTCTCGGCATCCCGGCCTCGCTCCCGGTTCTCTTCTGGAATTTTCAGGGCTGCATTACTGTTCGCTTGTCAAGGTGCGATCTGGCAATTTACCGAACTGCCAGAAACGGAGAAGGAGGGATTTGAACCCTCGCGCCGCTATTAACGACCTGCACCCTTTCCAGGGGTGTCCCTTCAACCTCTTGGGTACTTCTCCAGGTAAGTTGATCATCGTTTTCTATATATTATCAGCGGAGAGTATCTTCATCCCTAACGGAGAGAGTGGGATTCGAACCCACGCGCCCTTGCGGACAAACGGTTTTCAAGACCGCCTCGTTATGACCACTTCGATATCTCTCCAAGTGTACGTTTTCTTGATTCCTCAATCAGCGCAAGGAATATTCTATCAAAAAAGGATAGCGATGTCAACAACTTTTTGTAATTTTTTTGCAATGAGGTAACCGAGCCGGAAAAAGTCTTGCCTCGCAGGAATTTTTGCTATATAATAAGACTTGACCACATTGACGGATTCTCCGGTGCGTTCTCCCCGTTCCTCCCAGTGCGCCGAACGATAAAGAGGTTGCTAAAAATAAGAGAAGCGGCGCAAGCCGTCTGCATCGCCCGCAGGGCATCCGGGAGCCGAAATCTTTATGTAAAATGAGGATTTCGGCTCCTTTGACGAACGGCGGTCCTCGGAAATTCCATTCATGTTTTTCCATAACTCTAAAAAAATCATTAAAAAGGCAAAGTTCCCTGACCTATTGATTGCTCTTTTGACGGTGCTTGTGATATACTGTAATCAGTCAAAAGAATATATTTGTATAAATCTTTTTCAAACTATTGCATTTGGGGAAATATCGTAGTAAAATGCGTGGTGTATAGAAAAATGTAATATCATTTACTGCATAATGTGCATTATGTGGTATTTTTTTATATATTCCCGCCTTTTCCGCCGCAAACCAGGTCCAGGCGTTCGATCTGATTTTGCTGCTCTTCGCAGCTCACCATGGTGTAAATCCTGGTGGTATTAATGTTGGAATGTCCCAGGATGTCGGCCAGATGGCAGATGTCCCTTTCCGCATTGTAGTAAGTCACAGCAAACAAATGTCTTAAGTTGTGGGGAAATACTTTGTCTTTCGATACGCCCGCTTCTTCACAGAGTTTTTTCATGGCGTGAAGTATGTTGCTCCTGTCTATGGGAAGTCCCCCTTTGGTGACGAAGAGCGGCCCGCTGTCTATTTCCAGCTTTCTGGCATAAGTCTCCAATTCCCGGCAAAGCTCTTCCGGCAGCAGCACGGTGCGCTTTTTCCCTTTGAGGGACACCTGGGCCCGCCGGTCCCGCACCGCCTTCACGGTAATGAAGGGAAGCTCGCTGATCCGGATGCCGGTGGCGCAGATGGTGCGCATGATCTGGCAGAGCCATTCTTTGTTCTGTTCCTCGGCAGCAATCAAAAGCTTCTTGTATTCTTCCTTGGTGAGTTCCTTTTCCTTGGGCCGGAATGCGTCCCTCTGTACTTTCACGGATTTCACCACACAATCTTCCCTGCCGATGAAATTCAGATAGCTGTTCAGGGCGGCCAGCATGGAATTGACGCTGGACACCGCATATTTTCGAAGCAGGAACCGCTTGTAACTCAGGACCGCCTCTTTGGTGACCGCCCCATCCGGGATGCCGTCCGAGATTTCTCTTCCATCTTTCAAAAACATCAGAAACTCATTTACGTCCCGTACATATTTTCTCACGGTGGCAGCGCTTTTCTCATTAAACTTTAATTGTTCCGCAAATTCATTCAACTTTGTACTTTGCATTTCATTTTCTCCTCCATTAATTTTCACACGACATTTCCCCCAATCCATCATTTTATACCCCAAAACGAGAAAAGCGTATGCCCGGAAGTTTGTTTTTTTCAATTTATAAAAAAAGCCCGGCCATAAGCTGCAGCATTTACCGCAAGCTTATAACCGGGACTTTTTCGTGCGTCAAATATCAGGTCTGTTTCTTTTTCTGCAAGAAAGCCTCTGCGATAACCAGATCATCCGGCGTGGTGATCTTAATGTTTTCATAAGAACCTTGTACCATCCTGACCTTCCGTCCGGAAAACAGCTCCACCACGCTGGCGTCGTCCGTGATCCGGACTCCCCCGGCCAACAGGGAAGCTTCCTCCTGAATCAATTTTTCATAAACATCATATATCAAATTCCATTCAAAAACCTGGGGCGTCTGGGCCAGCCATACCAGGGAACGGTCGGGAGTATCGGCGATATCCTTGTATTCATCGATTATTTTGACGGTATCCTTGGCGGGTATCCCCACGATGCAGGCCCCCGTCTCCCGCACGCAGTCGAGGGCGGCCCCTATCATCTCCTCCGTCACGAAGGGCCGGGCCCCGTCCTGAATCAAGACGTGGCGGAGAGGAGTCTTTTGGGGGGTAAAAACGGAATCTTTCAAGGCGCATAGGCCGTTCCACACGGAATGGTACCGCTCCCTGCCCCCTTCCACGATGGCCCGCACCTTGGTAAAGCCGTATTTTTCCACAATCTCCCGCCGCACATATTCCTCTTCGCCCCGGCCCACCGCCAGGACGATGTCATCCACTGCGCTTTGCTGGAAAGTTTTCAGGGAATACCAGAGGACGGGCTTCCCATCCAAAAGCAAATATTGTTTGGCGGTGGCGCTGCGCATCCGCCGCCCCTGGCCCCCCGCCAAAATGATGGCGGCGGAACGTTCCCCAGATGAATCGTTCATCAGGACACCTACCTTTCTTTCACAGTTCGGCCTGGCACTCAGCCGTAGTCCAGCTCGCTGTTTTTCGCAATCCGGCCTGGCACTCTTGGCTATCTAGCCTGGCACTCTTCCGCTGTCCGTCTCACCGCTCGTTCGCAGATCATTCCATCGCTTAGCCACAGTCCAATTCGCTGTTTTTCGCAATCCGGCCTGGCACTCTTGGCTATCTAGCCTGACGCTTTTCCACAGTCCGTCTCACCGCTCGCCCAGCTTCAGGTTGGGCACCGCATTCAGGTCGTAGCCGCTGCGGACACCCCTGCAAAACTCGTAGTAAGCCGCCGCCCCGATCATGGCCGCATTGTCCGTGCAGTAGATGGGCGAGGGGTGCAGGAAGGTGATCTCCCGCTTTCCACATTCCCGCTCAAAGGCCGCACGCAGAGAGGAGTTGGAGGCAACGCCTCCGGCAATGGCGAACTTGTCAAACCCAAATTCCCTGGCGGCGTGAAGGGAGTGCTCCACCAACACCTCGATCACCGCCTTCTGGAAGGAAGCCGCCACATCCGCCGCATTCACCGGCTCCCCTTTCATCTGGCAGCCGTTCAAATAATTCAGCACGGCGGACTTCAGGCCACTGAAGCTGAAATCATATTCATTTTCTTCCACTTTCGCCCTGGGAAAATGAATGGCGTCCGGGTTGCCCTCCCGGGAAAGCTTGTCGATCTTGGGGCCGCCAGGATACCCCAGGCCGATGGCCCGGGCCACCTTGTCAAAGGCTTCCCCCGCCGCATCGTCCCTGGTCCGTCCGATGATTTCATATTCCCCGTAATCCTTCACCACCACCAAATGGGAGTGGCCGCCGGACGCCACCAGACAGAGAAAGGGAGGCTCCAGATCCTTATTTTCAATATAATTGGCACTGATATGCCCCTCGATATGATGCACACCAATGAGGGGGATCCCGGTGGCGAAGCTGACGGCCTTGGCGGCGGACACGCCTACCAACAAAGCTCCCACCAGCCCCGGCCCGTAGGTCACGGCGATGGCGTCCATCTGGGAAAGCCCCTTGCCGGACTCCGCCAGGGCCTGCTCGATCACCTGGTTGATTTTCTCGATATGCTTTCTGGAAGCGATCTCCGGCACCACGCCGCCGTAGACGGTATGCAAATCAATCTGGGAAAAAATCACGTTGGACAACACTTCCCTGCCGTTTCGCACCACCGCCGCCGCCGTCTCGTCACAGGAGCTTTCGATGGCCAGAATCAAAATATCTTTTTGGGCCTCCATGCACCCATCCTCCTCATTCCTGATCTTCCTCGAAGCGCAGTTCCACGCTCCGTCCGTCCTTGGCCGCAACGGCCCGGGGATAAATCTTGCGCACGTCCTTCATATACTCCTCGGGATAGGTGAGGGAAGGGCTATAGTGAGTGAGCCAGAGCTCCGGGGCAGCGCAGGCGGCCTTTTCCTGCCCGCAGGCGGCTTCCGCTGCAGTTCCGGCGGCTTTTTCCCAGCCACAGGCGGCTTCCGCTGCGGCCTGGGCAGCCACCTTCGCCGCAATCCTGGCGGCTTCGTACATGGTCATGTGTTTGTATTCCCTGGCCTTGGCCAGCTTGTCCGGCTCTCCGTACATGCCTTCCAGAATCAGCAGATCCGCTCCCGCCCCGTTCCGCTCGATGCTTTCCGTGGGCCTGGTGTCGGTGCAGTACGTGACCTTCAGACCCTTCCGGGGCTCCCCCAGCACCATGTCCGGGGTATAGACCTTGTCCCCGTCCTGAATGGTCTCTCCCTTCTGGAGCCTGCTCCAATAGGCTTTGGGAATCCCCCGCTCCAGCACCTTGTCCAGCTGAAAACGCCCTGCCCTGGGAACCACCATACTGTAGCCGTAACAGACCACATTGTGGTTCACCCGGAAAGCCTCCAGAGAAAAGTCCCCAAAGTCAAAGCGTTGAAAATTGTCCTCGATCTCCACGTACCGGATCTCAAAAGGGAGCTCCGGCGCAATGGTCCGCAGCGCCCCGGCCACCCTGGGAAGCCCCTTGGGGCCGATGAGGGTCAGGGGCTCTGTCCGCTCCGCATTGCCCATGGTCAGGAGCATCCCCGGGAGTCCGCTGATATGATCCGCATGGTAATGGGTAAAACAGATGATATCAATGGGCTTGGGGCTCCAGCCTTTTTCCTTCATGGCGATCTGCGTCCCCTCTCCGCAGTCGATCAGGATACTTTTCCCGTTAAATCTCATCATCAAAGATGTGAGCCAGCGATAGGGCAGCGGCATCATCCCGCCGGTGCCCAGCAAACATACATCCAGCATTCTTCCTCATTTCCGCCGCCCTGGGAGAGGTTCAGAGCCCTCGAATCCGCCGCAGCGGCACAGATGCCTCCCCTCTCTCATGACGGCACGGAGTTTTCACATTTCACCGCCATCGCAGCGATTCCGATTCCTCGCACCGCACTCATGGCAGCGCAAGGTTTTCGCATTTCGCCGCCATCGCAACGATTCCGGTTCCTCGCACCGCACCGTTACAGCAGCTCGGTTTCCTCGCTCTCCTCCACCGGAACGGCAAAGGTTTTGATCCATTTATCGTAACAGTCTTCGCACAGGTCAAAGCGGTGCCGCACCCCGTCCTTCCGGCTGAAATACCCGAAGGTCTGATCCACGCTGACGCAGGTTTCCCGCAGATCACCGTTTTCCACCTTGAGCTTCCTGCCGCAGGCGTTGCAGACCACGCTTTCCAGGCGGCTTTCTTCCATTTTCAGAAATTTTTTCATTCTGATCCTCCCTTTGACAAAATTCCGGCGAAATCGATCCGCCGCATCTCCAGTATAGCAAAAATTTTGTCAATTGGAAGTGGAAATTGATGGACTTCTCTTCCACAGGATCAGAGCGTTTTCCTCCGGATTCTTGTAAAAGCGGGGACGGACGCCTTCCGACCGGAATCCCAGTTTCTCATAGAGATGGATGGCCGCCGCATTGCCTTCCCTGACCTCCAGGGTGAAGTCCTTCACGCCCGCCTCCGTTCCCAGACGAAGCAATTCCTCCAACATGGCAGAAGCGAACCCCCTCCCCCGAAACTCCTTCTCTATCGCCACGTTGGCGATTTCCCCTTCCCCGGAAAGAAGGGTAAGGCTGCAAAATCCGATGATTTTTTGGTCAAATTCCGCCGTCAATGCAATATATCCTGCATTTTGGGTCAAATCCTGCAAAGCGGCAAGGGACCAGGCTTCCGGGAGGCTGGCCGCCTCCAGAGCGCTCACAGCCTCCGCATCCTCCGGGCGAAAGCGGCGCAGATGGAGGGCGGGTTCCCGAGCCGCCCGGACGGCTGCCTGTCCGCTTTGCTCTGGCTCATCGGCCGCTCGCTCGCCTTGAGCGAGTTCCATAACCGTCCGGGCGGCCTGGGACACCTCCCCGCTTTGCTCAGATTCCCGGGCCGCCCTCTCCCTCTCCGCCTGGCTCAAACGCAGATACTGAGGCTTGTGGGCGGCTGCGCTCACCGTCTTCCCCTGGGCGAAGTAAACCGCTCCCAAAGCCGCCACACTGGCGGCGGACTGGCGATTGCGGCCCGCCGGAGCGAAGGAATACGGGATTCTCAGCTCCCTGGCGATCCGATCCGCATACACCGGCACCCCATCCCCCAGGAAAATCACGCCCCGTTCCAGGGCCGAGGCAAAAGCAGAACCTCTTACGAAACTTGTCGCCGAATCCTCCGCAGAACTCTCCCCAGAGCATAGTTCGTTCAATTTTTCCAATATCACGGAAATATCCGCCGCCTGCTGCCCGACCACGGTCTCCAGCCGCCAGCCCGTCCCCTCCGGGACAAAGGCATAAATTCCGCTGTAGACCTGGCCCCTCCTGGCATCCATCAGAGGACAGACCAGCCTGTCCGCCCCGCAGAGGTTATAAGCCAGCCCTTCCAGGGTGGGCACCTCCACCAGAGGCTTCCCCAGGGCCAGCCCCAACCCCTTGGCCGTGGCAGAACCGATCCTCAGGCCCGTGAAGGAACCCGGACCGGAAGCCACCGCTATGGCATCCAGACTGTTCAGATCCAATTCTATCATGTTCCGCACCTGGTCCATCATGGGCACCAGGGTCTGGGAGTGGGTCTTTTTGTAATTCACCGAGAATTCCGCCAGCAGGCAGTCATCTTCCACCACCGCCACGCCGGCCACCAGCCCTGAGCTGTCCAAGCCTAAAATTTTCATGCTTCCTCGCATTCTGCCGCCGATCAGGCGGCATTTAAATTTAGGGGATTTTGTGCGACAGCACAAATCCCAAGATTGAAAATTTTAATTTTCAACCTTTTCCTCTTTTCCTATCTTCTGCGCTCTGTTTTCCGCAGCACGTCTTCCACCGTGATCTTCCGGTAGTCAAAGCCTTTTTCCGGATTTTTGGCAATGGTAATCCGGGTATACCGCTCCGGCAGAAGCTCCTCGATCAGATCGGCCCACTCCACAAGGCATATCCCTTCCCCGTAAAAACAGTCTTCGTAACCGATCTCTTCCATTTCTTCCACATCGCCGATCCGATACACGTCAAAATGATAAAGGGGAAGCCTGCCCCCTTCGTAAATCTGCAGGATGGTAAAGGTGGGGCTGTTCACCACGTCCTCGATCCCCAATCCCTTTGCCACGCCTGCGGTGAACACCGTTTTACCCACGCCGAGATCACCGGTCAGGCTGTAAACCTGGCCGGGAGCGGCTTCTTTGCCCAACTGCACCCCCAGGGAAAAAGTCTCCTCCGGAGAATATGTCTCTATCGTTCTGTTCATGCCGTATGCCTCTGTTCTGTTTTTACACCCTGATATTCCTGCTGCTTGACTTTTTCGTTTCGGGCCTGCACATTAGGTCTGTGCTCTTCTCCCGGCCCCGATGTTCCTACTGCTTGATCTTCACCCGGGCCGGAGGCATGTGGGTGGAAATCATCTCGATCAGGGCAGTCTTCTGCTCCCCCAGTTCCCGCTTGGGAAAAATCGTGGCATTCACCCGGGAGGTATAGACGATGATGCTTTTGCCGGTGGAAATGGCTTTCACCATGTCGCCCCAGGCCTGGCTTTGCCGGTCCCCGTCCTGGGAAACCGCGATTCCCTCCTCGTCCAGCACATAGTGGAGGGGTTTGCGAAATGCCGGGTTGGAGAGCATCTGCCTCCTGCTTTTCAAGAAAAGGGAACAGGGCTGATAAAGGAGCACGATCACCCCCAGCGCCAGGAAAATCCACCTTTTCTCCAGCACGGCGATCACCACCAGAAGAGCCCCGAAACAAGACCCCAGGATGCCAGCTCCGCTGTTGTAGGTATGGGCCAACAGGAAATCATACAGATCTCCCGCTTCTATTTTAATATCCAATTCCAGCATTTTCTTCCTTCCTCTCCCATCGGTTCCGCTTGCACGCCGATGCCGGTACGCAAAATCCCTGTCACAACCTTCTTCTAATCCAACGGTCTGTGGAGTCAATTTTGCGTTCCGCTTCCAGTATACGCAATTTTCCGTCGCCATGCAAGGACTTTTACCCGGCCGCAGTGCCAACTTTTTCCTCGTTTGATTATATCCTAAAATATGTCCCGTGTAAACAATAGGAAAATAAATGAATAAAAAACTCAGGAAAAATTGTTACCATTCACGGTCCCTTCACCCTACATGCGCAAAACCAGCCGGCTTACGCCGTCTGTCGTGGCTTAAGCCACTTTGTGTTTTGCTTATTTGGGTGAAGTGACCAATTACAGCCGCATAAAAAGCAGGCAAGGCATTTGCAAGCGAGCTTGCCCTGCCTTGCCAGTTTTTTATGCGGCCGTGAATGGTAACGAAAAATTTGTGAAACATTCCGGGTTGACGAGGCGGGTTGCGAATGCGTATAGTGGTGGTAGATTCAATTGAATCGCCTGCCGGCCACAGGCGGACATCTTGGTTTATTCTGTTGGTTTCTCAGGACAAATCGTCCGATTATTCCCAACAGATTACGTATTTGGGTTGTTCGCAACAGCCTTTATGTTGTCTGCGAGCATGATTGGCATTCCTATTTTTAGGAATGCTTTCAGAAAGAAAGGAGGTCTTATGCCCACAAATTTGCAGAAATTCTTTCCCATGATCCGGTCCCGGGACGAAGTCCTGACCGAAATTACACAAAACCCGCTCCTGCTGAACCGCTACCGATCCTGGCCACCAGAGCGCCAGGAGGAATTTCTGGACTTCTGCAGCGGAACCCGGGGAGTGAAGCTACTTTATGATTCTTTTTTCAAAGAAATCATGGATCCGGAACGGGACCCTTCTCGCCTAAGCGACCTTTTGACCCTCCTGATGGGCAGGAAGGTCAGCGTGGTCTCCGCCCTGCCCAACGAAGGCGGCCGCATCACCCCGGACACCCTGGTAATCATGGACATCATCGTGCGCTTGGAGGACGGCAGCATTACCACCGTGGAAGTCCAGAAATACGGCTATGCCTTCCCAGGCCAGCGGGCTGCCTGTTACTCCGCCGACATGCTCCTGCGACAATACAAGAAACGCCGGGACGAATTCTCCAAAGAGGGAAAACGGATGAACTACCGGGCCATCAAACCGGTCTACACCGTGGTACTATATGAGACCAGTCCCGCAGTATTCCACAAATATACGGATACCTATCTCCATCACTTCCGCCAAACCTCGGACACCGGACTGGAAATGGATCTGTTAGAGGAATTTTTCTTTGTCCCCCTTGACATCATGGAACAAATCCTTCAAAATAAAGGCATCAGGAACAAGCTGGATGCATGGATGGCCTTCCTGGCCCTGGATGACCCGAAATGGGTCGAGAACGTGATCAGGGCCTATCCGGAATTCAAGTCCATGTACGAAGAGGCTTATAAAATGTGCCTCAACCTGGAAGGGGTGATGGAGATGTATTCAGAGGAATTAGCAGAGTTGGATCGGGGCACGGTTCAGTACATGATGGACGAGATGCAGGAAACGATCAACCAGAAGGATGCACAGATAGTTCAGCAGACGGAGCAAATAGTTCAGCAGGCGAAACAGATAACCCAGTTATCCGAGCAGATCGCAAAATTGAACAAGCAGCTGGAGGAACGGAACCGCCAGATCAAAGAATAGGCAATCCAAAGTCCTGTCCAACGAAAAAAGGCAAGAGCGATTCATCCGAATCCGCTTTTGCCTTTTCCCCTTTTCAAAGAATCAATTCAGGCCCGCCCCGGCCTTCATGATGGGGCTCAAGGGCTTGTAGATCAGGAGGGTCACCAGGGAAGCCGCAGCGCCCTTGATCAGGTTCATGGGGGCCACGCAGGCCGCCACAAAGCTCACGATGCTGCCCTCCGTCACCAGGGGATTGACCTCAGACCCCATGGCCAGGATGGTTTCCAGGGGCATATGGTAGAGCTTGGAAAAAGCGGGCAACAGATAAACCGCATTGAAGGCCGTGCCGAACACGGTCAAGATTACGGTGCCCAGGATGCAGCCAAAAATGGCGGATTTCTTGTTCTTATGGAAAACATAAACCAGGGAAGCGGGCAGGATGAAGCTGCAGCCCACCACGAAATTGGCCAAATCCCCCACGAAGGCGGTACTGGTTCCTTTGATAAAAAGCTTCAGCAGGATTTTCAGGAATTCCATCATCACCCCGGCCGCCGGTCCGAAGGCGAAGGTTCCCACCAGGATCGGGATCTCGCTGAAATCCAGTTCATAGAAGGATGGTGCAAAGGGCAGGGGGAATTCAAACAGGAAGAAAATCACGGCGATGGCGGAGAACATGCCCACCATCGCCATCTTGCGGGTGGTGAACACCGGCCCCTTCAAGCCCTGCTTTTTCCGAGCCAATTTTTCCAGCGCCAGGGCCGCCAGGAAGAGGGCCACGATGATGGCCGCAAATTCCAACACGAATACCAGGTTTTCCGTTACGTTTTGCATCAGTTCACTCATTTTTTTCCTCTCTTTCCGCCGCCGAAGCGGCAACGCCGTTTCTGAGTTCCCATGCGGCTTCTCATCCAAATGCCTGCGCTGATACATTGCGGGCAAAGCTTACATTGTAGGCAACTCGTACATTGCAGGCAGCTCACAATACGGACAACTCGTACATTGCGGGCAATGAATACGGCCCGGCACTCGGATTACAGCCCCGCAGGCTGAAAAAAATTCTTCGCACGTAAAAAATCCCCGGGCAAAAACCGCTCGGGGATCGATACACTCGGACAAGGCCGGAACCGCAGATTCCGACACTCTCGCTCTTCTTTCATCCAGACTGTAACTGTTGGTTCCGGAGTCTCACCGGATCAGCCGTGGGCTTCGCTCACAGGTCGCGGACTGTACCGCCAGTAGGGAATTGCACCCGTCCCCGAAGAATGATTTTCATTACATGGCCTATTATAACCCATCTGAGGCCACGATGCAAGAGGTATTTTTACAGGATGAAAGTTTACTTTCATCCTTTTATCTTCATGGTCAGGCCGATCCGCTTTTTGACCGCATCCACCTCCAGGACCTGCACCTCCACCACGTCTCCCACGCTGACCGCTTCCAGGGGATGCTTGATATAACGGTCCGTGATCTGGGAAATATGCACCAGACCGTCCTGATGCACGCCGATGTCCACGAAGACGCCGAAGTCGATGACGTTCCGCACCGTCCCCTTCAAGATCATGCCGGGCTTCAGATCCTTCATCTCCAGCACGTCGCTGCGCAGGATGGGCTTGGGCATGTCGTCCCTGGGATCCCTGGCGGGCTTCTCCAGCTCTTTCAAAATGTCCGTGAGAGTGATCTCGCCGATTCCCAGCTCTTCCGCCAGCTTCTTCTTGTCCGGGATGCGCTTTTCCAGGCTGGCAGCCAAACCCAGGGGCTCCGCTTTTCCGACTTCCCGGGAACGGGCGCCCTGCCCATCGGCCGCTGCGCCAAGAGACTGCCCGCCCCCTGTCTGTCCGCCCTTCCTGCCGTTGCGGGGCGTCACTCCCTGCCCGTTTTCCGACGCATTTCCGGAAGAACCGTCCACCGTCAGGCCGCCCATGGCCGCCGCCAGGGCCCTGCCCATGGCGGTGCTGGTATTGCTGACCCGGATGGCCGGCTGGCCGGCGCTGCGGCGATCCGCCCTGCCTGGGCCCCTGACGCCTGCGCCAGTTCCTGCTCCATTCCCGGTTTCTGATCCCTTGCCAGCGCCTATGCCGGTTTCCGCTCCCGAGCCTGCGCTTCTTCCGCCCGCAGTCCCTCCTGCATCCCCGGTTCCTGAACCCTTGCCAGCGCCTGCGCCCGTCTCCGCTCCAGAAGCTCCGTTCCTTCCGCCTGCAGCGGTTCCTGCGCCCGCAGCCTTTCGGCCCGCAGCCCTCTCCGCCGCCGCTTTCTTCTGGGCAGCCCGGACGTCCTCCATGGTCAGGCCCAGCTTCTCCAAAAGCTTCAGGGTGGCGTCATAGGACTCCGGATGCACGCTGGTGGCGTCCAGGGGATTGTCCCCGTCCAGGATCCTCATGAAACCCGCACACTGTTCAAAGGCCTTGGGCCCCAGCTTGGCCACCTTCAGAAGCTGCCTGCGGTTCGTGAACCGGCCGTTGGCCTCCCGATAGTCCACGATGTTTTTGGCAATGGTCTTGTTGATGCCGGAAACGTACTCCAGCAGGGAAGCGGAAGCGGTATTCAGATCCACCCCCACCTTGTTCACGCTGTCCTCCACCACGCCGTTCAAGGCCTCCCCCAGCTTCTTTTGATTCATGTCATGCTGATACTGACCCACGCCGATGGATTTAGGGTCGATCTTCACCAGCTCCGCCAGGGGATCCTGGAGACGGCGGGCGATGGAAGCGGCGCTTCTCTGCCCCACGTCGAAATTGGGAAATTCCTCCGTGGCCAGCTTGCTGGCGGAATACACGGAAGCCCCCGCCTCGTTCACGATGACATACTGCACGGGACGGTCCAGCTCCTTGAGCAGCTGGACGATGACCTGCTCCGACTCCCGGGAGGCGGTGCCGTTGCCCACGGAAATCAGGTCCACGTGATATTTGGCGATGAGCCGTTTCAGCTCCCGCTTGGCTTCCTCCACCTTGTTCTGGGGTGCGGTGGGGTAGATGACCTTGGTGTCCAGCACCTTCCCGGTGGGATCCACCACCGCCAGCTTGCAGCCCGTCCGGAAGGCGGGATCCCAGCCCAGCACCACCTTCCCGGCGATGGGCGGCTGCAGGAGCAGCTGCTCCAGATTCTTGCCAAAGACGGAAATGGCCCCGTCCTCCGCTTTTTCCGTGAGGTCGTTTCGGATCTCCCGTTCAATGGTCGGGGCGATCAGGCGCTCGTAGCTGTCCTGAATCACCTCCCGGAGCACCGGCGCAGTAGTAGGATTCTCCTCAGGCTTTGCCTTGGGATTCTCCCCAGGCCTCGCCTTGGAATTCGCCGCAGGATTCTCCCCAAGCTTCGCCTTGGGATTCTCCCCGGGGGCCTCCCGCAGGATGGTCTTCTTCTCCAGGAAACGAAGGATCCTCTCCACGGGAGCTTCTATTTTCACGTTGAGCAGCTTTTCCTTTTCTCCCCGGTTCAGGGCCAGCACCCTGTGCCCTGCGATCTTTTTCACCGGCTCCTGGAAATTATAATACATCTCATAGACGCTGGAAACCTTTTCATCCTTGGCCGTGCTGACCACCAGGCCCTCCTCCGCCGTGGCATTGCGGATGTAAAGCCGATAATCCGCATTGTCGGAGATGTCCTCCGCCAGGATGTCCTTCGCCCCCTGCAAGGCTTCCGCCACGTCGGGCACGCCTTTTTCCTCGGAAACATATTTGGCCGCTTCCTCCTCCAGAGGCGCTTCCGTCTCCTGGGCCAAAATAAACCGGGCCAGCCCCTCCAGCCCTTTTTCCCGGGCCACGGAAGCCCTGGTCTTCCGCTTCGGACGGTAAGGCCTGTACAGATCCTCCACCACCACCTGGGTCTGGGCGGCCAGAATCTTCGCCTTCAGTTCCTCCGTCAGCTTTCCCTGTTCCTCGATGCTGGCCAGCACCTGCTGCTTTTTCTCCTCCAGATTGCGCAGATAGGTGAGACGCTCGTCCAGGTTCCGGAGCTGCTCGTCGTTCAGGGAGCCCGTGGCTTCTTTCCGGTAACGGGAAATAAAAGGGATGGTGTTCCCCTCGTCGATCAAGGAAACGGCGGCTTCCACCTGCCACTTCTGCACCTTCAATTCTTCTGTCAACTGTAAAATGATATCCATGGATCCGCTCCTCGCATGCTTGCAAAATTGACCTCGCCGGGCCCTCTGCACGAGACCGCCCGACGCCGCTCCCTTTATTATATCGGCACAAATCGCCCTTTGCAAGACCGGATTGCATTTTAGAACATTTTATTTGATTAATGCCGGGAAAAGTGGTATAATTCGCAGTGTAGCAGATTGGAACTTTTTCATCATCTGCCGTTTTTGCAGGACCGGAGGAACGTCGTGGAACTTTACAATGACAATCAGAATCCCAATCACTGGAGCGCCAGGGGATCCCGGCAGGAGGATTCCAGCCAAAGCCCCTATTATCGGCAGCCCACCCACAACCCATACCTGGATGAAAAATTCGCCATCGCTTCCATCTGTTTCGGAGTGATGTCCATGTTTTGCAATTTTTTGTTCGTGTTCCCCATTTCCATGGCCTCCCTGGGCCTGCTTTTCGCCGCCATGGCCTATCGAAAGGGGAAGCGGAGCAGCGTCCTGCTGCGCAACGGCATCCTGTTGAGCTGCTTCGGAATGTTCGTGGGAATCGGCAGCATGATCTCCCTGCTCCGGAACCCTCAGTTCCAGGCGCAGCTTGCGGCCATCCTCAACAATTACATCCAGCTTTACCAAAGGATGAACGAACTCTCAGGCTGAGGCCAAATAGAAAGGACGGGTTTCAACACAAGTCATGTACCAATACAGAGCCAGATATCAACTGAAAAACATGGCCAAGGACCGGCTCACGGGGAAATTTGCGGACATCATCCTGATGCTCATGGCCGTCATGGGCATTTATCTGGGCGTCTTCCTGATGACCTCCATGGTCAGCGCCTTTGCGGCCCTTTTCCAGGGGATTTTTGGCTTTTTGCTGCGCAATGTGGTTTCTCTGGCCTTTTCCATCCTGGTGAACGTGGTGGGCGTGGGTACCGCCCTGTATTATCTGAACATCGCCTGCGGACAGCCCTTCTCCATCTCCAATTTGTTCTATGGGTTCCGGGAACAGCCCAACAAATGCCTGGCGCTCTGCAGCATCCTGTGCTGCATCACCTTGGCGCTGAACATTCCCGGCACCGTTTTGGCGGAGTTCTACGGAGCTACAGGCGAGCTGCGCTGGCTGTTTTATTCCTATGGCCTGGATCTGGCCTGCCAGGTGCTGTTCCTGCCCTTGACCCTGGCCATCTCCCAGAGCGTCTACCTGCTCCTGGACTATCCTGGGCTGTCGGCCACGGAAATCCTGAAAAAAAGCATCCGCCTCATGCAGGGACACAAGAAGCGTCTGTTCCTGCTCCATCTGAGCTTTTTCCCGCTGATGCTCTTATGCTGCCTCACCCCTCTTTTGATCGGGTTTTTATGGCTGCTGCCCTATATGGAAATGACTTATGCGCTGTTCTTCCTGGATCTGATGTCGCCCAGGAGAGTAGACGGGTGAGTACAAGCGCACGACAAAAAGAAACCGTCCCCCTGCACATTAAGCCGGAGACGGTTTTTTATTCTTCCAGGTTGTTGTATTTTATTTTCAACGGGCTCTATTTTTTCGTGCTGCTCCACCTCAGATAACCGGTGATAAAGGGATCCAGGTTCCCGTCCAGCACGGCCTCCGCATTGCCGCTCTCCACATCGGTGCGGTGGTCCTTCACCATGGTGTAGGGCTGGAGGACGTAGGAACGGATCTGGCTGCCCCAGCCGATTTCCTTGATCTCTCCCCGGATGTCGGATAGCTTTTCCACGTTGGCTTCCTGCTGCAGGATCAGGAGCTTGGCCTTCAACATCTGCATGGCCTTGTCCTTGTTCTGGAACTGGCTTCTCTCGTTCTGGCACTGCACCACGGTTCCCGTGGGAATGTGGGTGATGCGCACGGCGGAAGAAGTCTTGTTGATATGCTGGCCGCCTGCGCCGCTGCTTCGGTAAGTGTCGATGCGCAGATCTTTTTCATCGATCTCGATTCCGGCGTCATCCTCCAGCTCCGGCATCACGTCCAGAGACACAAAGGAGGTCTGGCGCTTCCCCTGGGCGTTGAAGGGAGAAATCCGCACCAAACGGTGCACTCCTTTCTCCGCTTTCAGATAACCGTAGGCGTTAAGGCCGTTGATCTGGAACGTGACGGATTTGATGCCCGCCTCGTCCCCGTCCAGATAATCCAGCACCTCCACCGTGAAGCCCTTGCGGTCCGCCCACCTATTGTACATGCGGTAAAGCATGGCGCACCAATCATTGCTTTCCGTGCCCCCGGCTCCCGCATTGAGACGCAGGATGGCGTTGTTTTTGTCATATTCACCGGACAAGAGTGTACCGAGACGCAATTCCTCCAGTTCTGAAACGAACTCCTCCATCTCGGAACGAATCTCTTCCACCATGCTCTCGTCATTTTCCTCGTTTCCCATGTCGATAAGGGTGAGGATGTCCTCATACTGGGTCTCCAGCTTGTGGTACTGCTCCGCAGTATCCTTCAGGTTTTTCAGTTCCTTCATCTGACGGTTGGCCTTGTCGGGATCGTCCCAAAAGCCGGGAGCGGACATTTCCATTTCCAGTTCTTCTATCCGTTTGGACTTATTGACCAAATCCAGGGAATCGCGCACTTCCTTCAGGGGATCCGCATAGGCCGATATCTCAAGTTTCATCTGATCAAGTTCTACCACGTCCGCTACCTGCTTTCCTTCATTTTATCCGTCCATGGCACTGCTTATATTTTTTGCCGCTGCCGCAGGGACAAGGATCGTTGGGATAGATCTTGGCATTCTGGCGCTTCACGGGAGTCTTGGCCACGGAATCGTCCCGATTGGTCTGCAGCTTGCTCAGGTCATAGACCGCCTCCCTGGTGATCTTCACCGGAGGACGCTTTCCGGCTGCCCGGGGCTGGGCCTTCGCTCCGCCGCCCTGGACGCTGCCGCCCTGAACGGCTCCTCCGGAACCATTCCCAGCCATCCCGCCAGCAGACGCCGAACCTCCCGACGCCGCCGAAGAGGGAGCATCGGATCTGCCGCCCGGCAGCGTGGCGGAAGCCGTCCGTCCTGCGCCTCCTGCCGAAGCGCTTCCGTCTGCGGCCCCTTGTAAGCTACCCAAAGCCGCATTTTGGGCCCCGCCAGGTCCCATGTCCACCTGGATGCGCTCCGGCTCCGTCTTGACGTGGAACAGGAGACGAATGGTTTCTTCCCGGATATTCTGGGTCATTTCATCGAACATCTCATAGCCGCTCATCTTGTATTCCACCAGGGGATCTCTGTTGCCGTAAGCCTGGAGACCGATTCCCTGACGGAGCTGCTCCATGTCGTCGATGTGATCCATCCACTTCCGATCGATGACCTTCAAAAGGATCACCCGCTCGATTTCCCGGATGGTTTCCGCCTCGGGGAACTCCGCTTCCTTATCCTCGTACAGCTTCACCGCTTCTTCTTTCAGCTGCTGCTTCAAATCATTTTTCTTGCCCTTCCGGATGCGCTCCGGCGTAATGGGCTGTAAGGGAATGGTGGGCAAAAGCAAGGAATTCAGCTCCTTCAGATCCCAATCATCGCTGTCCATGTCATCGTTGATGCTGATATCCACGCAGTTTTCCGTGATGTCCGTGATCATCTTGTAGATCACGTCCCTCATGCTCTCGCCGTCCAGCACCCTGCGCCGTTCCTCGTAGATGATCTCCCTCTGTTCGCTCATCACCCGGTCATACTCCAGCAAATTCTTACGGATGCCGAAGTTGTTGTTCTCGATCTTCTTCTGGGCGGATTCGATGGAGCTGGTCAGGGCCTTGTGCTCGATCTCCTGACCTTCCGGAATCCCCAGGGCGTTGAACATGTTGATCAGCCGCTCGGAGCCGAACAGCCTCATCAGATCATCCTGCAGGGAAATGTAAAATTTGGATTCGCCGGGATCTCCCTGACGGCCGGAACGGCCTCTCAGCTGATTGTCGATACGCCTGGACTCGTGGCGCTCCGTGCCGATGATCTTCAGACCTCCGGCGGCCCTGGCTTCGTCATCCAGCTTGATATCCGTACCACGGCCGGCCATGTTGGTGGCGATGGTCACGGCCCCGTGGATGCCGGCGTCCGCCACGATCTCCGCCTCCAGCTCATGGAACTTGGCGTTCAGAACCTTGTGAGGAATCCCCCGCTTGTTCAGCCGTTTGGACAATTCCTCGCTGGCGTCGATGGTAATAGTGCCCACCAGGACCGGCTGGCCCTTGGCATGGGCTTCCTCCACCGCCTGAACGATGGCCCGCAGCTTCTCTTCCTTGGTCTTGTACACGGCGTCCTGAAGATCCACCCGGATCACGGGCTTGTTGGTGGGGATCTCCACCACGTCCATGCCGTAGATCTCCCGGAATTCGTTTTCCTCCGTGAGGGCGGTACCGGTCATGCCGCATTTTTTTTCAAATAAGTTAAAGAAATTCTGGAAGGTGATGGTGGCCAAGGTCTTGCTCTCCCGTTTGACCTTCACGTGCTCCTTGGCCTCAATGGCCTGATGGAGACCGTCGGAATAACGGCGGCCCGGCATGATGCGCCCGGTGAACTCATCCACGATGAGCACCTGATCGTCCTTCACCACATAATCCTGATCCCGGAACATGAGGTTATGGGCCCGCAGGGCCAGGATCACGTTGTGCTGGATCTCCAGATTCTCCGGATCTGCATAGTTGTCAATATGGAAGAACTGCTCCACCTTCTCCATTCCGGCGGCGGTCAGGTTCACCACCTTGTCCTTCTCGTTGACGATGAAATCTCCGGTCTCTTCCCGCACCACGCCCATGATGGCGTCCATCTTGCTCAGGTCTTCCATGTCGGCGCCCCGGTGCATCTGCCTGGCCAGCAGATCGCACATCTCATAGAGGGCGGTGGACTTGCCGCTCTGTCCCGAAATGATCAGCGGCGTCCTGGCTTCGTCGATGAGCACCGAGTCCACCTCGTCGATGATGGCAAAATGCAGTCCCCGCAGCACCAGCTGTTCCTTGTAGATCGCCATGTTGTCCCGCAGGTAATCAAACCCCAGCTCATTGTTGGTCACATAGGTGATGTCGCAGTTATAGGCTTCCCTTCTCTCATCGGGACTCATGCTGTTGAGCACGGCCCCCACCGTGAGCCCCAGGAATTCATGGACCTGGCCCATCCACTCCGCATCACGCTTCACCAGATAATCGTTGACGGTGACCACGTGGACCCCCTTGCCCTCCAAAGCGTTCAGGTAGGAGGGCAGCACGGCCACCAGGGTCTTGCCCTCACCGGTGCGCATCTCGGAAATTCTTCCCTGATGCAGGATGATGCCGCCCATGAGCTGCACCCGGAAAGGTTCCATGTTCAAAGTCCTTCTGGCGGCCTCCCGCACCGTGGCAAAGGCTTCCGGCAAAATGTCGTCCAGGGTCTCGCCCTCCGCCAGTCTCTTCTTGAACTCTCCCGTCCTGGCCTTCAGTTGTTCATCCGTCAGTTCCAGCATCTGGGGACGCATGGCTTCGATTTTGTCCACCAAAGGCAAGATCCGCTTCAGCTCTCTCTCACTATGGGTTCCAAAGATTTTCTCGACTAATTTCATTCTGACTCCAATCCGTGCGGGGAACGAACGCCGGTGAAATCTTCCCATCCTCCCTCGGCGCCGTCCTTGTGCTCATATCTTAAGCCCACTGTTTCCAGGCCTAAATTTCATTTTAACAGATTTAGCCGCCAGATTCAACTCCCCATTTCCCCATAGTGCTAAATAAATTGTAAACATTGTGTAAAAAAACGTTGCCATTCATCGGTACAATTTTTCCACGAACTCCCTGCACCATACGTTCTCTTCCGGCTTGCTGGCCTCCAAAGTCGCATGGATAAAGGGTTTGCGTTCCTTCATGAAACGGATGAGGGGCGTGTAATCCATCTCTCCCAGGCCCGCACCGGTCTCTCTGACCTCTCCGTCCACCAGTTTGAAATCCTTCAGGTGAAGCACGGCGATCTCCTCTCCCAACAGGTCGATGGCTTCCTGTATGACCGCCGCATGATCCCGGCAATTCCCGGGATGCAGGAGATTCACCGCATCCAGGATGATCTGCAGATTGGGGGAATTGATCTCGTCCAGGACCCGCCTGGCCCGTTTGGCATCATACACGATGTGCCGCCACACCGGCTCGATGGCCACTACCACGCCCATTTTCTCCGCATAATCCACCACGGGCCGCAGATTGGTGATGAAGGTTCGAAGGGCTTCCTCTCCATGGGACTCCGGCACGAAGGTGTAGGTCTCGTTGGGGGCTCCCGTTTCGGTGCCCACCACTCCGGCCCCCAGCCAGGAAGCGAAGCGGATATGAGTCATGTAGCGGCGGGTGGTCTCTGCCAGCTGTTTGGGGTTGGGCGTGGCCAGGTTCAGGTAGCAGCCCAGCACGGCGCAATCCAACTCATTTTTTTCCAATTGTCTTCTCAAGTACATGGCCAGCCCCGGGGTCATGGCCTCGTTGGTACAGGGGAAATCCGGGGGAAGCGCCTTTTGCAGCGCCATGTGAACGCAGCGGAAGCCCATCTCATGAACAAGGGCCAGGCGTTCCTCGATGGGAAGTTCTTTCGTATCGTGCAGACGTATTCCTATTTGCATATTATTCTCCATTCCGGAGCGCTCGTGCGATCAGGGCAAGATGAGACTTCGTCTCCCCTTAAGAAATTTGCGAATGCGATTTCTCATCTGCCATCAAAGCAATTTGTGACGCTCCGGCACAAATTGCCGTGTAAACGCTTACATTCTCTATTCTACGCTATCCCGCCGACACCGTCAAGGGTAAAAAAATTGCTTGCTTATGGGTCTGGGATTCGTTATAATAAGCGTAAAGGGAACGGTTTGCCGCCGACGTCCCGGACAAGTGCGGCGGCGCTCACACTATCCATGCTATCCACAAAATAATCATTATCATGATTGGAGGAGGTTACTATGAAAGCTTTTATGGACAAGGATTTCCTGCTGGAAACGGAAACAGCCAAAAAACTGTACCACGATTATGCGGAGAACACCCCGATTCTGGATTATCACTGCCACATCAATCCCAAGGAGATCGCCCAGGACCGTCATTTTGACAACATCACCCAGGTATGGCTGGGAGGCGACCATTATAAATGGCGTTTCATGCGTTCCTGCGGCGTGGAGGAAAAATACATCACCGGGGACGCCTCGGATTATGAAAAATTCTGCAAATGGGCGGAGTGCCTGGGCAAGGCTATCGGCAATCCCCTTTATCACTGGAGCCATCTTGAGCTCCGCAAGTATTTCGGCTACCAGGGCAACCTGAACAAAAAAACCGCCGATGAGGTATGGAACCTCTGCAACGCCAAGCTGCAGGATCCCGCCACCAGCGCCCGTTCCCTGATCAAGGACAGCAACGTGACCCTGATCTGCACCACCGACGATCCCATCGACAGCCTGGAATGGCACAAGATGATCGCCGAGGACGAGACCTTCGACGTAAAGGTACTTCCCGCCTGGCGTCCTGACAAGGCCATGAACATCGAGAAACCCGACTTCCCGGCTTATCTGGAGAAGCTGGCAGCGGTCAGCGGCCTGGGGAAGATCGACAGCTTTGCGAAACTCACCGAGGCCCTGCACGTCCGCATGGATTTCTTCGCCTCCATGGGCTGCTGCGTCTCCGACCACGGGCTGGAATACGTGATGTACGCTCCTGCCCCCGCCGAAAGAATCGAGGAGATCTTCCAGAAGAGACTGAGCGGCGCTTCCCTGACCAAGGAAGAGGAGATCCAGTACAAGACCGCCTTCATGCTGGACATGGGCAGAGCCTGCCACAGCCATGACTGGGTGATGCAGCTCCACTACGGCTGCAAGCGTGACAACAACACCCGGATGTATGAGAAGCTGGGGCCGGACACGGGCTATGACTGCATCAACAATTTCGCCCCTTCCGCCGACATGGCCAATTTCCTGGACGCCCTGAACCAGACGGACGAACTGCCCAGAACCATCCTGTACAGCCTGAATCCCAACGATAACCAGTCCATCGGCACCATCCTGGGCTGTTTCCAGAACTCCGATGCGGTGGCCAAGATCCAGCAGGGCAGCGCATGGTGGTTCAACGATCACAAGACCGGCATGCAGGATCAGATGATCTCCCTGGCCAACCTGGGATATCTGGCCGGATTCGTGGGAATGCTGACGGACTCCCGGAGCTTCCTGTCCTACACCAGACACGAATATTTCCGCCGCATCCTCTGCAACCTCCTGGGCCGCTGGGTGGAAAACGGGGAATATCCGGAGGATTACGAGACCCTGGAAGAGATCGTGAAAAACATCTCCTACTACAATGCGGTGAGATATTTTAAATTCCCGTTGGAATAAGCCGACGGAAGAAGACGGGGTGATTTTTTGGCCGATTTGTTTGATTATTTTAAATGGAGAGGGGACCTGTCCTTCGGGCAGAGTCCCTTCAATGAAGTGGACGGCATGATCCTGGCCCGGCTGTCCTACATTCCTTTTGAATATGCGGGGAAGGGGATGGATGACGCAGATGGACGACAGGCGAATGCGGAGAATGCTGCAGGCGACGAACGGGCCGATGCGGAGAATGCTACAAGCGGCGAGCGGACTGATGCGGAGAATACCACAGGCGGCGAGCGGGCCGATACGGAACATACTGTACACGGCGAGCGAGCGAATGCGAAAAATGCGGTGTGCAGTCGATGGATGGATTCGGAGGGTTTCACGGCGGCGGAGACGGCTCCTTCCATCCTGGCGGTTCCCAACATCCAGGACAAGACGGTGCTGAAAGAAGACGTGCCTTTTCTGGAGGAAATCGCCAAGTGCCCCCGTTTCCGGAACCTGCCCATCCATGCCTATGAGAACAAAATAGACCCTGAGCAGCAATCCCAGTTCTCCGCCATCACCGTGGAGCTGGGGAAAAATCTGCATTACGTGGCCTTCCGGGGCACGGACAGCACCCTGGTGGGCTGGAAGGAAGACTTCAACATGGGATTCATGACCCCGGTTCCTTCCCAGAAAATGGCGGTGAAATACCTGGAAAAGGTGGCCAAACAGTTTTCCGGCCCCATGATCGTGGGAGGACACTCCAAGGGCGGCAACCTGGCGGTGTTCGCCTCCGCCTTTTGCGCCCCGGCCCTGCAGAAACGGATCCGCACCGTCTACAACTTCGACGGCCCGGGTTTTGAGCAAAAGATCCTGGACACGAAAGGATACCAGCGAATCTGCGGACGGGTGAAGACCTTTGTTCCCCAATCCTCCGTGGTGGGCATGATCTTGTTCCACGAAGAGGAATACACCACCATCCACAGCAACCGGCCCACGGGATTCCTGCAGCATGATACCTTTTCCTGGGAAGTGGAACGGGACCATTTCCTCCACCTGGAATCGGTGGATCCCGGCAGTCAGATCCTGGATTCCGCCCTGAAGACCTGGCTGTCCAACATGACCTATGAGCAAAGGGAGAAGTTCATCGAAGCGATCTATCAGATCCTGCTGGAGACCAACGCCCAGACCACCAAGGATCTGGAGGGAAACTGGTTCGCCAATGCGAAATCTGTCCTAAAGTCCATCAAAAACCTGGACGAGGACACCCGCAAGGCGGTGGGCCAGGCCCTGGGAAACCTGATGCGGGACACTCGGACGGAGATCCGGCAGTTCAGACGGCTCTAAAGACGAAGGTGGCCGTGAACGTCAATGGCCATCGAATTGAAAAGAGGGTACCGTTCATGATTGAGCGACGCCCTCTTTTGCTTACTCTACTTAATGGCTTTCACATCTTTCAGGGTACCCATGACCATGACGCTTTCCCCCCGCTCAAATACATGGTTGGGATGCGGCAGGGGAAAGATTTTCTCTTCTTTTTTGGTGGCTAGAATGCTGATGTGATATTTATTCCGAATGGAAAGCTCCACGATACTCTGTCCGATCCAGCGTTCCGGGATAGCGATCTCGTAAATGCCGATCTCGGGCGTCAGTTCGATGTAGTCGAAAATGTTATCCGCTCCGAACTTGATGGCCAGGCGCTCCGCAATTTCCCGCTCCGCATAGACCACGTAATCCGCCCCGTTGCGCAGCAAGAGCTTCTTGTGCACGTCCCGGGTGGCTCGGGCGATCACGAACTTGCAGCCCAAATCCTTCAGCAGCACCGTGACCTCCAGCACCGTCTGGAAATTTTCCCCGATGGCCACCACGGCCAGATCAAAGCTGCGGATGCCCAGGGTTTCCATAAACCGTTCGTCCGTGGCGTCCCCGATGAGGATCTGCTGAATCAGGCCCACTGCGTCGTCCGCCCGTTCCTCGCTTATGTCCACTGCCATCACTTCATGGCCATTTTCGATAAAAGTCTGGGCCATATGACGCCCGAAGCGCCCCAGACCGATGATCAGGATGGATTTCATTGCCACATCCCCCTCCTTTTTCCGGTAAATCATGATACAAAGCCAGCCTTCACGGCCAACTTTCCGGCCTCTGCTGCCATTCCAGGCCGCTGCGGCAGGCTTTCTCCAGCCATTTCAGGTTGCTGCAACAGGACTCCGGCCATTCAGGCCCCTGCGGATATGCTTCCAGATCTCTGCAACTCTTGTTCAGGCAGCCGCTACCCTACCTGCACTTTCTCCAGGGGCAGCCTGGAATTGGTCACCCTTTTTTCCGAAGAAAAGGCCAGAAGCATAGTGATGGAGCCCACCCTTCCGCACAGCATCAGAAACGCCAGCAGCAGCTTGGAAAACATGGACACCCCCGGCGTCACCCCGAAAGAAAGGCCCACCGTGGCCATGGCGGAAGTGGTCTCAAACAGAGCCGTGAGCATGGGCAGCTTCTCCACCGCAGAAATCACCACTGCGGAAAAAGAGATCAGCAGCAAGTAGGTCATGAACACGCAGGAAGCGGTGCGAGTAATTCCCTCCTCCATCCTCCTGCCAAAGGCCTCCACGTTCTTTTTCCGGCGAAAGGTAGTGACCACGCTGATGCACAGCACCCAGAAGGTGGTGGTCTTGATGCCGCCCGCCGTGGAGCCGGTGGAGCCGCCGATCAGCATCAGAAGGATCATGGTAAACTTCCCGCCCTCAGTCATAACGCTCAAATCCGCCGTGTTGAAGCCCGCCGTCCTGGCGGACACGGATTGAAAAAAGCTGGCCGCCAGCTTCTCGCTCAGATTCATCCCCCGGAACATGGGCTGCCCGTTTTCCAGGAAAAAGAAAGCCGCCGCCCCCAGGAGCACCAGGCTGACGCTGATGGACAGCACCATCTTGCTCTGGAGATTGAACCGCTTCCAACGCAGCTTCTTGGTCAGGACGTCATGCCAGACGAAGAAGCCCAGGCCTCCCAGGAAGATCAGAAGCATCAAAACCCCATTCACGTACCAATCGCTCTCCAAACCTGTCAGAGAGGAAAAAGGCCCCGTCTCCGACCCCATGAGGTCAAAGCCCGCATTGCAGAAGGCCGAAACGGAATGAAAAACGGAATAATAGATTCCCTTCCGCCATCCGAACCGGGGGACGAAATCCGCAGACAAAAGAGCTGCTCCAATCCCTTCCACCAAAAAAGTCCCCAGAACAATGAACTTGGACATCCGCACGATGCCCCCGATCTGAGGGGCGGATATGGAATTCTGCATGATGGCCCGCTGGTTTAAACCGATCTTCTGTCTGGTAAAGGCCATGACCACGATGGCGATGGTCATGAAACCCACCCCGCCGGTCTGGATCAAGGCCAAAATCACCCATTGGCCGAACAGGGTCCAATGGGTGGCCGTGTCAAAACGGATCAGGCCCGTGACGCAGGTGGCGGAGGTGGCCGTAAAAAAGCAGTCCGTCACCGGGCTTCCCCCCGGGCCCCGGGTAGCGAAAGGAAGGGAAAGGAGCAGAGTGCCCGCTAAGATGATCAGGCAATATCCTCCCAATATCAATTGCATGGGCGACACGCTGTGCCACACGTTCCAATTCCGCTTCAAGTTCCCCTCCGCTCCTATCTCTGTCCGTTTTCTATACTTATTCCTTTTTCGGCTGGCAACAGCCTGGTACTCGCAGATCTGCTCTTCGCTGTTCAAAGTTTCCAGTAAGCGCAGATCTGGCTCTCTCTGGCAAAGGTTTCAGCAAGTGCAGATCCGTTCTTTTTTGTCAATGGTCTTAGTACTCGCAGACCTGCTCTTCGCCGTTCAGCACCCGCAGCGCTCCCTGGGCCAGGGCCAGAAGTTCGTCCTCGCCGGGATAGACCTTGAAAGGAGCGATCCACTCCGCCCTCTCCTTCATGGCCGCCACCACGTCCGCACCATAAGCGATGCCGCCGGTCACGATGATCTGATCCACCTTGCCCTTCAGCACGCAGGCCATGGAACCGATGTCCTTGCACACCTGGAAAATAAAGGCTTCCTTGGCTTCGGCGGCCTTGGCGTCCCCTTCATTGGCCATCCTGGTCACTTCCCGCATGTCGTTGGTGCCCAGGTAAGCGTTGAAACCGCCCTTGCCCACGATCTTGCTGTAAACCTCTTTTTCCGTATATTTTCCGGAGAAACACATCTTGATCAGCGCACCGCTGGGCACTGCGCCGGCCCTCTCGGGAGAAAAGGCGCCGTCCCCGTCCAGAGCATTGAAAACATCCACCACTTTGCCATATTCATGGGCTCCCACGGACACGCCGCCGCCCATATGCACCACGATCAGACGCAGGGATTCATAGGGCCTGCCGATCTCTCTGGCATATCTCTTGGCCACCGCCTTCTGGTTCAAGGCATGGAACACGCTGGTGCGGGGCAGCTCCGGCACGCCGGAGTACCGGGCGATGGGCATGAGCTCGTCCACCACCACCGGATCCACGATATAGGAAGGCACACCGATGGAATCCCCGATCTCCCGGGCCAGGATGCCGCCCAGATTGGAAGCGTGCTGGCCCTGGACGCCTATTTTCAGATCCTCCAAGAGCTCGTCGGTCACCGCATAGGTGCCGCCGGGAATGGGCTTGAGCATGCCGCCCCTTCCCACCACCACGTTCAAGGACTTGATATCGAAATTTTTGGATTCCAACAAATCCGTGATGATTTTTTTACGAAAATCCTTCTGATCCACGATGGAGGTGAACTGCCCGATCTCCTCCGTGGAGTGGCGCAGGGTCTCTTCAAACAACAGGGTCTCGTCCTCGAACACCCCGATCTTGGTGGAGGTGGAACCCGGATTGATGATCAAACTTTTGATTGACATGATTATCTCCTCTTTTCTCTATATACTTGCCTGGACTTCCATGCGCTTGGCTGGATCTATGCTCCTGCCCGAACCTCCATGTACTCGCCTGGATTTCCATGCGTTTGATTGCATCCCATGCTCTTCCTGGGCTCTATGCGTTCTTCTTCATTTCTTCCGCTACCACGGCGGCCAGGGCGATGGAATTGACCTTGGTCTCAAAGGTATCGGAACGGCTGGTCAGGATCACGGGCACCTTGGTTCCGGTAAGGATGCAGCCGTTTTTCACGCCGGGCACCATATGTACGATGGCCTTGTAAACCTGATTGCCCGCATCGATGTCCGGGAAAAGAAGGATGTCCGCATCCCCTTGAATCTTGCGGTTCGTGGCGCCCTTGTGCCTGGCGGCCTCCGGATCGATGGCCAGATCCAGGGAAAGGGGACCGTCCACCACGCAGCCGGTGATCTCGCCTTCCGCATTCATCCTGGTCAGCTCCGCCGCCTCCACGGTAACCTGCATCTTGGGGTTCACCACTTCCACCGCAGCCAGGGGAGCCACCTTGGGAAGATCGATGCCGCAGGCCTTGCATACCGGAATGGTATTGTTGATGATGTGCACCTTGTCCTCCAGAGTAGGATAAGGGATAAAAGCCACGTCCGTCAGGAACATCAGCCGGTCAAAACCGGGAATCTCGAACACCGCCACATGGGACAGAGGGCTTCCGGTACGCAGCCCCACTTCCTTGTCCAGCACGCTCTTCAGGAAATTCTTGGTGTCGATGACGCCCTTCATGTACATGTCGGCCTTGCCCTCATGGGCCAGCTTCACCGCCTTCAGGGAAGCCTGGATCATGTCCGGCTCGTCGATGATCTCAAAGCCCTCCAAATCCATACCGATGGAAGCCGCAATCTCCCGGATCTTGCCCGCATCTCCTACCAGAATGGCATCCGCAATGCCCTGCTTCCTGGCTTCCTTGACGGCCTCCAGAACCGCTTCGTCCTGGGCCACGGACACGGCCACCTTCTTCATGCCGCATTCTTTTACTTTTGAAATAATCGCTTCAAAACTCTTATGCATCTTTTTTCTATCCTTTCCACTCATCTTTTCCGCACGGGACAACGGAGATTCTCGTTCCTGCGTATTTCTTTTTTTCGTTAAAAGAATATCACAGTGCGGGGGAAAATGCAAGAACCAGAGGCAAAATATCCAACAGACAATCTGCCTTGGCATAAAGGAGCCCGGAAAGCTCTTCATCGGGTGGGGTCTGATCCGGCACCATGATGACCTTGCAGCCCGCCCGGTAGGCGGACCGGACGCCATTGGGGGAGTCCTCCACCGCAAAACACTCCCCGGGCACTTTCCCCAGCTGCTCGCAGGCATAGAGGTAAATGTCCGGGGCGGGCTTGCCCTCCCTCACCTGGGTGGCGCAGATAATCCGGGAAAAATAGGGAAGAAGCCCCAGGTTCCCCAGATACTTGACAGTGCGCTCCCTGTCGCTGGCCGTGGCAATGGCGGTCTGAACATGATGCTCCTGCAGCGCTCCAAGAAGCTCCAGGGCACCGGGCTTCAAATCAATGCCCACTTTTTCCAGATAATCCTCCATCAAACGCTTACGGCAGCTGCGGACCGCCGCATAATCCAGTTCCGGCCCGAACCATTCCTTCAGCTTGGCCGGAGCGAAGGGCCGTCCCAGACTGCGCATATAAAGGGCCTGCTCGTCCGTCATGTGATAACCGAACTGCGCCAGAGCCCTGGGCCAAAAAACCCGATAATATTTTTCCGTATCGATCAAAGTGCCGTCCATGTCGAAGATCACTGCGGCCTCCATGGGGTGCCCTCCTTTCGTTTTCAGCTTTTCTTCTTGATTTCCCTCCTCAGCTTTTCCAGCAAGGCTTCGCACCCTTCCATCAAGTCGTCATAAGTTTCATCAAAGTCCCCGGTGTACCAGGGATCCGCAATGTCCCTGGGATGGGCAGTCAAATCCAGCAACCGGAAAATCTTATGCTGAGGATCCCCTCCCGCAATGTGAATCATATTGCGGATATTCCAGGCATCCATGCCGATGAGATAGTCATATTCCCTATAGTCCGCCCTGGTCATCTGGCGGGCCCGCTTTCCGGCGCAGCTGATGCCGTGGGCGGCAAGCTTCGCCCTGGCGGGCGGATAAACCGGGTTGCCCACTCCGTTCCAGATTTCCTCCGTACTGGTGGCGGCAGAGGAAATCGTAAAATAAGAAGAGAGACCAGCTTTGGACACCATGTCCTTGAAAATGAATTCCGCCATGGGGGAACGGCAAATGTTGCCGTGGCAGATAAAAAGTACTTTTATCATATATCTGAAACTCCTTGAAAATGCTTATTTTCCTTGATTTTACGCCACTTTTCGGCATTTCTGCGACAGAGGCTTAACAACCATAACTTCGTATAACTACGCTTATTT
>CANQPH010000042.1 GCA_947625675.1 uncultured Acetatifactor sp.
AGAAATCGATATTGCCGGAAAGTCGATCAGGGAAGTACTTGAACAGGCTATAAAAATAATTGAAACTACGCCTTCCCGGTTGGATTACGAGTACATAAAACCTCCCAAAGAGATGTTTTACTCATGGGTTTTGGCAAATGGATTGAGATAGGTTTTCTTTGTATCAAAATCGCAAAGAACATCGATCCTGCCTGTGGCTCGGGATCCCTGCTGCTGAAAGCGGAAAAAGTGCCGGGGCGTCATGCGATGCACAACTTTTGTCAGAAAACGAATCGGTAGCCATGGCTATCGATTTTGAACAGACGGATGATATAGGATTGATAATTTCACAAAAACGATTGCCGGTGGCTACCGTTTTTCCGATAGAAGCGTTCATGGAAATCAGTTTCACACATAAGCGGAATATGATGTGGAAGGCGGTGAGGACGAATGAACCGTCTGGAACGACTGAAATCGAATAAAGATAAGTTTTTTGATGATATGTCAGATCCATATCTGAAAGGAAATAAAGCGGGGAACAGACCGCATTATTATTGTTTTGAAGATTCGAGTACCGGAATATACTGGATGATACCGTTGTCCAGCCGGGGAGTGTAATCATTACATGATGCTAGCATCATGTAGATATGGCAGGCAAGGAGAAAATCTGTGATACTCGTATGATACTTGTTTGCTCAGAAATTGTAAATACGGCGTAAAATATGGCAACATTTTGGCAACAGAAAATCAACAAGCCATACCCGAATTGATTTTCGAGTATGGCTGTTTCTGCGTTAAGCTCCCATTCGGCAGCCGTTCTATCTCAGTCCTGCAGTTCCCCGTTCTTGTACCTGGCCACGATGCTCTGGATCCTCTCGCTGGGATTGAGCAGGTCGCTGATGGAAGAGTCGTGGTTCAAGGTGTCGATGATGTAGGCGATGTATTTGCTCATGTCGCAGTTGATGTACCATTCCCGCTGCAGAAGTTCCGGGGTCTGGTAGACCAGGTTGGTGGTCAGCACCCGGGTGATGATTCCCTGTTCGTAGGCGGCGTCAAATTTGGCGAGACCGTTGGTGAACAGTCCGAAGGTGGAGAAGACGAAGATGCGGTTCGCCTTGCGCTTCTTCAGCTCCGTGGCCACCTCCAGCACGCTATCGCCGGAGGAGATCATGTCGTCTATGACGATCATGTCCTTGCCTTCCACGCTGCTCCCCAGGAATTCATGGGCCACGATGGGATTCCGGCCTTTCACGACCTTTGTATAATCCCGGCGCTTGTAGAACATGCCCATGTCCAGCCCCAGCACGTTGGCGATATAGATGGCCCTGCTCATGCCGCCCTCGTCCGGGCTGATCACCATCATGTGATCGGAATCCAGCTCCAGGCCTTTTACATGTCGAAGGAGTCCCTTGATGAACTGGTAGGCGGGCCGCACCGTTTCGAAGCCGTTCAGGGGGATGGCGTTCTGCACTCTGGGATCGTGGGCGTCAAAGGTGATAATGTTGTCCACGCCCATGCGCACCAGCTCCTGCAGGGCCAGGGCGCAGTCCAGGGATTCCCGGCTGCTTCTCTTGTGCTGGCGGCTTTCATATAGGAAAGGCATGATCACCGTGATTCTCCTCGCCTTGCCGCCCACGGCGGAGATCACTCTTTTCAGGTCCTGATAATGATCATCCGGGGACATCCGGTTGGTGTGCCCGCAGAGGGAATAGGTCAGGCTGTAGTTGCATACGTCCACCAGCAGGTACAGGTCGAATCCCCTGGCCGATTCCAGGATCATGCCCTTGGCTTCTCCGGAACCGAAACGGGGCACTTTCGCCCCCATCAAATAGGAAGGGCGCTGGTAGCCGGAAAAGGCCAGGGAGTCCTTGTGTTCATGTTCCCTTTCCGTCCTCCATCTCACGAGGTACTGATCGATTTTTTCCGCAATGGGCTGACAGCTCTCCAGGGCGATGATGCCCAGGGACCCTACCGGGATCGTTTCCAAATTACGCTTTTCTTCGCGGGTTGCCATTACATATCCTCACTTTCGCATACGTTTTTTGTAAAGCCTGATGTCCGGCCCAGTCAGCTTGCACACGGTGAAGCCGCTGGTAATTCTTGAGAAAATTCTGTCTGAATATCTGTCCCGTAGCTCCTCAAGATTCAAGTTCGTGGAGATAATGGTAGACTTACGGCGCAGCGCCCGCTCGTTCAGACAGGCGAACAGCTGCGAGGTCACGAAGGTGTTGGTCACCTCTGTGCCCAGATCATCAATAATAATCAAGTCACATTGGTACAGATCCTCATAGAACCGATAGAGCGAATCCTTCGATCTGGAGTCGAAGGAATACCGGGCGAGAATGTCGAAAAGCCCGGAAGAACTGAAGTAGATCACGGAATGACCTTTCTGGAGAAGCTCCTGGGCGATGCATCCCGTTAGAAAGCTTTTCCCCACTCCTACTGTACCATAAAAGAAAAGATTTTGGTAGTCTTTTGTAAAATTTTCCACGAAATCCAGGCTGATTCTGACGGCTTCCTGAAACCGTTTCCGGTGATCCCCTTCGTAGTAGTCGAAGGAAAGGGTGGAAAAGTTTTCCTTGCGGATCATTTCCCGAATGTTGGACTGCTCGTAGAGCAGGTTGATCTCCTGGTCCCGGAAACAGTGGCACTTGCGCCCCTCTTCCGGCAGGAAGCCGGTATCCCTGCAATCGGGGCAATCGTAGATGGGTTCCAGATAATCCTCCGGGAAACCCGCCGATGACAAAAGGGCTTTTTTGCGTTCCCGTAAGGATTCCAAAGCCTCGTGCAGTTCTTCGGCGGCTCCTTCCGCGCCTTCCAGAAGGCGCTTGCCATAGGATACGGAAATTTTTCCCACGGAGTTCTCCAACTCTTCATATTCCGGCAAACGCAAATAGACCCGATTCCGCCGTTCCTCCAGGAGGTGGCGGTTGCGGGTCCGGGCGGCCTCATAGCCCTTCATGATGGCTTCATACTGTTCATTGGTCAGTGCCACGGGTGCGTCTCCTTGTCAGAGTGTATGATTCGTTGCCGCAAATGGCAACCGTGAACCGCCGCCTTTTTCGGCGGCCCTGCCCAGGGCATTCAGTTGCTTACGATATCGTCTTCCAGCGATGCAAAATCATAGTCGTTCTGCTTGAACTGATTGAATTTATTGCCTGAGGGCTTGGAGGAAGCCTTGCGTCTCTGCTGGTAGAGCTCGTCGATCCGCAGAATGTCGGATTTCCGATGGACGTTTTCCTTCCGCCAGCTGCTCAGTATGCTGTCCGCATATTCAAAGCGGTGTTTGTCCGTGGCCAGCACGGTGCGCTCACAGGCCTCGAAGATGATATCGTTGGTAAAGCCGTATTCATTGATCCAACGGTTGATGAACTCCATCTCCTTGTCCGTGGGAGAGTTGCTTTTTCCCAGCTGGTTCATGATGGCGTATACGTTCTTGTCATACCGGGTGGAGTATTTCTGGGCCTGCCTGGGGGTGGTGATCCCCTGCTCCGCCCATCGAATCGCTACTTTTTCTATATATTTGAAATCCTTTTTGCCACGGTCCACACAATATTGGATCAGGTAATCCACCAGATCCTCCGAGAAGTGGAGTCCGTCCATGAAAAACAGGACGGATTTGATCTCGCTGGGGGTCAGAGGCTTGCCGATGTAGGACTGGGCGATGAACAAAAGCTGGGCCGTTTCCTGGCGGCTTTTGAACTCCCGCAGCTGTTCCGCCGTATAGACCGGTTTCTGGAAGGGGTTGTCCGCAACCGTGGAATTCGGTGCGGATGCCGTTTCCTTATCAGTCGTTCCGAAAGCTGCCGCATCCCTGCCGGCCGTCTCGAAAGCAGTTGCCCTCTTGTCAGTCGATCCAAAAGCCGCTGTTCCGAAGGCCGCCGCGTCCCTGCCGGTCGCCTCGAAAGCTGTTGCCCTCTTGTCGGTCGCTCCAAAAGCCACTGCCTCGAAAGCCGCCGCATCCCTGCCGGTCGCCTCGAAAGCCGCCTTCCCGGTTCCTGCCGGTTCGGCAACAGTCCTGATCTGAGCGGTTCTGCTCCCAGTTCCGGAGGCAGACCTGTCAGCGGCGACGGTTTCCCCAGAGCGCTTGCGGCCCAGTTCCTTCAAGTGGATGCCCACCAGGTTTTCCTCCCCATCGAAGTCCAGGTTCAAGAGCTGCTTCTCCTCCCAATAGCGGAGGGCCCGCATGACGTCCCGCTCCGTATGGTTGAACTTGTCCGCAATGTCGGAAACGGAAATGGCTGCATTGGCGTTCAGCATCCTCAGCAAATAAAAATAGACCTTCAGCTGCGCATCATTGGCATCCTTCATATAGTGATCAATAAAGTAGTTGGACACCACTGTGGAACCCTGGTCATTGTCTTTGTAAATCGTCAAGCGCGCCATATCGTTTTGTCCCTCCCCGTTAAGCATCGTGAGGTCAGTATAGCACATCCTTTGGAAAAAGAAAATGGGAAAAATGCCAGAAATAAAAAGGGCTTCCGGGAAGGGGACAAATTGTGGAATCTGTGGATAGTGTGGATAAAATCCTGCCAGAACCATCAAAACAAGGAGAAGGACGGCGTTTCATGACAGTTTTCGACAAAAAAGTTTTCCACAGGTTCTGGGAAAAAATCCACAGCCGAGTCTTTCTTTTTGAAAGACCATCGGCTGTGGATATGTGGATAAGTTAAATTCCCAGGAGGGTTTCCCCGATTTTATGCACGTCCCCGGCCCCCATAGTTATCAACAGATCACCGTTTATGCAATTTTCCAACAGGAAATTTTCTATCTCATCGAAGGTAGGAAAATAGTAAGCTTCCGTTCCAAGCTTCTCCAGCTCCGCCCGGATTTGATCGGAACTGATGCCGAGGGTGTTCTGTTCCCTGGCGGCATAAATTTCCGCCAGCACCACTTTGTCGGCCAGGCTCAGGGCCTGGGCGAATTCCTGCAGGAAAGCGGCGGTGCGGGTATAGGTATGGGGCTGGAACACGCACCACAGGGACTTGTGAGGATAATTCCTGGCGGCCGTCAGGGTGGCGGCGATTTCCGTGGGGTGATGGGCGTAATCATCGATGACGGTGACGCCGCCGATGGATCCCTTATATTCAAAGCGTCTGCTGGTCCCGGTAAAGCCTGCAAGGGCTTTTCCGGCCGTCTCCGAGGAAATGCCCAACAGATCGGCCACCATGATGGAGGCCACGGCGTTGCTCACGTTGTGGTCCCCCGGCACCTGCAGTTGGAACTCCCGGCAGGAGCCATCCGGACCGTGCAGGAGGAAATGAGGCCGGTCATATTCATCATAGGAGATATCCGAAGGGTAGTAATCCTGGCCGGGATGCATGCCATAGGTGAGGACCCGGCAGGACAGCCCGGCGGTCAGTTCCTCCACCCGGGGGATTTCCCCGTTGATGATCAGCGTTCCGTCCTCTGGCAGCAGCTGGGCGAACCGATGGAAGGAATGGCGGATGTCCTCCAGATCTTTGAAGAAATCCAGATGATCCTCTTCCACGTTCAGGATGACGCCGATTTTGGGAAAGAAGTCCAGGAAACTGTTGGTATATTCACAGGCCTCCGCAACAAAATATTTGGAACCTCCCACCCGCACGTTGGCACCGATGGATTTTAGGATCCCGCCGATGGAAAGGGTGGGATCAGTGTCCGCCTGCAGCAGGATCTCGCTGATCATGGAGGTGGTGGTAGTCTTGCCGTGAGTGCCGCTGACAGCTATGGGGATCTCGTAATTCCGCATCAGCTGTCCCAGAAGCTCCCCCCTGGTCAGGGAGGGAATGCCCAGCTCCTTTGTCGCAATCCATTCCGGGTTGTCTTCCCGGATGGCGCTGGTAAAGACCACGCAGTCAATGTCTTGGGTGATATTGGAGGCCCGCTGGCCGATCTGAACCTGGATTCCCTTGCGCTCCAGGGCGTCGGTGGTCTCGCTTCGGTTCCGGTCCGACCCGGACACCTGGAAACCGGCCTCCTTCAGAATCTCCGCCAGCCCGCTCATGCTGATGCCGCCGATGCCCACGAAATGGATTCGGCACGGATGATGAAAATCGATGGTATACATATCTGCACTTCCTAACTTGTTGACATGAATGAAAAACCTTCCCCTACATTATATACATATTTCAAGAAAAAACAAATACTTTTAAAAAAATTCCTCCATGCGGTTGCAATCCGAGGCGAAATTTTGAATTTGTCTGATGCGATGGTCAAAAGGGCTCACATCACAAGGTGATGTGAGCCTTCTGCGTGACAAAGCGATGAGGGAAAGCTAGCTTTCCCTCACGCTTTGTCACGCAGAAGGTCTATGCCGCCTGCGGCGGCAGACCCTTTTGACATTTTATTGAAAATATTATGACAATATAGGAAGCGGCGCACGGATTGGCAACCCACCCCTTAATGAGCAAAACGCAGCTGCGCAGCAGATGCGGGAGTGCGCAAGCACGGGTTTTGCGAATGAGGCGATAGTTTCTCCCATCCCCCCAATGCAAAAATTGACAAAAAAATGCTAAGAATGTTGAGAATTATATAAATATTTTCGCCGAATCTGGGAAAAAGCCACTTTTTTTTCAGGGATTCATATTCACTTTCTCCAGATGATGTGTTATAATGGGGGTACTATTAATTGAGGTGATAGAAATGGTCAAGAAAGAAATGATTGCCATGCTGTTGGCTGGCGGTCAGGGTAGCCGTCTGGGGGTGCTCACTTCCAAGGTTGCCAAGCCTGCAGTGTCCTTCGGAGGGAAATACCGCATTATTGATTTTCCTCTTTCCAACTGCATTAATTCGGGAGTGGATACGGTCGGCGTGCTTACGCAGTATCAGCCCCTTCGGCTGAATACGCACATCGGCATCGGGATTCCCTGGGATCTGGATCGCAATATCGGGGGCGTGACGGTTCTTCCGCCTTATGAGAAAAGCGAGAACAGTGAATGGTATACCGGGACAGCCAACGCCATCTACCAGAATCTTGATTACATGGAAAGCTATCACCCCGATTATGTCTTGATCCTTTCAGGGGATCATATCTACAAGATGGATTATGAACTGATGTTGGATTTCCACAAGGCAAAAGGCGCAGAGGTCACCATTGCGGTCATGCCGGTTCCCATCGAAGAAGCAGGACGGTTTGGCATCATGATTACCGATGAGGACAGTCGGATCACGGAGTTCGAGGAAAAGCCGGAGCATCCCAGGAGCAATCTGGCCAGCATGGGGATTTATATCTTCAACTGGAAGACCTTGAAGGAAGCCCTGGTTGCCATGGCGGATCAGCCGGCTCTGGATTTCGGCAAGCATGTCATTCCTTATTGTCATGACAGGCGGGCCCCTCTCTACGCTTACGAATTTACCGGTTACTGGAAGGATGTGGGAACCTTGAGCTCCTATTGGGAGGCCAATATGGAGCTGATCGATCTTGTTCCGGAATTCAATCTGTATGAAGAATACTGGAAGATCTACACCAAGAGCGAGATACTGCCGCCCCAATATGTATCGGACTCCAGCCGTGTAGAGAGATGCATCATCGGGGAAGGTTCCGAGATTTACGGAGAGGTTTACAATTCAGTAATCGGCTGCGGCGTGATCATCGGAAAGGGAACCATTGTCAGGGACTCCATCATTATGAACCAAACCTCTATTGGAGAGGGCTGTGAAGTGAACAAGGCGATCATCGCCGAGAACGTGCGGGTCGGGGACCATGTCCTTTTGGGCGTGGGGGAAGAGACCGAGAACGAACTGGCGCCGCACATTTACAATCAGAGCCTGGTGACAATAGGGGAAAAGAGCATTATTCCGGACGGAATCAGTGTAGGCAAGAACACGGTCATCTTCGGCGCAACGAGTCAGTCAGATTATGAGGGCGGCGTTCTTGCCAGCGGCAAAACAATCATTAAGGCAGGTGAGACACATTGAGAGCGATTGGCATTATCCTAGCTGGCGGCAACAGCCACAGAATGGGGGAACTTTCCCGCAAGCGGGCGATTTGTGCGATGCCCGTGGCGGGGAGCTATAGGGGGATTGATTTCACCCTGAGCAACATGTCCAATTCTCATATCTCCAAAGTGGGTGTGTTCACGCAGTACAACGCCAGAAGCCTGAACGAGCATTTAAGCTCTTCCAAATGGTGGGATTTCGGGCGCAAACAGGGCGGCTTATATGTGTTCACGCCTGCCGTGACAGCAGAGAATAGTAACTGGTATCGGGGGACGGCGGACGCCATCTGGCAGAACCTGTCTTTCCTGAAAAGCAGCCATGAGCCCTACGTCGTCATTGCATCCGGCGATTGTGTCTATAAGCTGGATTTTAATGCAGTGCTGGAGTATCACATTGAGAAGAGGGCGGACATCACGGTGGTATGCCGGGATGTGGAGCCTGATTTCAGTGTGGAGCGATATGGCGCAGTCCGCCTGGACAGCAACATGCGGGTGGAGGATTTTGAAGAAAAACCTCTGCACGCCAAGACCAATACCATTTCTTGTGGTATTTACGTGATCCGCCGCCGTCAGCTCATCGAAATGATCGAGAAATGTGCGGAAGAAGACAGATATGATTTTGTCAGGGATATCCTGGTACGCTACAAGGACCTGAAGCGCATTTACGGCTATAAGATCACAGACTATTGGAGGAATATCGCATCGGTGGAGGATTATTACCAGACCAACATGGACTTTCTGAAGCCCGAGGTGCGGAACTATTTCTTCAAGCAGTATCCGGACATCTACTCCAAAGTGGATGATCTGCCTCCTGCAAAGTACAACGTCGGGGCAAGCATCAAAAACAGCCTGATCTCCAGTGGCTGCATTATCAATGGTACGGTGGAGAATTCCGTGATTTTCAAGAAGAGCTATATCGGCAACAATTGTGTGGTCAAGAACTCCATTATCCTGAATGACGTTTATATCGGAGATAACACGTACATTGAGAACTGTATCGTGGAAAGCCGCGATACCATCCGCGCCAACTCCCGCTACGTAGGGGAAGACGGCGTGAGAGTCGTCATTGAAAAGAACGTAAGATATGTGATGTAAAAAAAGTGTTCTAACAAATGTCCTAATAACAATTTAAAACAATAGTTCAGTCGTACCTCCAAAACAGACTAGCACGATTTGACATAATTTTCGGGATAGTCGACTGACGCAGTTGTAGTTTACTGTAAGAATAGTAATCGCCGGAGGTATCAAGGTCTTACCATACCCTCCGATGGATACTAGAAAAATAGTTACATGGGGGTCAAACGAATGCAGATTACAGATGTTAGAGTTCGCAAGATCGCGAAAGAGGGTAAGATGAAGGCTATTGTGTCGATCACGTTGGATGATGAATTCGTCGTTCATGATATCAAGGTGATCGAGGGTGAAAAGGGCTTGTTTATTGCCATGCCTAGCAAAAAAGCTACTGATGGAGAGTATAGGGATATCGCTCATCCAATCAACTCATCCACTAGGGAAAGCATCCAGAAGATCATTCTGGAGCACTACGAAAAAGCGTTGGACGAACCGGATGAGATAATGTAAGGCTGGCGGGTTACAAAAAATCGGCGGCGCCGCCGAATCGGGCGAGGGCCGATCAACATACGAGAGACATCAGGCAGAATACGGACCGGAGAAGCTGGGAACTTCTCCGGTTTTCTTGTTGTTCAGCTTGATTATTTTTCGCAACTTGTTTATACTATGATTAAGGATTGTGGGAGCTGCGAAGCAGCGTAACAATCCGGAATCATTTTTGAAGCTTGAATCATACCATAACTGTTGAAAGCGAAGGGCTGAAAGAGAAAAGCTGCTGCGGCCGATACCCTCGGGTTGGACTGTGGCGGCCGTATTGTGTTGCTTTTTTATTGCGTAGATTTTGGTTGTGTTGTTTTTGGCGAATACCGAATGTTTTTACTGCAAGATTTTGCGAAAGCGTTGGAAAAGGAGACAACTATGTACATCATCGTCGGCCTCGGGAATCCCACCCGGGAATATGAGAATACCAGGCATAACGTGGGCTTTGACGTGATCGACGCCCTGGCGGCCAAGGAGGGCATCCGGGTGTTGGAAAAGAAATACAAGGCCATTCTGGGCAAGGGCGTGATCGCCGGGGAAAGCGTCCTCCTGGCCAAGCCCCAGACCTACATGAACCTGAGCGGAGAGAGCGTGCGGGAACTGGTGAATTTCTACAAGATCGACCCGGCCCGGGAACTCATCGTGGTTTCCGACGACGTGAACCTGGATCTGGGGCAGATCCGGATCCGGAAAAAAGGGAGCGCCGGCGGGCACAACGGCCTGAAAAACATCATCGCCAACCTGGGCGGCGACGAGTTCCTTCGGATCCGCATGGGAGTGGGGAGGATGCCGGAACACTACGACATGATCCATTATGTGCTGGGGCATTTCACCCAGATGGAACGAAAGGCCATGGACGAGGCGGCGGAGGAAGCGGCGAGCGCAGTTCGCACCATCCTGGCCGAGGGGCCGGAGGCGGCCATGAACCGCTTCAACCATAAAAACGCCTCTTCTTGAATGAGTGAGGCCTCCGCAGACTCAGAATTGCTGCCGTGAAGATAACCGTAGTGAAGAAGGCCGTATATGAGGGCGTCTCACGGGCAGGGATTGCCGCCGTAGAAGCAGTTGTGAATGAGGGCGGCTGCAGAACGGAAAAAGGTGAAGGAAAAGGAGACAGATTATGCAGGCACTACTCGCTCCCCTGAAGGAGCTGGCGGAATTTGGAGAAATGAAGGATGCCATCCGCAAAAAACGCACGCCCATTTCGGTGACGGGCTGTGCGGATTCCCAGAAGCTGCATTTGATCTACGGGCTGTCGGAAGGGCTGAAGGCCAAGGTCATTGTCACCTACAGCGACCTGCGGGCCCGGGAAATTTTTGAGGAATATCAATTTTATGACCGGAACACGCTCCTGTACCCCGCCAAGGATCTGATTTTTTTTCAGGCGGACATTCACGGCAACCAGCTGACCAGGGAGAGGGTGCGGGTCCTCAAGAGGATCGGGGAGCACAAGCCTCTGACCATCGTCACCACCTTTGCGGCGCTGATGACGCCCCAGGTGCCGTGGAAGCCGGAGAACGTGATCCGCCTGGAGCGGGGGACGGAACTGGACGAGGGTGCGCTGGCCAGGAAGCTGGTGGATCTGGGATATGAGAAAAGCTACCAGGTGGAGGCCCCGGGGCAGTTCGCCATTCGGGGCGGGATCGTCGATATTTTCGATCTGACCGAAGAGAACCCCGTCCGTCTGGAGCTGTGGGGGGACGAGGTGGATTCCATCCGTTCCTTCGATATTTTGAGCCAGCGTTCTATAGAGGAACTGGAGAGCTTCTCCATCTATCCTGCGGCGGAATTCGTCCTGACGGAGGAAGAGATCCGGAAGGGGCTGCAGAAGCTGGAGCGGGAGGCGGCGGGACAGGAGAAAATTTTCCGGGAAGCCCACAGGCCGGAAGAGGCTTCCAGAATCGCCGGACAGGTCCGGGAACTGCGGGAACAGTTGTTGGAACTGCGTTCCTCCGTGAACCTGGAGAGTTATCTTCCCTATTTTTATGAAAATACGGTGAGTCTGCCCCAAATCCTGGCAGAGGAAGAAGAGAGCCTTGTCTTTTTCCTGGAAGAGCCCACCAGGATTCAGGAACAGGCCCAGGCCGTGGAGCTGGAATTCCGGGAAAGCATGGAGGCCCGGGCGGAAAAGGGATATCTGCTTCCGGGACAGCGGAACGTGCTTTACGGCGGGGAGGAGGTGGCCGCAAGCCTGCAGAAGTCTCCGGCGGTGATGCTTTCCTCCATGGAGGGCCGCAGTGCCTTGTTTCGCACGGAGAGGCGGTTCGACCTGGAGACTAGAAGCATCGCTTCCTATAATAATAGCTTTGAATCCCTGGTGAAGGATTTGAAGGTTTATAAACGCAAGGGCTATCGGGTGTTGCTGCTGTCCGGTTCCAGGACCAGGGCCAAGAGGCTGGCGGAGGATCTTCGGGACAACGAGCTTTCGGCGGTCTATTCCGAGGATCCTTACAGAGAGGTGCTGCCCGGGGAAGTGCTGACCTATTACGGCCATGTCCGAAAGGGGTTTGAATATCCCTTCTTGAAATTCGTGGTGATCGCCGAGTCCGACATTTTTGGCGGGGAGAAAAAAAAGAAGCGCCGCCGGAAATTCAACGAAGGGGCGAAGATCAATGACTTCAACGAACTGAGCGTGGGGGATTACGTGGTGCACGAAAGCCACGGCCTGGGGATTTACAGAGGAATTGAGAAGGTGGAGGTGGAGGGCGTCGTCAAGGATTACCTGAAGCTGGAATACCAGGACGGGGGGATCCTGTACATACTGGCCACCGGTCTGGATGTGATCCAGAAATACGCCTCCGTGGACGCCGCCAAGGCTCCCAAGCTGAATAAATTGGGAGGCAAGGAGTGGGAAAAGACCAAGACAAGGGTGAGGGCGGCGGTGGACGAGGTGGCCAGGGACCTGGTGGAGCTCTATGCCAGGAGACAGCAGGCGGAAGGTTACCAGTACGGCCCGGACACGGTGTGGCAGCGGGAATTCGAGGAAATGTTCCCCTTTGAGGAAACGGAGGACCAGATGGCCGCCATTGCGGATACCAAGGCGGACATGGAAAGCCACAAGGTCATGGACCGCCTGATCTGCGGGGACGTGGGCTACGGCAAGACTGAGATCGCCATTCGGGCGGCCTTCAAGGCGGTGCAGGAGGGCAAACAGGTAGTCTATCTGGTGCCCACCACCATCCTGGCCCAGCAGCATTACACCACCTTCGTCCAGCGGATGAAGGATTTCCCGGTGCGGGTGGACCTGATGAGCCGGTTCCGCACGGCGGCCCAGCAGAAGAAGACCATCGCCGATCTGCAGAAGGGCCTGGTGGATATCGTCATCGGCACCCATAGGGTGTTGTCCGATGACATGAAATACAAGGATCTGGGACTGCTCATCATCGATGAGGAGCAGCGTTTCGGAGTGACTCACAAGGAAAAGATCAAGAAGCTGAAGGAAAACGTGGACGTGCTGACCCTGACGGCCACCCCCATTCCCAGGACCCTGCACATGAGCCTGGTGGGCATCCGGGACATGAGCGTGCTGGAGGAAGCGCCGGGGGACCGGCATCCCATCCAGACCTTCGTGTGCGAGTACAACGAGGAATTGGTGCGGGAGGCCATTTCCAGGGAGCTGGCCCGGAACGGACAGGTGTATTATGTATACAATCGGGTCAACAATATTGCGGATGTCGCTGCCCAAATCTCCAAACTGGTGCCGGAGGCCAATGTGGCCTATGCCCACGGGCAGATGAAGGAGAGCGAACTGGAGCGCATCATGTTCGACTTCGTCAACGGGGAAATCGACGTGCTGGTGTCCACCACCATCATCGAAACGGGCCTGGACATCCCCAACGTGAACACCATGATCATTCATGACTCGGATCAGATGGGGCTTTCCCAGCTCTACCAGCTGCGGGGCCGGGTGGGCCGCTCCAGTCGCAACGCCTACGCCTTTCTTATGTACAAGCGTGATAAACTGCTCAAGGAGGTGGCGGAAAAGCGTCTGGCGGCCATCCGGGAATTCACGGAGCTGGGCAGCGGCTTCAAGATCGCCATGCGGGACCTGGAGATCCGGGGGGCGGGCAACCTCCTGGGAGTGCGTCAGCACGGGCACATGGCAGCCGTGGGTTATGATCTGTATTGCAAGATGCTGAACGAGGCGGTGGAGAAGGTCAAGGGAATCTCCGGAACCCCGGATTTCACCACTACGGTGGATCTGGATGTGGACGCCTTTATCCCGCCTGAGTACATTGTCAACGAGGTGCAGAAGCTGGATATCTATAAACGGATCGCAGGGATAGAAAACGAGCGGGAGAGGGACGATATGCGGGACGAGCTCCTGGACCGGTTTGGGGCCATCCCCCAGTCCGTGGACAATTTGCTGCGCATCGCCCTGATCCGGGTGGCGGCCCACAGCCTTTATCTTTCTGAGGTGAAGGGCAAAAATGAACGCATCGCCCTGCAGTTTCGGCCCGATGCGGCCGTGGATCCGTCCGGTATTCCCACGCTTTTGCGCAAATACGGGGAAGACTTGAAATTCACGGCCTACGGCACGCCTTTTTTGACCTATCGCTATAAGAAGACGGGCCTGGCGGAGAAGGACGGGGAAAAGCTGTTGGAGCTGACGGAGGATTTGCTGGGGGAAATGAAGAAATGTCTGCGGATCCTGCAATAATTTTCCCCGCAGTTTATTGTATTCTGTTGTATTTTCTGATAAAATAGGATTGATTCGAGAACCGGAACGGACAAGCCGGGGGAGCGGTTCCGGAAATGAGGTTCGAGGTGCGGGATGAGCGATTTTAATTGGAAAAATATAGGGGTTCAGATCAGGGACGCCGTGAATTATTCCCTGCAGACGGGAGATTTCCAGCAGCTGGGGGACGTGGTGTCCGGCACGGTGAATTCTGCCCTGGAGGAGTTGCGGCAGCAGACCACCGGCGCTTATCAGGGGGGTGGGAACGGAAACCGTGACGCCGGAGTCTATCAGTCCCGGTCAGGGCCGGAAGAATATGGGAATGCAGGAGGAAGCGGCGGGCAGGGCGGCGCATACCAAGCCGGAAATGGCGGCCAGGGAGGCGCATACCAAGCCGGGAGCGGCCAAGGCGGCGCATATCGGACCGGGAATGGAGGCCAAGGCGGCGCATATCAGGCTGGGAATGGTCAGGGCAATAGAGCATACCAGGCTAGGAATGGAGGCCAGGGCGGCGGTGCATACCAGGCCGGGAGCAGCGGTCAAGGCGGCGCTTATAGGGCGGAGGAAAATGGAGGAAACGTAAGAGGCGGTTTTCGTGCCGGGCAGGCCGGTCAGCCGGGACAGCAATTTTATGGCGATGCTCAGCCGAGAAACGGCAATCCCTCCGGAACGGAGCGGGTTCCCTTCGTCAGGAAGATTGCGAATCGGATCAAGATGCGTCAGGTAGGCAAAGTTTCCGGCGTGTTGTTTACGGTGTTCGGTGGAATCGGCACGGGCGTCATGGCGTTGGCCATCCTGGTGCTGGGACTCACGCTTCTGGCGACGGGAGGCCTGCAGGGCCTGCTGATCGCCCTGTGCGTCCTGCTCCCTTTTCTGCTTCTTTTTATCTGCATGATCAATCTGGGCTGCGGAAAGAGCGAACGCCTGAAAAGGGCCAACCGTTATGTGCAGCTGTGCGGCAACAATCCGTACATTAACATTTCCGATCTGGCGCTGCACACGGGCAAGAGCGAGAAATTCGTCCTGAAGGACGTGAAAAAGATGCTGAAAGCGGGAATGTTCCCGGAGGGACACCTGGATCAGGAGGAAGCCTGTCTCATGCTGGACGATGCCACTTATCGCCAGTATCTGGCCATTCAGAAGGAGAGAAAAGCCAGGGAGATGGAAGAGAAGGTGGCCCGGATGCAGGCGAAGCGTTCTGGTCAGGCGGTTCCCGGGGAAGACATAAGGGAAAGCCGGGCCGATGGGATGGGCCCGGGACAGCAGGGAACCGAAGGCGGACGGACCGAGGGCGGCTGGCAGGATTCCAGCGCCGTCCAGGGCGGCAGAAGAACTGCCTGGCAGTCCGCTGGAAGCGCTCAGGGCGCCCAAGGCGCAGTTCCAGGCGGCGACTTCATCGCCCGGGAAGCGGAACCGGAGGACCCGGAACTGGCCGCCATGATTCGGGAAGGCCAGGACTGCATCCGAAAGCTTCGGGACATGAATGACAACATAGAGGGCGAAGTGATTTCGGCCAAGCTGTTTCAGCTGGAGAATCTGTTGAAGGAGATCTTCCAGAGAGTGAGGGAACATCCCGAGCAGAAATCCCAGATGCAGAAATTCATGAATTACTATCTGCCCACCACCCTGAAGCTGGTGGAAGCCTATGAGGATTTTGACAGCGTCAGCGTGCCGGGGGAGGACATCGTCCAGGCCAAGGAGGAGATCGAGAAGACGCTGGATACCATCAACCAGGCTTTTGCGGAGCTTTTGAACAAGTTGTTCCGGGATTCGGTCTTCGATGCCACTACGGACGCCCAGGTGCTGCAGACCATGCTGGCCCGGGAGGGACTGGCCAAGACCGGAGAGTTCGAGAAAGTGACGAGATAAATCGATACGAAAACAACGAAATGTAGGAGGTTACGAAAAAATGAGTGATTTGGATGAGATGTTGAAGGAAGCCCCGACCCTGACCTTTGAGCCCTTTCCGGAGACAAAGCCACAAGTGCCTGCGGCGGCCCCTGCGGAGGAGGCAAAGCCGGAAGTGCCGGAGGTGGAGCTGACCCCGGAGGAGCAGAAGATGGTGGATGATTTCGCCGCCCAGATCGATCTGCACAACACCCAGATGATCCTGCAGTACGGCGCAGGGAGCCAGAAAAAGATAGCGGATTTCTCCGAAACCGCTTTGAACAACGTGCGCACCAAGGACATGGGCGAAGTGGGGGAGATGCTGACCCAGGTGGTGGCCCAGCTGCGGGAGTTCGATGAGGACGAGGATGACAAAGGATTCCTGGGCCTGTTTAAAAAGAACACCAACAAGCTGGCCAACATGAAGGCCAAGTATGACAAGGCCGAGGTGAACGTCAACAAGATCAGCACGGCCTTGGAGCAGCATCAGATCACCCTGCTCAAGGACGTGGCCATGCTGGACAAAATGTATGAGCTGAACCTGAATTATTTCAAGGAACTGTCCATGTACATCCTGGCCGGAAAGCAGAAGCTCAAGACCGCCAGAGAGGTGGAGCTGCCGGAACTTCTGGACAAGGCCCAAAAGAGCGGGCTGCCGGAGGATACTCAGGCTGCCAGAGACTATGCGGAAATGTGCAACCGCTTCGAGAAGAAGCTGTACGACCTGGATTTGACCAGGACCATTTCCCTGCAGATGGCCCCTCAGATCCGCCTGATTCAGAACAACGACACCATGATGTCCGACAAGATCCAGTCCACCCTGGTGAACACCATCCCTCTCTGGAAGAGCCAGATGGTCATCGCCATCGGGCTGAGCCATTCCACGGAGGCGGCCAGGGCCCAGAGATCGGTGTCCGACATGACTAACGAGCTTTTGAAGAAAAATGCGGAGACCCTGAAGATCGCCACCGTCGAAACCGCCAAGGAATCCGAGAGGGGCATCGTGGATATCGAAACCCTCCAGGCCACCAACCAGACCCTGATCAGCACCCTGGACGAGGTGATGAAGATCCAGGAGGACGGCAGGGAGAAGCGCAAGAATGCGGAGATCGAGCTGCGCAGGATCGAAGACGAGATGCGGGAAAAACTGTTGGCCATGAGCAAATAATATGTAGGTATAAAAATCCTCCATTTACAGATAATAGTATCATTCCCATAAGGGCGCCTTTTAGAGGAAAGCCCTGTGGGCGGTACGAAATCTGATAAATGGAGGAATTTTTCATATGAAAGCAACAGGAATTGTCCGCAGAATAGACGATCTGGGCAGGATCGTGATACCCAAGGAGATCCGCAGGACCTTGCGGATCCGGGAAAGCGATCCGCTGGAGATATTTACCGACCGGGAAGGGGAGATCATTTTGAAAAAATATTCCCCCATCGGCGAGATGACCACTTTTGCGAAGCAGTATGCGGAGAGCCTGGCCCAGGTCTCCGGGCATACCGCCATGGTGGCGGACAGGGATCAGTTTATCGCTGTGTCCGGCGGGTACAAAGGTCTTTTGAACAAATCCATCAGCAAGCAGCTGGAGGATAAGATCACCAATCGGGAGAGCGTCTGCGCCGTCCGGGGAGAAAAAAATTTTGTGCCGGTGTGCGAAGAAGGGGGATAGGAGTACCAGCATGAGGCCTTCGCCCCCATTATCTGCGAAGGAGACGTGATCGGCGCAGTGGTGCTTCTGGAAGACGACAGCAAGGGCAGGATGGGAGAGGTGGAGCAGAAGCTGATCCAATCGGCGGCGGGCTTCCTGGGGAGACAGATGGAGCAGTAAAGGAATAAGACGATTTGACTTGCGTATTTGGCTGTGCTTGTGGTATGATATAAATAGGGTTGCGGATCTTGTGTGATCTTGAACGTGCAGCAAAGAATCTATGGTACAGCACCGCCCGTGGAGGGGCGGACGCAGGAAGGAGGTCTTATGGAGAACAGAATCATGAAGGTGGAGTCTGCAACGGGAGTGCCGATCCGTATCATGCCGGGGCATTTCTCAACGAATCATTCCCACATCAACTTTTATGTGGACACGACGGCCCTGAAAGCGAGGCAGAGCGAGGCGGAGCAGGCGGCGAAGGCCTTGTCGGCCCAGTACGTGTACGCCACGGTGGTGGACACGATCGTGTGCATCGAGGGGACGAACGTGATCGGCGCATTTCTGGCCCAGCAGCTTTCGGAGGCGGGCATCATGTCCATGAACGCCCACAAGACCATATACGTGGTGGAGCCGGAATATGACAATAACGGTCAGCTGATCTTCCGCGACAACATTCGCCCCATGATTTCCGGTAAGAACATTATCGTCCTCTTGGCGGACGTGACCACCGGACGCACCACGGCTCGCTGCGTGGAAGCCATCCAGTACTACGGCGGCATCGTGCGGGGCGTCTGCGCCCTGTTCAGCGTGGTGGACAAGATCAAAGAATTCCCGGTGAATGCGGTGTTTACGGGGAAGGATATCCCGGATTACAAGGCGTATATGGCCATGGATTGCCCTTACTGCAAGAGCGGGGTTCCGCTGGATGCCCTGGTGAACAGTTATGGCTATTCGAAACTGAGGTAACAGATTGACAAATAAGCTTGATAGCTTATTTGTCAATCGGCAATTTGTGCCGGAGCGTCACAAATTGCTTTAATGGCATATGAGCATAACGCCTCCTAAAGGAAAAGTTTGGCGGAGCAATGCCTGACGGGAATCGTGAATAAAAATACGGTGCATGGTTGAAACAAGCAGCCCTGCACCGTATTATTATTTTCCTGTAAATTTTGTTTCCCAGTATTGCTTTGCTGGAACAACATTTAGCTTCTCCCGGTAAACACCGCCACGGACCTGGGCTTCATGACGAAGTCCGTCCCAATGCGGACCTCTTCCTGTTCTGGATAGTAGTAACGTCCGTTGTGGTCTCCATAGGTGTTGACGGAGAGGTACCAGCTGCTGTTGTGCAGCCTGGGCAGGGTGATGTGCACGTCCTCCCAGTAGGTATTGACGGCCACGTAGACTAGGTCGTCCATCCCTTTTGTCTCATCGTATCCGGCAAAGCTGATGGCGATGAAGCGGGCGTTCTCCGGCAGATCCGTGATCTCCGCCTCCGTGGAATGGGCCTGGAGCGCCGCCATGCCGCAGACTGCGTCCGGAAGTTTCTTGCGGATCACCGTATGTTTTTTGCGGTAAGCGATCATGAACCGGAAGAAATCGTACAGATCCTGATGGCGCTGCAGCATGCTCCAGTCCAGCCAGGAAATCTCGTTGTCCTGGCAGTAGCTGTTGTTGTTGCCATATTGGGTGTTGGCGAACTCGTCCCCGGCCAGGAACATGGGCGTCCCCCGGCTGCACATCAGCACGGCGCAGGCGTTGCGGATCATGCGGTACCGGAGGGAAAGAACCTCGGGATCGTCCGTTTCCCCCTCTACGCCGCAGTTCCAGCTGCGGTTGTCGTTGGCGCCGTCCGTGTTGTTCCAACCGTTGTTCTCGTTGTGTTTTTCATTATAAGAATACAGGTCGTACATGGTGAAGCCGTCGTGGCAGGTCAGGAAATTGATGCAGGAATTATAGCCCGCATAATTTTCCGTGTATTCGGAGGAAAATCCCCCGTACAGATCTGCGGAACCGGCGATGCTCCAGGCGGCCGTCCAGGATTCCCAGGCGTCTCCCTTCAGGAATCCTCTTATGGTGTCCCGGTAGCGGCCGTTCCATTCCGCCCACCGTTTGCTGGCGGGGAAGCTTCCCACCTGGTACATTCCCCCGGCATCCCAGGCCTCCGCAATGAGCTTGACCCGGGCCAGAAGGGGATCATAGGCCAAGGCTTTCAAAAGAGGCGGGTTGTTCATGGGGGAACCGTCCTCGTTCCGCCCCAGGATGCTGGCCAGGTCGAAACGGAAGCCGTCGATGCGGTAGGTCACCACCCAGTAGCGCAGGCATTCCAGGATCATATTGCGGACGATGGGGTGATTACAGTTCAGGGTGTTGCCGCAGCCGCTGAAATTGTAGTAGTTGCCGTGGGGGGTCAGCATGTAATAAATCCGGTTGTCCAGCCCCTTGAAGCAGAAGGTATTGCCGTGTTCGTTGCCTTCAGCGGTGTGGTTGAACACCACGTCCAGGATGACCTCGATCCCGTTGTCATGGAGTTCCTTGATGAGCTCCTTTAATTCCGTGCCTTCCTGATTGTATTCTTCCGTGGAAGCGTAGCTGGTGTTGGGGGCGAAAAAGCACACCGTGTTGTAGCCCCAATACTCCAGGAGATGCTTGCCGTTCACGTCCCGGGAATTCACCGTCTCGTCGAATTCAAAAATGGGCATCAGTTCCACGGCATTGATCCCCAAATCCTTCAGGTAGGGGATTTTTTCCTTTAAACCGGCAAAGGTTCCCCGGTGCGTCACGCCGGAGGAAGGATGGATGGTGAAGCCCCTCACATGGAGCTCGTAGATGATCAGATCGCAGAGCTCATTTTTGGACTGGGGCATATCTCCCCAGTCGAACACGTCATTCACTATTCTGGCGTGATAGCTGCCCCGTTTCTTTTCCCCCCATTCCCGCTGCCCGGCCACGGCCTTGGCATAAGGATCCAGAAGGATGTTGTTTCTATTGAAAATCAGTCCCTTGTCCGGTTCGTGGGGGCCGTCGATGCGGTAAGCGTATTCCAGATCCTTGATCTGCAGATTGAAGACGATCATGGAATACACGTCTCCGATCCGATATTCCTGGGGAAAGGGAAGCACGGCATAGGGCTCTTCCTCCCCCCGATGGAACAACAGAAGCTCCACGGAGGTGCCGTAATGGGTGTGGATGGAAAAATTGACGCCCACTGGAAGCACGATGGCCCCGTTGTTCTCGAACATGCCGGGACGTACCGGAAACCCGTCGATCTCCCCCATGGGACGGACGGAGACCGGATACTGGGGAACCATGGCCTGGGTATATAGTTTCAAAGGTGATGACCTCCTATTTCTCGCTCATTTGATCCAGCAGTTGAATTTTGATGTCATATAGTCTGGCGGAAAGATCCACGTAGACCTGGTGGGGATTGACGAGACGTCTGGTCTCATCCCACAGGGTATCCAGCTCCTGCCTGCAATATTCCCGGATATCCATGACCTTGGGAGAGGTGTAGATGCATTCTCCCTTATGGAAAATATGCTGCAGAATGGGGCGCATCCGGTAAGTGCCGCCCCGCATCCGGGTCTTTTTCCAGGGTTCCAGGGGATCGAACAGCATCAGGTCCTCCGCCTCGTCGAAGGTTTCTCCGGCCAGACAGATGAGATCCGCCTTGACCTTGCCGGAATCCTTCTCGTAGATGCGGTAGATGACCTTGTCTCCGGGATTGGTGACTTTTTCCGTGTTTTCGGAGAGCTTGATCTTGGGGATAAATTTTCCGTCCGGCCCCATGACGGCGGCCAGCTTGTAGACCCCGCCGAAGGAGGGATTGTCCTTGGAGGTGATCAGGTTGGTGCCCACGCCCCAGGAGGTGATGGCGGCGCCCTGGGCCTTCAGGCTGTCGATCAGGAATTCGTCCAGGTCGTTGGAGGCGGAGATCACCGCATCCGGGAAACCGGCGGCGTCCAGCATTTTCCGGGCCATTTTGGACAGATAGGCCAGGTCCCCGCTGTCCAGGCGGATGCCGTAGAAGGTTAGAGGAATCCCGGCCTCCCGCATTTCCGTGAAGACCCGGATGGCGTTGGGCACGCCGGACTTCAGGGTATCATAGGTGTCCACCAGCAGGATGCAGGCGCTGGGGTACATGTCCGCATAGGTCTTGAAAGCGGTGTATTCATCGGGAAAACTCATGATCCAGCTATGGGCGTGGGTGCCCTTCACCGGCACGTCGAAAAGCTGTCCCGCCAGCACGTTGCTGGTGCCGATGCATCCGCCGATCATGGCGGCCCTGGCCCCGTAGACACCGGCGTCCGGCCCCTGGGCCCTGCGCAGGCCGAATTCCATGATGCCGTCCCCCCTGGCGGCGAAGCAGACCCGGGAGGTCTTGGTGGCGATCAGGCTCTGATGGTTGACGATGTTCAAAATGGCGGTCTCCACCAGCTGGGCTTCCATGATGGGGGCGATGACCTTGACCATGGGTTCCCTGGGGAACATGACCGTGCCCTCCGGAATGGCGTAGATGTCTCCGGAGAAATGGAAATTCTTCAAATATTCCAGGAAGTCCGCCTCGAAAATGCCCAGGGAGGCCAGATAATCGATGTCCTCCTGGGAGAAATGCAGCTCCTTCACGTATTGGATCACCTGCTCCAGTCCGGCGGCGATGGCGTAGCCGCCCCCGCAGGGGTTGGAGCGGTAGAACGCATCGAAAATGACCATGTCGTTGCGGTCCTTATGCTTGAAGTATCCTTGCATCATAGTCAGCTCATATAAGTCTGTCAATAAAGTTAGGTTTTGTCTATCCATAGAATGCCTCGTTTCTGTGAATATTGGCGATTGCCCGAACTGTTACAAGAAATCATAATCCCAAAAGAGGAATTCGTCAAGCAAAACCCGCCTTTTCTGCGGAGTTTTTCTTAGATTTTCTCGGGAAATCCAGAAAACCCCTTGACAATTCGGAGCACAACGCTTAGAATTGGTAGAACAAAAGAAAGTAAAAGCAAAGGCGATGACGAAGACAGTAGCCGCATTGGGAACGTTCCAGCGAGCCGGTGAGGGTGGGAGACCGGTACCAGTAGAAATGCGGGGAAGATCCCTTCCGAGCTGTCAGGGCCAACGGATGAGCGCTCTCGGGCGCTGTGTTCCCAGTAGTTCTGAACGGAGTTCCTCCGTTACGGGAAACCATATCGCTTGTGGGTGTCGAACCGGGGCGGGAATGTCTTGCCGGAGTCGGAGGAAATGAGCCGTATGTCGTAACAGGTGGTCAGCGAGAGAAGTCTCGTCCTATTACGGACGGGGCTTTTATTTTTTGCAGGGGTGGAAAACCCGCAGGCATGAGAGGAAAGGAGCATATATGTATCAGAAGGTATCCAGCGATCTGAAGTTCGTGGAACGTGAAAAAAAGGTGGAAAAGTTCTGGAAGGAACGGGATATTTTCCGCAAAAGCCTGGAAAAAAACAAGGAGGGGGAGGTGTACACTTTTTATGACGGCCCCCCTACCGCCAACGGGAAGCCCCACATCGGGCACGTGGAGACCCGTACCATCAAGGATCTGATTCCCCGGTATCGCACCATGAAGGGTTACATGGTGCCCCGGAAAGCCGGCTGGGATACCCATGGTCTGCCGGTGGAGATCGAGGTGGAAAAACTCCTGGGCCTGAACGGCAAGGACCAGATCGAAGAATATGGTCTGGAGCCCTTTATCGATAAATGTAAGGAAAGCGTCTGGAAGTACAAGGGCATGTGGGAGGATTTCTCCGGCACCGTGGGCTTCTGGGCGGACATGGACAATCCCTACGTCACCTATCATGACGACTATATCGAATCCGAATGGTGGGCCCTGCGCACCATCTGGGACAAGGGCCTGCTCTATAAGGGTTTCAAAATCGTGCCCTATTGCCCCCGCTGCGGGACCCCGCTGTCCACGGCGGAAGTGGCCCAGGGCTACAAGGACATCAAGGAGCGCTCTGCGGTGGCCCGTTTCAAAGTAGTGGGAGAGGACGCCTATATCCTGGCCTGGACTACCACGCCCTGGACTCTGCCCAGCAACGTGGCCCTGTGCGTGAATCCCAACGAAACCTACGCCAAGGTGAAGGCGGCGGACGGCTATACCTATTACATGGCGGAGGCCCTGCTGGACACCGTCCTGGGAAAACTGGCGGACAAGGAGACCGGCGCTCCCGCCTATGAAGTGCTGGAAACCTATGTGGGCAAGGATCTGGAATACAAGGAGTACGAGCCCCTGTTCCCCTATGCCGTGGAAATGTGCAAAAAACAGGGCAAGAAGGCCTTTTACGTGACCTGTGAAAATTACGTCACCCTGACCGACGGCACCGGCGTGGTGCACATCGCCCCCGCCTTCGGTGAAGACGACGCCAGAGTGGGCCGGATCTATGACCTGCCCTTCGTGCAGCTGGTGGACGGCAAGGGCGAAATGACCGCCGAGACGGATTACGCAGGCATTTTCTGTAAAAAGGCGGATCCCATGATCCTGACGGATCTGGACAAGAAGGGGCTCTTGTTCGACGCCCCCAAGTTTGAACACAGCTATCCTCACTGCTGGAGATGCGACACTCCCCTCATTTATTACGCCCGGGAATCCTGGTATATCAGGGAGACGGCGGTGCGGGACGACCTGATCCGCAACAACAACACGGTGAACTGGATCCCGGAATCCATCGGAAAGGGAAGGTTCGGCAACTGGCTGGAGAACATCCAGGATTGGGCCATTTCCCGAAACCGTTATTGGGGCACGCCCTTGAATATCTGGGAATGCGAGTGCGGATATCAGCACTGTGTGGGCAGCAGGCAGGAGCTGGCGGACATGAGCGGCAATCCCGACAACGCCAAGGTGGAGCTGCACCGGCCTTACATCGACGAGGTGGTGCTCACCTGTCCCAAGTGCGGCAAGCCCATGCACCGGGTGCCGGAGGTCATCGACTGCTGGTTTGATTCCGGAGCCATGCCTTTCGCCCAGCATCATTATCCTTTTGAAAACAAGGATCTGTTTGAGCAGCAGTTCCCGGCCCAGTTCATTTCCGAGGCCGTGGATCAGACCAGGGGCTGGTTCCATTCCCTCATGGCGGAATCCACCCTCCTGTTCAACAAGTCTCCTTATGAGAACGTCATCGTCCTGGGCCACGTCCAGGATGAGAACGGCCAGAAGATGAGCAAGTCCAAGGGCAATGCGGTGGATCCTTTTGAAGCCCTGGAGACCTACGGCGCAGACGCCATCCGGTGGTATTTCTACACCAGTTCCGCCCCCTGGCTGCCCAAGCGCTTCTCCGGCAAGGCCGTGCTGGAGGGCCAGAAGTTCATGGGAACCCTGTGGAACACCTATTACTTCTTCGTGCTCTATGCCAACATTGACAATTTTGACGCCACCAAGTACACCCTGGAGTATGACAAGCTGCCGGTCATGGACAAGTGGCTGCTTTCCAGGCTCAATACCGTGGTGGGAGAAGTGGACGACAATCTGGACAAATACCGGATCCCGGAGGCGGGCAGCGCCCTGGCCGGTTTCGTGGACGAGATGAGCACCTGGTATGTGCGGCGCAGCCGGGAGCGGTTCTGGGCCAAGGGAATGGAGCAGGACAAGATCAACGCCTATATGACCCTGTATACCGCCCTGGTGACCATCTGCAAGGCGGCGGCCCCCATGATTCCTTTCATCACGGAGGACATTTACCAGAACCTGGTGAGAAGCATCGACGCATCCGCCCCGGAAAGCATCCATCTCTGCGACTTCCCGAAGGTGGACGAGACCATGATCGACAAGGAACTGGAAGAGAACATGGAGAACGTGCTGGAAGCGGTGAGCATGGGCAGAGCCTGCCGCAACGGCGTGGCCATCAAGAACCGCCAGCCCCTCCGCAGGATGTATTTGAAGGCCGACTTCAAACTGGATAATTTTTATCAGGAGATCATCAAGGACGAGCTGAATGTGAAGGAATTGGTGTTCACGGAGGACGTGCGGGATTTCACCACCTATACCTTCAAGCCCCAGCTCCGCACCCTGGGCCCCAGGTTCGGCAAACAGTTGGGAGCCATCCGCAGCGCCCTGGCCAATCTGGACGGCAATGCGGCCATGGACGAACTGAACGCCACCGGCAAGCTGACCCTGCAGGCGGGGGAGACCGCCGTGGAGCTGGCCAAGGAGGACCTTCTCATCGATGCGGCCCAGAAGGAGGGCTACGTGTCCGAGGAAAACAACCGCCTGACCGTGGTGCTGGATACCAACCTGACGGAAGAACTCATCGAGGAGGGCTTCGTCTACGAGCTGATCAGCAAGATCCAGACCATGCGGAAGGATGCGGACTTTGAAGTCATGGATCACATCTGTGTCTCTATCCTGGGCAACGAAAAGCTGTCGGAGATCGCTGGTCGCAACTGGGAGACCATTTCCTCCAGAGTCCTGGGAGAAGAGCTGCTTTCCGACCGGGAACTGGCCGTTTCCAAGGAATGGGACGTGAACGGGGAAAGCGCAGTCATCGCAGTGGAGAGAGTGTGAGACCCGGATCTTTGAGAGCGGGGTGTGAGGAGGCGCGTGCCCCCTCACACCCCGCTCACCATATCCTCGAACCGCACCAGCGTCACATTTCCCATTTCTCTCGCCCTGTCGAGGCACCCTTTGGTGAAGTCGGATTTGGCAAAGAGGTAGAAGAGCTTCTTTTGATAAGGGAACAGGCTGCTGTGTTTTACCAGCGTTTCCAGGACGCCGAGATCGACTTTCTCGTTTGTCCATTTGCATTCGCCGAAAAGAGCGGTGTTTTTGTCCTGCTCGGCGAGAATGTCGATCTCCGCCTGCCGCTTTTCGTTCGGATCGTTGCCCCACCAGCGGCCCAGAGAGGAAAATTGCACCGGGCATTTTCCGGCAAGCAGCAGCTTCCAAAGATATTGTTTGCAGATTTCCTCAAATACTCTGCCCATATAGTCCGGCAGAAACGGTTCGATGCGCTTGTAGGCAAGGTCGGCCGCACCCCGGGCGATGATGGAATTGTTCTCCGGCACGAAGCGGTACCAGAAGCGAAACAGATTGTCCTCGATGGAATAAATCGCCTTCCGGGACGTCTTTTCGCCGTAGGGCGTCTCTTTTCGGATGACGCCGAAGAGAACAAGGTTTTTTATATAGGCGGAACACACATTGGTGTCCTCGCCGACCTTGCCGGAGATCTCTGACATCCGGGTGGCGCCCGTGGCAATCGCCGTAATAATGGCGTTATACAGCGCAGGTTCCCGCACCTCCTGCTTGAGCAAGTTTTCCGGTTCCTCAAACAGAGCGGAAGTGGGGTTCAGATAGGTGTTTTTGATGTTGTCCTCGATGCTCAGCTCATCATTCATTTGCAGCAGATACTGGGGCGTACCGCCAACAATTCCGTAGATCAGAGCCTTATCCTCGTTGGAAAAATGCTGAAAATACCGGCAGGTCTCCTCAAAGTCAAAGGGAACTATCTTCATCTGCGCTGTCCGTCTGCCGTAAAGCGGCGCTTTGTAGGCAAGGACGTGATCTTCCATATAGGACATGGACGAGCCGCAAAGGATTAGCATCAGCTTCGAATTGTCTTTGTGACGATCAATGAGCAGCTGAAGCGTGGAGGCAAGACTTTTAGAGGATCGGGCAAGGTAGGGGTATTCATCGATCGCAAGTATGAGCCGCTCTTTTTCGGACAGCTGGAACACATACTCCAAAGCCGCCTGAAAGGAAAGGAAGGAACCTTCCGTTTTGATCCCGGTATGGGATTCCCAAATGCTCTTGCTGAAGTTTTCGAGATTTTGTTTGGCATTACTCTCAACGCCCATGAAGTAGATGGCGTTTTTGTCCCTGATAAATTGATTGATCAGCGCCGTTTTCCCGACGCGACGACGCCCATATATGACGGCGAATTCAAATTTATCTGACCCATACAGCTTGTTCAGGGCCTTGAGTTCACGTTCTCTGCCAATAAACATCGCATCCCCCTCCTTGGGTAGTAAAAGTGTAGTACATAAAAACAAATTAGTCAAGTATGATTCGGCAAATCATGCCTGACTAATTGCGTCAGTGCCGATTATCCGGGAGAATGAGCCCTTTTTTCCATAAAATTTCACAAAAATCATTTTTCAATCATTTTTTCCTTGGAATACCAGTAAAAATTTGATATACTGTTACGGTATCATTCTGCATGAAAAGCAAAGTGAATATAGAGCGAAGTAAAAAAGGAAAAAAGGAGGATCATGGTTTGAGCACGTCGGTTGCTACAAAGTCTGCGGCCAGTTCCGCCGCAGTAACCACCAAGAAAGTCAGATTTGACAAAGAATTGTTCAAGCGCAGTGTCCTTTACAATGTCAAGACACTGTACCGCAGAAATCTGGAGGAGGCCACGCCTCAGCAGATTTTCCAGGCGGTTTCTTATGCCATCAAGGATCAGATCATCGAATGCTGGATGGAGACCCAGAAGGCTTACGAGGAAGAGGATCCCAAGATGGTTTATTACATGTCCATGGAGTTCCTCATGGGAAGGGCCCTGGGCAACAACCTCATCAACATGCAGGGCTATGATGACGTGAAGGACGCCTTGGAGGAACTGGGTCTGGATCTGAACCTGGTAGAGGATCAGGAGCCGGATGCGGCCCTGGGCAACGGGGGCCTGGGAAGGCTGGCTGCCTGTTTCCTGGATTCCCTGGCCACTCTGGGGTATCCCGCCTACGGATGCGGCATCCGTTATCGTTACGGTATGTTCAAGCAGGAGATTCGGGACGGTTACCAGGTGGAGGTGCCGGACAACTGGCTGGCGGACGGCAATCCTTTTGAACTGCGGAGGCCCGAATATGCCAAGACCGTGAAGTTCGGCGGTTATGTCACCGTGCGCCACGAGAACGGCCGGAACTTCTTCTCCCAGGAAGGATATCAGTCCGTGAAGGCCATTCCCTTTGATCTGCCCATCGTGGGCTACGGCAACGGCATCGTGAACACCCTGCGGATCTGGGATGCGGAAGCCGTGGAGTGCTTCCAGCTGGATTCCTTCGACAAAGGAGAGTATCAGAAGGCCGTGGAGCAGCAGAACCTGGCCAGGAACATCGTGGAAGTGCTTTATCCCAACGACAACCATTATGCGGGCAAGGAGCTGCGCCTGAAGCAGCAGTATTTCTTCATCTCCGCTTCCGTGCAGGAGGCCATTGCCAAATACATGAGGAAGCATGATGACATTCACAAGTTCTACGAAAAGGTGACTTTCCAGCTCAACGACACCCATCCCACCGTGGCGATCCCGGAACTGATGCGCATCCTCATGGATGAGTATTATCTGACCTGGGAAGAGGCCTGGGAAGTGACCACCAAGACCTGCGCCTACACCAACCACACCATCATGGCGGAAGCCCTGGAAAAATGGCCCATCGAGCTGTTCTCCAGACTGCTTCCCAGAATTTATCAGATCGTGGAAGAGATCAACCGCCGCTTCGTGGAGGCCATTTATGCCAAGTATAACGGAGTGTCCGGTGTCGATGTGCAGGAAAAGATCCGGAAAATGGCCATTATTTATGACGGTCAGGTGAAGATGGCCCACATGGCCATCGTGGCGGGCTATTCCGTCAACGGCGTGGCCAGGCTGCATACGGAAATTTTGAAAAAACAGGAGCTCAAGGACTTCTATGAGATGTTCCCGGAGCGCTTCAACAACAAGACCAACGGCATCACCCAGAGACGTTTCCTGCTTCA
>CANQPH010000043.1 GCA_947625675.1 uncultured Acetatifactor sp.
GGGGGCCAGGCCGGTGAGGGCGTGGATATCGGCATCGCTGACCTTTTCCGCCAACCGGTCCAACGTTCCCGTGCTCAGGAAAGGAGCCAGGCCGGTGAGAGCATGAATATCGGCATCGTCAACTCTTTCCGCCAATTGATCCAGAAACTCGGTGTCCAGAAAAGGGGCCAGGGCTTGGATGGTGGACAGAGGAAGCTTTTCTTCGGAACATTTGGCGCTTTCTTCCACGATGGAACTCACTTCTTTGGGCGGCAGCAGTTGTGCGACTTCTGCCAGTTCTTCCATGGAAACGGACTCCGTTTCCGCATCTTCTTCATTCTTTAAAACCTTTTTGATGGTACCGGTGGCCGGTTGAGCCCCCAGCAGTTCGTCAATGCTGATTTCCAGGATTTCACAGAGCTGGCTCAATTTGGAGATGTCCGGCATGGAATTCCCTCTCTCCCAATTGGAAACGGCCTGATAACTCACTTCCATGGCATCCGCCAGGTTCATTTGGGTCATGTTGCGGGCGATCCTGGCCTCCCGCAGTTTTTTTGCGACCTGCATTGTGTCAAACATTATGATTTCCTCCTACATGAAAATAAATAAAACAAGAATACGTCCGGAATCGTTTTCTGTGAGATAAAGTATAGCAGATTCCTTTGAACTTGGGAATCAAGTGATGCTTGAAATGCCCTTCTTTTATTGTTATAATCGAATCTTCCCGGATTGTCCGTTTTTGCTTCGTTGGAGCGTTATAAGAATAGAGGGCGCACTCTGAGAACAGACAAAGGGCAAAGGAGGCGGAGGGTGTGAATCGAATACAACAGATCGGTCGGGGAGACATGGAGGCCCTGATTCAAGTTTATGAAAAATACAAGGTGCGGATATACAGGCTCGCCCTGTCCATGCTGGGAGACACTTACCTGGCGGAGGACGTGACCCAGGAGACCTTTCTGCGGGTGCAGGAACGGGCCGCTTCTTATCGCCGTGAGATCAGCGAAGGGGCATGGATCGCCGCCATCGCCAGAAATCTGTCCCTCGATTGCCTGCGCCGGAAGGGCCGGGAGGTCACAGGGGACTGGGAGCGGCGGGAGGACGAAGGACCTTCCCTCTCCGAAGCGTTGGAGGCCCGGGCGGCCGAGGAAGGAAAGGACGAGCATTCGAGCCTTTATTATCTGGATTTGATCGCATGTCTTGCGCCGGAGGAACGGGAAATCGTGAATCTGCGCATCGTGACCGGCCTGTCCTGGAAAGAAATCGGGAAAATAACCGGCATAAAGGCGGAGGCCTGCAGGAAGCGCTACGTCCGTGGGCTGAAAAAACTGCAGGATAAGCTTTAAACGGATCGAAAAATAGGCTCTATACACGCTCCGCACGGGGGATTTCTGAACCCTTACGTCGAATTTGGGAAAGGAGTATTATATCATATGGAAAAGAAAAAAAAGATAGATTTTAGTAACCATTCTCTTGGCAGCGTGGAACGGAAATTAAGAGAAGCGGCGGCCAGGCTGCCGGAACCGGAATTTGCGAATCAAAAGTTCAAAGACCAGGGAGCCTGGATCCAAAGCACCGGGAAACGAAAATCCTGGGAGACCGAAAGAAATCAAGAACCCGGAGGCTCCAAGGTCCATGTTCCCTTGTGGAGGGCCGCCGTGCTGGCTCTGCTCCTTGTATGCCTGGGGAGCACCACCGTCCTGGCGGCGAGTCCCAGGTTCCGGGAGGCCGTGATCCGATTCTTTACCTCCGGGAACCTGGAGCAGCCGCCCGCAGAGCAACAGGCGGGCAGCCTGACCATGACGCAGTCCATGATTCTGGACGCCCATTTCCGGGCCATGTACGTGAGCAGCCCGGATTATGTCGAGATTCTGCGGAGGCCTTCCGGAGAGCTGATGTTGTCCGCCTCCGGGGAGGACGGTCTGCATTATTACACGGTAAAGGACGGCCTGCTTTCCGAACTGGCCACGGAGTATCATCGTTTGACGGGGACGGTGGACTTCGGCATCCTGCCCGGGGTGATGACGGAGGAAGGGGCCGCTCCCTATGATGCCCTGGTTCTGCCGGAAATGACCTTCGCTCTGGAGTGGCAGCAATCGCAGCAAGATATTTTCCTGCCCGCTTCTTCCGAATTGTACGGGCGGCGATTTGATATCGGAAGCGAGTACGGCGTGGACCTGGGCGGCGATTTCGATGGAATGTTTTCTTTTTCCTCCATACCCGGGCGCACGGATCTAGTAAAAGGAACGTTTGACCTGGATTATCAGAGAACCTTTTACAGCTACCCCTTCCTGGTAGAAACCGACACGGGAAAGGTCCGGGACCCCTTGAGCGAAGTTGATTTTTCCGCTTATCCCTGCGTCACGGATTTGGCCTTCTCGGAGGATCTGGCCTCCGCCACGGCAATGGCGGGAGAAGACCAGGAGCATCTCAGGGAGGTGATGATCGACCTTCAAACCGGCGTGATAGAAGAAGTTCACACCACCCCGGAAGGGCAGGCCCTCACTCCGCCGACGGAGGACTGCTTCACCTGGTTCGTCACCGGAGAAAACACCCTGTTTTATGCGGTAGGGGAAATAGATGATCGTTTGGACGGCTATCTGTATGACGGAGTGACCGGGGAAAGCACCCTTCTGTTTGAGGACGCCGCCTGGAACTACGACGTGCGGGAAGAAGGTTATGCGGATCGCTACATCGATCTGCTGGGAGGCGGGTATGGACTGTACCGTGAAGAAGGCAAGGCTTATCTGCTGGATCTGGCGGACGGCTCCCGAATGCTGCTGGAGGGCGTGCCCATGGGGCACAACGTCTCTTTCTTTTTCAATCGAGAGTTCACGCTTTTAAACTATTCCGTTCTCAACGAAGCGGGGGAGACCGTGAGACTGGGCTTTATCGATCCGCAAAGGGAAGAAGCCTGGTATTTTGACCGCAGCCCGGAGGAAACGATTCATGAAAGTAGCTTTTCCTGGTATGATGAATACGGCTACGTGATCAGCGCCGCAAACGAGGCCGGGGATGCGTGGTATCTGTACTTATATGAATATATGCCGTAAAAAACGCACACCGGCTCAAAAAACCGCAGCGAAATTCCGTTCCGAAATTGAAGAGACTGTTCTGGAAACCTTTCTGAGAAGTGCGGCGAGATTCCGCTTCACATTCGATCCGAAAGGATACAAAAAGAATCAGGGAAAAAGACGGCGCCCCATGACGCCGTCTTCCTGTCTCTTACAACGCTTTAATGCGGTCCACCGCTTCCACGGTATTTTCATAGCTTCCGAAGGCGGTCAGGCGGAAGTAAGTCTCCCCGCTGGGGCCGAAGCCGGATCCGGGAGTGCCCACCACGTTGGCCTTCTCCAGCAGATAGTCGAAGAATTCCCAGCTGGTCATGCCCGCAGGGGCCTTCAGCCAGATATAAGGGGCGTTGACGCCGCCGGACACGGTATAGCCCGCTTCCTTCAGCCCCGTCAGGATGTAACGGGCATTGTTCATGTAGTAAGCCACCTGTTTTTTGACCTGCTCCCTGCCCGCCGGGGAATAAACCGCTTCTCCGGCCCGCTGCACGATGTAGGGCGCTCCGTTGTACTTGGTCCCGTGCCTCCTGGCCCAGAGGGCATGAAGGCTCACCTCCCCGCATTTCAGATCCTTGGGAATCACGGTGAAGCCCAGGCGCACGCCGGTGAAGCCTGCATTTTTGGAAAAAGAGCGCAGCTCGATGGCGCAGGTCCTGGCCCCTTCACACTCATAGATGCTGTGGGGCACGTCTTCCTCGGAAATATAGGCCTCGTAGGCCGCATCGTAAATGATCACCGCCCCGATGCGGTTGGCGTAGTCCACCCACTCCTGCAGCCTGTCCCTGGTGATAGTCGCACCGGTAGGATTGTTGGGGAAGCACAGATAGATCAGATCCGGCGTCTTGTCGGGGAACTCCGGCGAAAAGCCATTTTCCGCCGTACAGGGCATGTAGATCACGTCGCTCCAGGTCTCCTTCACCGGATCATAGGTACCGGTCCGGCCCGCCATCACATTGGTGTCCACGTACACCGGATAGACCGGGTCGCAAACCGCAATCCGATTATCCACGCTGAAAATCTCCTGGATGTTGCCGGAATCGCACTTGGCCCCATCGGAAATAAAGATTTCATCCGCACTGATTTCGCAGCCTCTGGCCTTGTAATCATTGTCCGCAATGGCCGTCCGAAGGAACTCATAGCCCAAATCCGGCGCATATCCCCGGAAGGTTTCCGCATGGCCCATCTCTTCCACAGCTCCGTGGAGGGCCTCGATGATGGCCGGGGCCAGGGGCTGGGTCACGTCGCCGATGCCCAGGCGGATGACCTTTTTGTCCGGATGGGCCGCCGCATACTCGTTCACCTTCCTGCCGATGGCGGAAAATAAATAGCTTCCCGGCAATTTCAGATAATTATCGTTGATCTTGTACATGATTCTCCTCGTTTCCGCCGCCGAAGCGGCTTTTCTTAGATTTCCCCTTCAAACACGGTCGCCGCCGGGCCGGTCATGTAGACCAGATCCGCCGCCCGATCCCATTCGATCTCCAGTTCGCCCCCCAAAAGCTTCACCGTCACTTTCTCTTCCGTCAGCCCGTTCAGCACGCAAGCCACCGCCGTGGCGCAGGCCCCGGTGCCGCAGGCCAGGGTCTCCCCGGTGCCCCGTTCCCATACCCGCATGAAGACATGGGAGCGGTCCAGCACCTCCACGAACTCCGTATTGGTGCGGTTGGGAAAACATTTGTGATGTTCAAAGGAAGGGCCGATTTTCTCCAGGTCCAGTTCCGCCACGTGTTCCCCAAAGATCACCGCATGGGGATTTCCCATGGACACGCAGGTCATTCGATATTCCCTGCCGTTTATCAAGATGGGCACATTCACCGCCGCTCCTGCTGCCTGGACCTCGCCAATTCCCTGGGCTTCTCCACCCCCCTGGACCCCGCTAACTCCCCGGGCCTCGCCAGCTCCCTGCTCTTCTCTGGTTCCCCGGGCATTTTCCACTGTCTCCAAATTCTCTCCAGTCTTGTCCAAATTCACCGGGATCTTCTCCGGCCGCAGCTCCGGCCGACCCATGTTCACCCGAACCCGGTTGACCTGGCCCTCTTCCACCGTCAGATCCAGATATTTGATCTGCCCGGCGCTGACGACGCTGATCCGCTTTTTCTCCGTCAGACCCTTGTCATAGACGAACTTAGCCACGCAGCGAATGCCGTTGCCGCACATCTCCGCCCGGCTGCCGTCCGCATTGTACATCTCCATCTCAAAATCCGCCTGGTCGCTGGGGTTGATGAAGATCACCCCGTCCCCGCCGATGCCGAAGTGACGGTCGCTTAAAGTGCGCACCAGTTCCGGCTTGCGCTCCTGGGGGATTTTTTCCGTAAAACCGTTGACATAGATATAATCATTGCCGCAGCCATGCATTTTGGTAAATTTCATAGGTTCCCGCTCTCCTTTCAAGCTTTCTGCAAGCCCTTGCTCCACAGGCTTCCGTTCTATAAGCCCTTGATGACCAGCACCATTTGGGCCGTCTCCACCAAGTTGGTGCCGCTGTCCATGCTGCATTTCTGCAAATAGCGGTGGGCCTCTTCTTCCGTCATATGGTTCCGCTCCATCAGAAGCTTCTTGGCCTCCTTTAGAACGGCTTCCTCTTCGGGCCTGCGCACTTTGGGCTTCTCCTGCCGTTTCTTCCTGCGCCGCTCCACCACGTTTTCCATCATGCGAAGGGTATTGACCAGTTCCTGTACCTGGAGGGGCTGGGCGAGACATACGATCCGGTCGTGCCGACAACCGGCCAGAAGGTTCCGGGAAGCCACCAGCAGCATGTCGAAGTCCGGCGGCAGATTTTCCTGTAATCCTTCATAAAGCATGTCTTTCAATTTATAGCTGGTGATCACGATGCCGTCCTGCAGGCCGTCCGCCGCCTGCAGGGCCTGGGCCCCCGTGGTGCAGACAGCCGCCACCTCGAAACCGTTCCGCACCAGAATGTTTCGAATATTCCGGCCGTCTTCCAGCTTCGGCAGCACCACAATAAGATTCGTCGTCCCGCTCACCTCCCTTCACAGATCCGATTTATCGACATGATTCCGGAGCGGCCCGTTTCCTGGCCCTTTTCTCCCGGAAAACGCCTTTTTACAGATAAGCCTTCAGCTCCCAGTCGGTCACCTGGGCGGTATAGCGGTACCATTCTTCCTTTTTGGCCGCAATGTACTTTTCCGCCACATGGTTGCCCAGCACGTCCTTGATGTAGTCATCTTTTTCCAGCTCTTCCAAAGCTTCCAGCAGGGTGGCGGGCATTCTCTCGATGCACAGGGAAATCCGTTCCTCATCGCTCATGGCGAAAATATTGCCGTTGACGCACTTGGGCGGCTCTATCCGGTTCACCACGCCGTCCAACCCCGCCATCAGGCAGACCGCCAGGGTCAGATAAGGGTTGGCGGAGGGGTCGGGGCTACGCAGCTCCACCCGGGCATTGTTTCCCACGAAGGAAGGGATCCGGATCAGGGGGCTCCTGTTGGCCGCACTCCAGGCGATATAGGTGGGAGCCTCGTACCCGGGCACCAGCCTCTTGTAAGAATTCACCAGGGGATTGGTGATGGCCGCCATGCCTTTGATGTGCTTCATAAGGCCCCCCATGAAATAATAGGCTTCCCGGCTCAGGCCCAGAGCATCTGTTTCCTCATGAAAAATATTCACTCCCTGGCGATGTAATGACATATTGATGTGAAAACCGGAGCCGCTGACCCCGGCCACGGGCTTGGGCATGAAGGTGGCATGGAGTCCGTGACCCTTGGCGATGGTCCGCACCGCCAGCTTGAAGGTCATCAGGTCGTCCGCCGCTTTCAGGGCCTCTTCGTAGCCCAGATCGATCTCGTGCTGGGCGGGGGCGGCCTCGTGATGGGAAGCTTCCACCACCAGCCCCATCTCTTCCAGGGTGAGCACCATATCCCTCCTGGCGTTTTCTCCCAGATCCACCGGGCCCACATCGAAATAACCCGCTTTCTCATGGGTGATGGTGGTGGGCAGGGCGTTTTCATCCGTATGGAACAGGAAAAATTCGCACTCCGGCCCCACTTCAAAAGTGTACCCCAGATCCGCCGCCTTCTGGACAGCCCGCTTCAGCACGTACCGGGGATCCCCCTCAAAGGGCGCCCCGCCCGGACGGTACACGTCGCACAGGAGTCTGGCCACCTTGCCCTGCTGGGGTCTCCAGGGGAAGATCGCCAGGGTGGACAGATCCGGATATAGGTACAGATCTGATTCTTCCACGCCCACGAAGCCCCGGATGGCCGAACCGTCAAACATGCACTTGTTGTCCATCGCCCGCACCAGCTGGCTCGAAGTGATGGCGATATTCTTCAGGTTTCCCAGGATGTCCGTGAACTGCAGGCGGATGAATTCCACGTCCTCTTCTTCCACCAGCCGCATGACATCCTGCTTGTTATGAATTCTCATACACATCCTCCATTCCGCTTTTTTCAGCACCGCCCAGGCCCTCCGCCCCGGCGTTTTTCTCAATTTCATACCGTAAAAAGGACATTCTTATCCCCCGGTCTCTCCAGATAAGAACATCCTCGTTCTGCACACCATCATACCAACAATACCGCTTTTCTGTCAATATCTATCTTTGGGTTTTTGTAAAAACAATGTTACCATTCACGGACACACAAAAACCGGCAAGGCATGGCAAGCTTGCTTGCAAATGCCTTGCAGATTTTTTGTGTGGCTGTAATTGGTCACTTCACCCCAAAAGTCACGAATAATCCCCTGCCCAGGCGCATAGATTGTATCAAAGTCCAAATACAGATGTATCAAAATTCCAAAACAGATGCAAGGAAGGAATCTCCATGAGCGCAAAAACCAAAATCGTCGTGCTTCATATGAAAGAAGTCATATATACAGGAATCTTCGCAGCCCTCGGCATTCTTCTCATCGTGCTGCTCGTCATGATGTTCCTGCCGGATAAAGAGGAAGGGGCGGACCGGCCCGGAACGGCGGAAGACGGCTCCATGGGGACCGGCGGCACAGATGCAGACAGCGGCAGCACGGGCTCCGGCAACAGCGCTGGCTCCAACGGCAGTGCAGGCTCCGGCACGGGCAACAGCAACACAGACGGCACAGGCAATGTCGCTGCAGGCGGCCGCAACGATGCTGACTCCAACGGCGCAGGGACCGGCACCGCAGACGGGGACGCCGCAGCCACCCTCTCGGGAAATCTCTACATACCCGGCATCTACACCACTCAGCTGGTTCTGAACGATCAGGCCATCGACGTGGAGGTGACCGTGGACAGCGAAGCCATCACCTCCATCCGCCTGGTAAACCTGACGGACGCCATCGCCACCATGTATCCCCTGCTGTCCCCCACCTTCGAGGCGCTTCGGGATCAAATCTGCGAAAAGCAGTCCGTGGAAAACATCACCTATGATACGGAAAGCAAGTACACCTCCCTGGTTCTCCTGGAGGCCATCCGGAATTCCCTGAGCAAAGCTTACGCCGCCACGGGGGAATCCCAGGGCGGCGAGTAACTTAAGACAAAATTGCTTCTTTCAAAAAGTCTTTTTTCAAAAACAGTCTACATCAGACACTCTTCCTCTCCTTGGGCCGGGACCGGCAAGGGCTCCGGCCGGGAGCAGGAGGATTCGATGGTTACGAAGCTTCCCTTTTCCCCGCTTTCCAACAGTGCGGACAGAACTTCCAGCACATGGCAGGACAGTTCCCCGCTGGCCCGATTTGGTCTCCCTTCCCGCAGGGCCCAGGCCATTTCCGCAGGGCCCAGGCCCCTGGCATTGTCGGAAAAAGCGTGATCGCAGGGAAGCTCTTCCATCCGCAGATTCCTCATGTCCGGACAGGTGAGAAGCTTCACGGAGCTTCCGAACTGGTTGGGATCCGGCAGATAGAGAATCCCCTTCGTCCCATAGATGGCGATATAGGCCTGGTCCTGCATAAGACTGTCCGCATTGAGCTGCAGCGTCCCGGTGATCCCGCTTTCAAATTCCAGGATGGCGGAAACCTGACTTTCGTTGGGGGTATCCATCACCTGGCCGAACTCCGGGCTCTGGGGAAGGATGTTCACATGGGTGGGAAAAGGGGCCTTCACCAGGGCCGCCGCCTGGCGCACCGGGCCCAGAAGGCTCACCAGGGCGGTCAGGTAATAGACGCCGTAATCCATGGCGATCCCGCCGCCGGGCATGCGCAGGAAGGAAAACAGGCTGAGCAGGATGTCGTTGTTCCGGTTGGCCGCCGCCACGCAGGAAGTCACGGTTCCGATCCGCCCCTCGTCCAAAGCTTTTCTGGCCGTCTGCAGGGCGGAGCCCAGGAAGGTGTCGGGAGCGGCTCCCAGATACAGTCCCTTCGCTTCGGCCAGGCGGACAAGCTCTTTCGCCTGGGCCGGATCTTCCGTGACCACCTTTTCCGTGTAAACATGTTTTCCCGCCTCCAGGGCCCGCCGGATGATCTCATAATGGGCGGGCACCGGCGTCAGGTTCACGATCATCTCGATCTCTTCCTCTGCCAGCATTTCCTCATAGGTACAGGCCCGAATCCCGTATTTTTTCGCTTTTTCCTCCGCATGCACCCTGTTTCGGGAGCAAATGGCGTCCACCTGCAGGATGGAAAACCGCTCCGTCATGTTTTTCAGATAGATGTCGCTGATGGCTCCTGCGCCAACCACACCCACATGTACCGGTCTGCAATCTTTCATACGCTCCTCCTTCTCTCATTCTCTTCCCCAGGAATCCGCCTCCCGGGCCGTTTCTCAGCCGCCTCTTTTTCCCGAAAATCCTCTTTCCAAAGGGGGCACTCGTCCAGGAATTTCTGAATCATTTCTCAGCCGCTTCTTTTTTCAAAAATCCTCTTCCAGGCATAGTCACTCGCCCAGGATTCCTGAACCATTTCTCAGTCGCCTTTTTTTCAAAAATCCTCTTTCCGGAAAGGTTGCTCGGCTGAACTTCCCAAGCCGCTCTTTTCTCTAAAAATCCTCTTCCCGGAAAGGTTGCGGCCTTCCCGGAAGATTCACTCGCCCCCTGCTTCCCGGGCCGCCCGATCCGCCGTTTCCTCAAATTCAGCCACGGCCTCCGAAATCTCCGCCCCGCCGCCGATTTCCTGAAGCATGGTCCACCAGGCGGTGCGAACGGAGGCCCAGCCCGGCGTCACCTGATAATAATCCCCCATGTACTGGGTGAAAATGCCGTATTCCGTCATCAAAGCGTCATTGACATAGATTCCTTCCACATCCCGCACCGGCCAGTAAGAGGAGATCAGCACCGTCTGGGCGTATTCCCCGTCATCCTCCGCATAGAACCGGATGAAATCCTTGGCAGCCTGTATCCGGGCCTCGTCCCCGTTGTCAAACACGCCGAAGCCCCAGATGCCGCCCTGCAGGGTCGGCTTCCCGTCTTCCGTGGGAAAGGTCAGGGGCAGGATGTCAAAGTCCAGGTTGGGATTGTTCACCGTCTGGTTGACCTCCATGGACACGTTCCAGCAGAAAGCCATGGCCAGTTCCCCGCTGCCGAACATGGTGACCTCGTCCCCTCCCTGATGCTCCGGGTCAAAGACAATGCCGTCCAGGTCCCGCAAAAGCTGCAGGGCCCGGATATTTTCTTCCCCTTCAAAATCATAGCCGGTATGCTCTTTGTTGGAAAAACTTCCTCCATAGAGATTGTTGACCAGTGCCCGGGTTCCCTGGTCACCGCCCTGGCCGCCGCAATAGACGATTCCCACCTTTTCCTGGCCATAGGCCTTCAGAGCCTCCACCGCCTTGATGAAACCCTCCGTGGACCAGGTGTGATTTTCTTCGTCCACATATTGCAAGGCTCCCGCCTTCTCAAACAGATCCCGATTGACAGCCATGCAATGGGCGGTCATAAAGAAAGGGAACTCATAATAAGCGCCGCCGTACCGGCAGGCATTCCGGACGGGCTCGTAGATTTCCTCCGCCGCATCCATTTTCCAAAGATCGGAGAGATCCGCCATCAGGCCCTTCGCCCCCCAGTCCGCCACCAGCCGCTCCGGCCCTTCCAGCACCAGATCCGGCAGCGTCCCGTTTTCCACGGCCTCCCGCACCTTGTCGTCGCCGGTGGTATAATCCAGGTACTCCACCGTCAAATTGTAAGCGGGATAAGCCTTACGGAAATCCCTCAACAGAGAAGACACCTTGGTGGCGTTTTTCCAATCCCCCACGGGATAAGTCCACAAAGTGAGAGAGACCGGTTCTCCGTCATTTTCCTCTCCGGCTTCCTGCCCGGGCGCCTCTCCCAAGGCTTCGGTCCCCATTCCGGAGCCTGAGGCTGCCGTTCCCGCTTCAGAACCTGAGCCGGAACCCGCCGTTCCCTGCCCTCCGCCGCAGGCAGCGAGGCTGACCGCAGCCAGGCAGGCGATCAACAGAATCGAAATTTTCCTTTTCATTTCACGCCTCCGTCCTCTTCCCGTTCTTCAGATATTCCTCCAGGATGCGGAACACCTCCTGCATGTCGATGGGCTTGGCGATGTGAGCGTTCATTCCGCATTCCAGACACTTTTTCACGTCCTCAGCGAAAGCGTCCGCACTCTGGGCGATGATCGGTACCCCGGCCGCATCCGCCCGATCCAGAGCCCGGATCTCCCGGGCGGCCTCGTACCCCGTCATCACCGGCATCCGGATGTCCATCATGATCATATGATAATAACCGATAGGAGAATTGCGGAACATCTCCACGCATTCCCGCCCGTTTGCGGCCCACTCCACTTCCAGGCCGATTTCGGACAGCAGCCCTTCCGCCACCTCCCAGTTCAGTTCGTTATCCTCCGCAAAAAGGATCCGATAGCCGGAGTAATCCGTTTCTTTTTCCTGCTCCTCCGCCTCGCCGCTGGCATTTTCTCCCAAATATTTCTGCAGGCCGCAGTAAAGAGCGGGGCCGAACAGGGGTTTCCCGATAAATCCGTTGACCCCCGCCTCCGTGGCCTTTTCCTCCATGGAGGCCCAATCCGCCCCTGAGATGATCAGTATCCTCACCTTTTCCCCGCAGATCCGGCGGATCTGGCGCACCGCATCGAGACCGGTGTCATCTCCCATCTGCCAGTCCACCAGGATCCCGTCGTAATCCCGTCCCGCATCATGGCGCTCCTGCACCAGCCGACAGGCAGTGTCATTGTCCTGGGCCCATTCCGCCGTGACGCCCAGCTGCTTCAGGGTAGCAACAGTGCTCTCGCACAGAATCCTGTCATCATCCACCACCAGGACGTTCCAGGCGGGAAGACGCAGCTTTTCCCCATCCCCCGAAGCCTTTTCCAGATCCAGGGTCACATGGAATTCCGTGCCTTTCCCCTTTTCGCTTTCCACCTCGATGGTGCCCTTCATGGCGTCCACGATGTATTTGGTAATGGCCATTCCCAGACCGGAGCCTTCCGTTTTCTGCACCCGGGCGTTGTCCTCCCGGAGGAAGGATTCAAAGATCCGTTCCTGAAATTCCGGCGACATGCCGATCCCGTTGTCCTTCACCCGCAGATGCACCCGCACGCAGGAGGATTCCTCCGGCAATTTTTCTTCATATAAAATAACCTGGATATTGCCCCCGTCCGGGGTGAATTTGATGGCGTTGCCCAGAAGGTTCAAAAGCACCTGGTTCAGACGCACGCTGTCACAATACACGTTTTCCACTGTCACATCATGGATATAAACGTCAAAGTGATGCTTTCTGGCGTTGATCTGGGGCTGGACGATGTTCACCACCCCCTGCATGAGATCGTGGAGGGATACCGGTTCCCGGTTCAGGGTCATCTTGCCGCTCTCGATCTTGGACATGTCCAGAATATCGTTGATCAGGCCCAGCAAATGGCGGCTGGACAGTTCGATCTTGCCCAGGTAATTCTGCACCTGCTGCCGGTCGTCCAGATGGGCGGCGGCCAGGGTAGTCATCCCCACGATGCCGTTCATGGGAGTGCGGATGTCATGGCTCATGTTGGACAAAAACTCGCTCTTGGCCCGGTTGGCGTTCTCCGCCTGTTCTCTGGCCGCCTCCAGCTTCCGCATCTGTGCGCTGCTCTGCTTGTAATACCAGAAAAAGATGGCCAACAGCAGGAGCAGGATCAGCAGGCAGTTCCCCATGGTGGTAAAGGTCCATTTCCGGCCCAGCTCGTTGATGGTCCGATTCAGCTGGCCGTAAGGCATGAACATGATCAGGTACCAGTCGCAGTTGGGAAGGCTGCTGGCATAGAGATACCGTTCGTTGCCCTTCAAAGTAAACTGGGCCACATAATTCTCCTCCTTCGACATGGCCTCCTGGAGCTCCGCCAGGAACTGGTCGATGGTTTTGCCACGAACAGACTCATAACGCTCCCGCACCCGCTGGAAATAATTGTCCTCCGTCAGGGAATCGTCCGAGAAAATATAGCTTCCGTCTTTTTTGATGATAAAATAATAGTCGATGGAACCGTCCGCATTGGCATTCAGCGACAGAGTGCTGCCGATATACCCCACCGGCAGGCCGGCCACCACCGCCATGCTCGTCCCGCCGCTCTCCATGGGATAGGAGGCAGGCACTCCCATCAGGAGCACCTCCTGCCCCAGAGAATCTGTTCCCACTCCGATCTTCTGCTCCCCCGCTTTCAGACCTCTCAGAAATTCTTCCGGATCTTCCACGGCCACGTCATTGCCGTAGAGCATGTCCAGGGAGCCGTCCTCCGCAAAAAGGGCCAGATGGTCGAAGCCCCGGGTCCTGGCGTGATGGGCCAGGGCCACCCGCATGGCGGACTGGGCGGAAGCGCCTTCCGGCGGAACCGCATCCACCAGGCCGGCCACTTGGGAAAGCTGCAAATCCATGACGGATCCGAAATGCATGGCGGACTGTTCATTCATTCCGGACATATAATATTCCCCGATCCGGCTGATGGCCTCCGCATCCCGCTGATTCATGCGGTAGGTCTGGAACATAAATACAAAAATGCAAAAGAGGAACGCCAATATCAGGCTTATCATTAAAGAACGAGTATTTTTATCCCGCATAATAAAGGCCCCCAGTTCTTGTACAATACTTTTTTCCAAGTATAGCACATTCCTCTTCGCTTTACCATACCAAAAACTTTCAATCTCAGCCCAGGGTTGCCTCCAATCAGTAACAGTTCAGCAGCGCCATTTCATTCGCAAAGTCGCGCTATGCGCTTTCCGTCGCTTTGCGACTACCTTTGCTCATGAAATGGCGCTCCCTCAACCGCCAGACATGATGGAAAATTCGTGCAAGCACGATTTTCCATCAAATCAGTCGGTTGGCTGAACTGTTGCCTCCATCATGTCCTGCACCAGCTTCCGGACCTGGGCCTCTTCCGCCCTGCCCTTTACCAGGGGATCCTCCAGGAAGGCAGTCACCACCAGCTCCCTGTCCCCGGTCAGGGCCGCCTGCAGAATCCGTTCGTGATTCTTTACATGGGGCAGAATCAGATCTCTTACGTTCTCCGGCAGATTCCCCGCCGCCACAGGATGGATGGCGTCCCGTTCAAACACCGCATTGGTCTCCACCACGGCGTCCTCGGGCAGATTCCCTACCTGTCTGCCGGTGTTGGGCAGATTCACATTGCTGATGAGCCGGGTCAGGCCGCACAGGGCCTTGATGAGCATCACGCCCTCTTCCCCGGAAGCCTGCAGGGGAAGCTCTTCTTCCCCGGACACCAGCCGGGCGGAGGTTTCCAGACGCTTCCTCAGATCCTCTTTTCTCCAGGACACGGGCGTCAGCCAGAACTTCCAGCTCTTCACCGTCTCCGGATCCTTCAGGTATTCGTCCCCGGGCATGAACTCCGCCAGGTGACGGTCCCCGGCCGCTGCGATCAGGCCGTAGCGGCGGAACAGATCCATCTTCACCCGGTTGGCAAAATTGAAGGTGGATTTCTCCCAATCGCCTTTTCTCCCTTCAAAGCCCTCTTCAAAATGTTCTTCAATGTACTTCCGATACACCGGGAACAGGTCGATGCCCTTGTAGCTGGCATGGTCGAACCAGGTGAAATGGTTGATGCCCAGGACGTTGACATGCACGTCCTGCCGGGACACCGTGCCTCTCTCCCAGCCCATGACCCGCTCCAGGATCCCGCCCAGGACGCTCTGGGTACCGAACACTTCGTGGCAGCAGCCGAAAGCCTTGATCTTCGGGAAAATATGATACAGGGTCTTCACGCACAGGGACATGGGATTGGTGTAGTTGATCACCCAGGCGTCGGGGCAATAATCCCGAATCCCTTCCGCAAATTCCACGAACATGGGAATTGTCCGCAGGGCCCGCATCATGCCGCCCGGTCCCGCCGTATCCCCCACGGACTGGTAGATCCCCAGCCGCTCCGGCATGTGGACGTCCACCTCCATCTCGTCAAAGGTCTTGGGCATAATGGAGATCACCACGAAATCCGCCCCCGTCAGGGCCTCTCCCAGGGTCTCCGCCACCTCATAGCGCCAGTGACCCACCGCTTCCTCCCTCTGGTTCAGGCGGTTTCCGATGATCTCGTTGGCCTTCGCCGCCTCCAGGTCGATATCATAGAGGCTGACGGTGCCGGACAGCGCTTTTTCCATGCACAGATCCGTCATCAGCTTCCAGGCCCAGCCCCTGGAACCGCCTCCGATATAAGCGATTTTGATCTCATCCACTCGATCGTTGCTGTACTTCATTTCATTGCCTCCTTGTTTTCCAAATTCATCAGACGCACCAGCGCCGCCACACAATCCAGGCGGCTGACTGCGCCGTTTCTGTCATAGTTTTCCCAGAGAAGCCCCAGATCCCCGGCCTGCCGCTCGCACTCCTCCAGGGAAATCTCCCGCTCCTCCAGGGGATGCAGGCCTCTCACCAGGAAACTGGCCAGCTCCCCGCCCGTCAGCAGGTCGTCGGGGCGGAACCGGGCATCCGGCGTGGTGGTCTCGTCCACCAGATTGCCGTCCACAGCCGCCTGCACCGCCGACGCATCCCACTCGTAACGGTAGATGTCGCAATATTTTCCCTGATAAGACCGCCTGGCCGGAGAGCGCACCGCCTTGAAGAAAAGGTACAGGAACTGTCCCCTGGGCAGGCCGTCATAGGGATGAAAATAACGGATGCAGGGATCCAGCAGTCCCCTCCACATGGCTTCCTTCAGCTCCCGCTCCTTCGGGATCTGAACACAGTCCGCATAGGGCAGGTTCGGCAGATCATGGGGCAGGACCGGCTTTTCCTCCTTCTGGGCGCTGGAAACCGCATGGGCGGGCCGAAGGGTCAGATCCGGTTTCCAAGCGGGGCCTGCCGCTTCCGCCTGAGAGCTTCCCTCTCCTTCTTCTCTTCCCGCCTCCCCTTCCATCAACCTCCACAGCGGCTCGATCTTCTGCCGCCGGATTTCCGCCGCAATGAACTGGGCCGCCGCCATGGCGCCGTAGTCATTGGTGTGGGTGACGTCCATGAAATAATCCTTGCTCGCCTCAGTTCCCGCCTCGCACATCTTCCGGAAGCTATAGTCATGCAGGTCGATCACCGGCACGTGCATCTCCCGCCCCGTGCGCAGACAACTTTCCGCATATTCCTGCAACAGATCGAAGCAGCCTTCCTCGTCCCGGCCGGGAATCCGGCTTAAGGAAGTGACGATCACGGGATAGGCCCCCAGCTCCCGAATCCGGCCGATATACCAGCGCAGATTGGCCGCATACTGCACGTAGGCCTTCAAATACCGGCGTTTCTGGTCATTATGGCCGAACTGCATCATGAACACGTCTCCCGGTCGGATGTTCCTGCGCACGATTTCAAAATGGCCGTCGTCCCGGAAGCAGTTGGTGGTCATCCCGGCATGGGCCTGGTTGCTCACCGCCGCACCGGGCAAAAAGGACAAGAGATCCTGGCCCCAACTTCCATAATTCATCAGAGGGTTATCCGGATACTGGCCCTCGTAATCCGTCACCAGAGAATCTCCCGCCAGGAACACGGTAGGGGCCTGGGCCTCCTCTATGCACACTTCCGTCAGTGCCCAGGTACTTTCCGCAGCTCCGTTCCGCAAGCCGGAGGGATTTCCGCCGACTCCCTGCTGGCTGCGGCGATTCTCTCCGCCGCCCTGTGCGCCGGAAGGGATCCCACCGGCATCTTGCAGGCCATCGTCCCCCTCTCTGTGGGATTCCAGCACCGTCACATATATGGTATCATCCAGCCGCTCCGGCTCTCCCACCACGGGAAGATACTCGCACACATTTACAAAAAAAGAAGTTTTCCAAATTTCTCCCGGTTCCAGCCGCAGCCCTCTTTTCACCAGGTTCCTGCGCCCCGTGCACAGATCGAGACGTTCACAGCCCCTCTCGCCTCCCGAAAGCGTCACCGTCACCCGGTAGACCCCCTTGCCGGGAACCTTCGCCCGGAATATCAGGGGGCATCCCGCCCTGGAAGCTGTCACGCCGCCCTCCCGGACGCTCCGGAAATCTCCTTCCCGGCCCGACTTTCCGCATGGTTCCGCATAGGCAGACCTTTCGTAAGCGGGCCTTTCGTAAGCCGGTTCTTCGCAAGCAATCCCCTCGTAAACGGGCCCCGGGCACCATCCTCCCGTCCCCGTGAACCGGTCCGCCCTCCGAGGGCCTCCCAAGGGCACTATCCCATACCCTTTTTCCTCCGAATACAAATCTGCTGCGCTGACCCGCTGGATACCTTCCGAATTCAGAGCATCTGCGCTGACCCGCTGGATACCTTCCGAATCCGCTTCGCCGATTCCCGGAATCCCTTTCGATCCGGCTGTGCTGCCAAATACGAATTTTCTCTGAAACATCTCCGTCACCCAGGCGGGACTCCCTCCCGCCGCCTCCTTTCCTCAGGGCGTCGTTCCTCTTTTCACCAGTTCTCCTGAAAAATATACTTCCCTGGGCATCTGCCTGCCCTCCAGCACCCCCATGAGGGTGGCCGCCAGATGCTGGCACATGGACTCCAGATGATTGTCGATGGAAGAAAGCTCCGGCTCACAGCAGTTGACCAGCATGGAATTGTTATAACCGATGACGGCCAGATCCTCCGGGATCCGCAGCCCCCTCTCCCGGGCATATTTCACCGCCGCAAGGGCCAGCACGTCGTCTGCGGCGATCAGCCCCCGGAACTCAAATCCGCCCTCATAGATCTCCCGCAGCTTCCCGGTCATGGCATGGATGTCCTCGTGGGAACCCCGGTAAAACTGCAGCCGAATCTCCTTTTCCGGCACACCGGCCTCCCTCATGGCTTTCCGGAAACCCTCCAGCTTCCTGCGGCCGCTGAAGGACTCGGAATTGTAAAAATACAGGATGTCCCGGATCCCTTTTTCCAGCAGGAAACGGGCCGCCTCCTCCATGGAACGCAGATCGTCCGTCAGCACGGAATAAACATTGGGGGCCTGCAGGGCCGCATTCAGCACCAGCACCGGCACCCGGGCGGAAGCCTCCAGGATGTACCGGTTGGCCTCTTCTTTCTCGTACACGAAGTTGGAACCCAGAAGCAGGATGCCGTCCACTTTTTTGGACAGAAGCATCTCCATGGCGGCGGCCTTCCGCTCCCGGTCATAGCCGGTACAATTCAGGATGCTGCCGTACCCCCGGGCCTTCAATTCTTTTTCCACATAATAAATGGCCTTGGCCAGGTAAAGATCGGAGCTGTCGGCGCACAGGATGCCGATGATCTTCATGGTGTTCAGGCCCAATCCCCTGGCGAAGACGTTGGGCGTATAACCGGCCTGCTGCATGACGGCCAACACCTTCTGCCGGGTCTTCTCGCTGACCCTGCTGCTTCCGTTCAGCACCCTGGAAACCGTGGCGATGGACACGCCCGCTTTTTCCGAAATGTCATATATCGTCATGTCAATTCTCTCCGTTCAAAGATGAACCGGAATCTTTCCAACAAATCCTTTTTCATACCCTCATTTATGGTAAGCGGTTACATCATACCATGTCAGCAGGGAAGCAAGCAGCTGCGAAGCGGACATTTGTTTCCGCCTGACATGGTAATGACAGAATCAAACAGTGCGACAGCACTGCGCCTGCGCAACAGGTGGATTCTGGAGTTTATTATACTGGCCAAAAAGGGTTATTGCAACAGTTTTTCAAGATATTCTTGACAAATTCCCGGGGGCGTGTAAAATATATTGTGTAAGCGCTTACACAAAATTGATCTTTCGATGGAATCGGACAGGAGGAGGAACTTATGGAGACAATAAGCAGACAGATGACCGGCAAAAAGGACCGGCCCATCAGGATGGTGCAGTTCGGGGAGGGCAATTTCCTGCGGGGATTCGTGGATTATATGATCGACATTGCCAACGAGCGGGGAAAATTCGACGGGGACGTGGTGCTGATCAAGCCCATCGAATACGGTTCCTTGGAATCCTTCCACAAGCAGGACTGCCAGTACACGGTGTCCCTGCGGGGCATCGTGGACGGAGAGGCCCGGGTGCTCAACCGCCGGATCACCAGCGTGGCGGATGCGGTGGACTCCTACGGGGAATATGACAAATACATGTCCCTGGCGGAAATTCCCACCCTTCGATTCGTGGTCTCCAATACCACGGAGGCAGGCATCGTCTATGACGAGACCGACCGGCTGGAATATGAACCGCCCAAAACCTTTCCGGGCAAACTGACCAAGTTCCTCTATCACAGATATGAGACCTTCCATGGGGATCCTGACAAGGGGCTTATCATGCTTCCGGTGGAGCTCATCGACGACAACGGCATCATGCTGCGGAAATGCGTCCTGCAGCTCATCGACCTTTGGAACCTGGAGCCGGGCTTCCGAAAATGGGTGGAAGAGGCCTGCCTGTTCACCTCCACCCTGGTGGACCGCATCATCACGGGATATCCCAGGGATGCGGAGCAGGAAGAGTGGGAAAAACTGGGATATGAGGATCACCTCCTGGTAACCGGGGAGCCTTTCGCCCTCTGGGTCATTGAAAGTTCCCGGGACATCAGCAGGGAGCTGCCCCTGCCTGACGCCGGCCTCCCCGTGATCTTCACCGACAATCAGAAACCTTACAAGCAGCGAAAGGTGCGCATCCTAAATGGAGCCCACACCTCCTTCGTGCTGGCTTCCTACCTGGCCGGCAACGACATCGTCAAGGAATCCATGGATGACAAGGACATCCGCAATTTTATGATGAAAACGTTGTTTGACGAAGTGATCCCTACCCTCACCCTGCCCAGGCAGGAGCTCATAGACTTCGCCCAGGCTGTGATCACCCGGTTTGAAAATCCTTACGTGAAGCACGCCCTCCTTTCCATCTCCCTGAATTCCGTGTCAAAATGGAGGGCCCGCTGCATGCCCAGCTTTCTGGGATACGTGGAAAAAAACGGCGTCCTGCCGCCCCACCTGACCTTTTCCCTGGCGGCCCTGATGGCCTTCTACTGCGGCACCGAGATCCGGGACAAGGCCCTGATCGGACACCGGGGTGCGAAAGAATACCGCATCATGGACGATCTGGCGGTGCTGGAATTTTTCCGGGATAATTGTGAGAAGGAAACCGGGGAATTCGTCAGCGCCTTCCTGGGACGAGAGGACTTCTGGGGACAGGACCTGAACGAAGTAAAAGGACTTGCGGAAGCGGTGGGCAAGTACCTTGCAGACATCAAAGCTAACGGAATGAGGGCGGCATTATGCAAAGTTTCCTGAGGATTCATGAAAAAGATAACGTGGCAGTGGCCCTGAAGGACATCCCGGCCGGGAGCGTGCTCCGGATGCCCTCGGGCGGAGAGGGGGCAGAGGATCAGGCGGCCAATGCCGCCAAGAATATTCCTACAGATCCTGCAGGCTCCCCCAGGGATGTTGCTGAAAACAGCGCCGGCCTTCATGCGGTCATCGCTGCCCAGAACATCCCCGCCGGGCACAAAATGGCGATCCGCAGCATTCCGGCGGGCTCCCAGGTCATCAAATACGGCTTCCCCATCGGCATCGCCACGGAAGACATCCCCCAGGGATGCTGGGTTCATACCCACAACATCCGAACCGGGCTGGGAGAAATGTTGGACTATACTTACGAACCAGCTGTCGCAGCTTCCTGGGGAGCGTCGGGAACCAGCGTTTCCGGTCCGTCCATTTCCGGTTCTCCCATTCCCGATTCGTCCATTCTCAGTCCGTCCATTTCCGCTTCGCCGCTCCAGGCTCTCCCCCGCACTTTTCAGGGTTTCCTACGGCCGGACGGCAGGGCCGGGGTACGGAATGAAATCTGGATCATTCCCACCGTGGGCTGCGTGAACGACGTGGCTTCCGCCATCGCCCGGGAAGCGAAAACCTATTTAAAGGGAAGCGTGGAGGACGTCATCGCCTTTTCCCACCCTTACGGCTGCTCCCAGATGGCAGAGGACCAGGAGAACACCAGGCAAATCCTGGCGGATCTGATCCGACACCCCAATGCCGGAGGCGTCCTGGTGTTGGGTTTGGGCTGTGAAAACAGCAATATCGAGGTGCTGAAACCCTATCTCGGAGACTACGATCCCAACCGGGTCCGCTTTTTGGTGGCCCAGGAACAGGAGGATGAAATAGGGGAGGCTTGTCAGCTCGTTCGAGAACTCATAGACTATGCGGCAGATTTTTCCAGGACCGCCGTCCCTGCGGAAAAACTGGTCGTGGGCCTGAAATGCGGCGGCAGCGACGGGTTTTCCGGCATCACCGCCAATCCCCTGGTGGGACGTTTTTCCGATCTGTTGATCTCCCAGGGCGGCACCACCATCCTGACGGAGGTGCCGGAAATGTTCGGTGCGGAGACCCTCCTCATGAACCGCTGCGCCAACGAGGCTCTGTTCCGCAAGACCGTGGATCTGATCAACGATTTCAAGAACTACTTTACCAGCCACGGGCAGACCATTTATGAGAACCCTTCCCCCGGCAACAAAAAGGGAGGGATTTCCACCCTGGAGGACAAATCCCTGGGCTGCACCCAGAAATCCGGAAGCGCCCCCGTAATGGGAGTCCTGGCTTACGGCGATCGGGTTGCGACGCCCGGCCTGAATCTGCTCAGCGCCCCCGGCAACGACCTGGTGGCTTCCACAGCCCTGGCGGCGGCAGGAGCCCAGATCGTGCTTTTCACCACCGGCAGAGGAACCCCCTTCGCTTCTCCCGTTCCCACGGTGAAGATCTCCTCCAACTCCCCCCTAGCGGCGAAGAAATCCAACTGGATCGATTACAACGCCGGAGTTCTGGCGGAAGGCAGCTCTCTGGCGGAGGAAGCCCCAAAATTATTCAACTATGTGCTGGAAGTGGCATCCGGCAGGAGAGTGTGCAGCGAGCGGGCCGGATATCATGACATGGCGATCTTTAAACAGGGCGTGACTCTGTGAGGACTTTCAAGATTTGTCAAACCCTGTCAGTTTCATCCAGCTTGCTTAATATCGTATCAAAAGCGTTGGCAACGCTGACGGGCATCATGGCAACCATTTCTCCCAGCGTCTTTCTTTGCAGGAATTCCATATGCAGGCCCTGGGAGGCACCCGGCATGATTTTTTCCAGCTCTTCCGTGAAAACCGGATCGTCCGCCAGTTCACCGACAGAGGTATCCATCGAATAGCGCACGGGCTCCAGTTTTGTATCGGTAGCATACTCGTAGTGCCAGCTGCCGCTCCCCAGGACGATCTCGTCCTCTCTCTCCGGAAGCGTCAACCGGGCCGTGGTATTAACCGGGACCGTCACATCCACCATGATCCTGCCGCCCTTGCAGCTCCATGCGCAGGACACCGTCCCATAAGGGGTTTCCCTTGAGGCGCTAACTTGGGTAATGCCTTGTATGAATTGCGGATGGAACACAATCTCTTTATAGCCAGGTTTAACATGCCGGATTCCGGCAAGGTCCTCCAGCATCCATCCGCCGATGGCCCCAAAGGAGTAATGATTGAAGCTGTTCATGCCGCTCTCGTCGAAGGTGCCGTCCGCCCTCTTGCTGTCCCACCTCTCCCAAATCGTGGTGGCTCCCAGTTTGATTTCATTGAGCCAGCCCGGATATTCCTCGTTGAGAAGAAGCTTGCCCGCCAAATCGTGACGGCCAAATCGGGATAGCGCCCTGCAAAGATAAGGGGTTCCGATAAATCCCGTGGTGAGCTTCCCTCTGTGGCGAGCTAAATTATCTGATAGGGTCTGAATGATACGTTCCTCATGTTCAGGCTTTGCAAGGCCGAGACACAACACCAGGGCGCATGCCGTCTGCGTCTCGCTGACAAGACGCCCGTTAGGCGTGATGTATTCCGCCTGAAAGCTCTTTTTAATATCTTCATACAGTTCGGCATACACTTTTGCGTCATGGTCAAATCCCAGGATCTTTGCGCTTTCGGCGAGGATATGGGTGCTATGTGCATAGAATGCGGTGGATAAAAGGTAAGGATCGGTGGAGCCGCTGTTTCCTTTGCCCTCCTCCCTGTCAAGGGCCAGCCAGTCTCCGCGCTGATGACCGCTCCTGTGCAGATGATCCGGCGTCTCTGAGGTACGTATCCACTCCACCCAATCCTTCATACTGTCATACTGTTGAAACAAAATCTGACTGTCGCCGGACAGTTCATAAACAGACCAGGGGACAAGCGTCGCACTATCGCCCCATACGGCGCTGCCGCCGCAGGGAGTTCCGGGAGGCATGAGGATGTTGGGAACAGTGTCAGGTATGCCAAACCTCCTGGACTGTTCGCTTTTCAAGTCTGAGAGCCATTTGGAGAAAAAGAGGTAGCTATCGCAGAGCTGACCGGCGGTATCGCAGAAAATAGCGGCATCGCCCGTCCATCCCAAACGTTCGTCTCTTTGAGGACAGTCTGTAGGAATATCCACGAAATTGTCCCGCATGCTCCAGTTGATATTGCTCCACAGCCTGTTCACAAGCTCATTGGAGCAAGAAAATTCCCCTGTTGCAGCAAGATCGCTGTGTATCACGCAGGCGGTGAAGCTTTCGATAGCCGGTTCCTCTCCCATCCCCTCCACAGCGATGTAACGGAACCCATGGTAGGTAAAATGCGGTCTGAATGTCTCTTCTCCACCTGAGCATATGAAGGTGTCGGTGGCCCTGGCGGTACGAAGATTGCCTGTATAGAGGTTGCCGTCTCTGTCCAACATCTCCGCATGGCGAAGAACAATGGTCTGGCCGGGAGTCCCGTTTACGGTCAGTTCGACAACCCCGGAGATATTCTGTCCGAAGTCCAGGACCGTCTCGCCCTTCGGCGTATGAATCATAGCCAGAGGTTTTATTCGTTGGGTGATCCTGACGGCGGGACCGCACTGAGAGACCAGTCTGTCATTATCCATGGCGTCATACAGAATGGCGTTCCGAGGGGCAACGGGAACCGATAAGGAATCTATCGTTTCACCGTGATAAAGCTCCGCATATCGAGTCCTGCCGGTGGTGAAAAGCCAACTTTCGTCTGTCTTTATCACTTCGACACTGCCGCTTTCATCCCACAGTATAAGCTCGGCAAAAGCTGCAACCCTGTCACCATAATGCCTGTTTTTTCCCTCACAGTTGAGATACCCTTGATACCATCCCGGCGCCACGGTGATCACGATGCGGTTTTTCTCCCGGATAAGATCAGTCACGTCATAGGTCTGATATTGGATGCGCTTGCGGTAATTGGTCCAACCCGGTGTCAGGAGATCCTCCGAAACCTTTACGTCATTCAAATCGGCCTCGTAGATCCCGCAGGCAGAAGCGAACAGCCTCGCCCGCACCACTCTTCCTGCTTCAAATTCCTTGAAAAAAACAGGACATGCCGTTTCATTTTCCGGCAGAATGTGGGTGATCCATTTTGCAGTGAAACGCCTTGGCTCCATCATCCCGGTCTCAAAGACCGTAGATTCATGTGCCTCATCACCCTTGTTGTCCCATGCAGTGAGAAGAACCTGATAGTCCGTTAGAGGATCAAGATCCGGCCCCTTATAGGAGACTGCCACGCTCTGGTCACTTTCGATTTTTCCCGTGTCCCAAAGGACATGTGTTCCTTGGCATACGCTGATACGGTATGCCGTCTGAACCACGTTGGTATCGGTGCTGTCCAACACCCAGGAAAACCTCGGCTTCTCATCAAGGCCGATGGGAGCTGCCGCATGGCAGACTGTAAATTGTTGAATCGTCAGCATGATATCCTCCTTAAGCAAATGCCTCTTCCAAGGCGACAGTAAGCGCCTCCGGAACGGACATTCCGCCCATGATCAGCAGCTTTTTCAGACTCATGGACTTCATGGCGTTCAGCATAGGATTTTCAAGCAGAATGGGCACATAGGCCTTCAGGGCGACAAGCGCCTTTTCGTTCTCCATAAGTTCACCAAGAGGAAGATCTATCGGTCCGCTCTTTGTCTCGGTCACATATGTTTCATCCGATCCGGCAACCGGGATAAAGCCAATGCCCACGCTGGAGGATATATCATCATCCATATGCGCCTCCACAAGGCACCCTTTCGCCCCCAGCTCACTGCGAATAACAGCCAGCGCCTTGCCCTGATAAAGCGGGCACTGTTGTTCAGAGAAAGGGAAAATACGATCCGGCCTGGGATCAGCGTTTCCAAGAGCTATGAGCTTCGCACCTTTGACGGTCACAGCGATCTTTCCGCTCTCACCGAAAACCTCCCGGCCTTCATTGTCCACTGCGCTGATGGTGATAAAACAAAGGTCATTTCCATCCCCTAAGATCGCAGTTCGGTCGGCGGCAAGCCGCAGGGCGGATGTTCCGCCGGTAGTTGAGAGAATAGTTCTCCCAACTTCTTCTCCATCGCAATATGTTATGGCCTCAAGAGTGCCGGGAACATATCGGATATCAAATTTTACCCGATTTTCCCGGGCCTTTTTACGGCCAAGGCAGACGCCGTTTTGCCAAAGCTCCATCTCATGGGCATTGGCGTAGATATGCACTTCCATACGCTGTCCTTCAAAACCAGGATAGGTATAGCTCCGTTCCACGGGAAGCCACCCCCAGGACAGACGAGCAATATTTTTGCCCGTAAGTTCGGGAGGCAGACAGAAGATTTGAGGTTTGCCGTCCTCGAACCACAGCGTATCGCGGTAAAAACTCTGGGGACGTTTCTGGCCGATGAGATCAACATCCGAGCACCCGGCCAGCATCCAGGGCCATGCCGGATCATGAGGGCGACCCTCATCGCTGACCTCCCAACGGCCGACACCCGCTTCGCCGATATAATCCCAGGCGGTCCACACAAAATCACCAATGACATTTGGGTTGGCGAGCGTGTCCTTCCAAGTTTGATATGCGGCTCGGGGATAGCTTTCGGATCCGTAGATCACCCGATTCGGATATTTTACTCCGTCGTGGGCATAACGCACGCTTTTGTAGTTATATCCCGCCACATCCAAAGGTTCAAAATACTTCTCGGTCCCAGGTCCCCATATGTCCCGTCCCTCTGCGAAGGCGTCATAGGCCATATTCAAAGCCTGGTTGCCCGTGGTGCCATTTGCCGGGCGGCTGCCGTACTCACCAAACAGTGCGCACGCCGAGGCGGTAACAGGCCGGGAGGGATCTAAATTGCGCACCTTTTCCGCAAGTTTTTGGGCCCAGGTAAATCCGTCGGCCGAACCGTCGCGTTCTTCCACCTCATTTCCAGTACCCCACATGATGACGCAAGGGTGATTATAATCCCGCTGAACCATATCCTCCAAGTCACGCTCCCAGCGATCCTCAAAGGTCATATGAAGGCCGAAGCTAGTCCGTCCCAGCACCCACTCGTCAAACGCCTCTTCCACCACAAGCATGCCCAGCTCATCACAGGCGTTGAGGAAGGCCGGTCCGAAGGGATTGTGGGCGCCTCGCAAGGCGTTGAAGCCGCTTTCCTTCAGAATCCGCACGCGACGCCGTTCTGCCGCCTCAAAGTCCGCCGCACCAAGGAGGCCAAGGTCATGGTGGATGCATCCGCCCTTCATTTTCAGAGGTTTGCCATTCAGCAAAAGGCCGTCCCTGCTGTTGACCTCCACAGTACGGATGCCCACTTTCCGGGTCGTCACATCGCCGTTGGAAGTGACTTCCAGGGTATAAAGGTACGGATCCTCTACGCTCCACGGGTGCGGAGACGTGACAAAAAGGGAAAGGGACCCTGTTCCCGAAACCTCAGACACCCTATTTCCCTGTGCGTCCTTTAAGGCGCAGCTGAATTGATTCCCGCCGTCTGTAAGCTGGGCGGATATCTCTAAAACAGCTTTTTCCGGCGTCAGATTTTTTGTCATGACTTTCAGCCCATAGGGCTTTACCGCACCTTTCTCGCCGATGTGGAGCCAAACGGAGCGATAAATACCTGTGCCCACATACCAGCGGGAATTCGGTTTCATACGGCTGTCCGTGTGAACCATGATTTCATTTTCGCCCTGGCGGACGGCATCGGTCACATCCACGCAAATCGAAGTGTATGGGTTCAAATGCTTGGCGATAAATTTTTTGTTCACCCAAATCTCCGTCACACCAGAAATCCCCTCAAACTCCAGCCAGATCTGCTTACCCAGAGCAGCCGACTTCAAGACAAAGGATTTTTTATAATATAACCCTGCGCCGTCGAAGAAGCCTTCGTCAAGTCCGGCAGAACTTTTGGGATTGCGCCCCTTTTCAATAGAATAATCGTGTGGCAAGTCGATTTTTTTCCACTCTTGGAGCATATTAACCAGCAATGGGTTTTGAAGGGAGGCCTCGACATATTCCCAGTTTTGATTGATAATAATTCGTTTCATCTGCCGCTTTCCTCTTTCTTTCTGAATGTGTCCGGATATGACGGGCTGAGGCTTGCAGTACGTCTATTGCGTCCATTACTGATTCCCTTTGGAACCGGTGTTTGCCTCATGCCGAGTGGCGATCACCTTCTCGATCTCCGGCATCTCTTTATCCAGTTTTCCCAACAAGAAGACACACACCAGAAGAATTGCGGTCAAAGCGATGGGAATCACGCTATAGAGCATTCTGACCATGGAAATGGCGCTGGCGGGCTGAGTCACGGCGGAACCGTCGGTGGAGGCAATGAATCCGCCCATATCCAGAAATACGCCCAGCAGGAAACCACCCAACCCCTGGCCGAGTTGGCCGCTGATGCCGTGGGCCAGCTGGTTGGTCGTGCCTTCGAGACGCGCCAAGCCCTTGTATTCGTTATAGTTGAACAGATCCATCAGGAGGATGATGCAGAGGTATGAAACAGGCAGATTCAGACATGCCGTCAATACAGCCGCACCACAGAGGATCCCTGTGTTGGCCCCGGCCACAAAATTCAGGGCATAGCCTGCGATGGACAATATCCCGCCAGCAAAAATGATTTTGGAGACGGAGAATCTTTTCAGGAGCAGCGGCATGAAGAGCATGACCGGCAGGAGCAGGATGCCCATAATGCTAAGAACGCCAAGCAGATCGGTGTTGCCGACGATGTATGTAAAATAATAGGTCTGTACGGACATATTTTGCAAGGCGTTGAATATGACGATCATCCCGGCATAAAACCATACATACTTGTTTTTGGTGAACACGTCCCAGATATCTCGAAGCGATACCTTTGTATGCTGCTGTCCTGCGTCAATGGCGGGATTTTCCTTAACGAAGACAAATCGGCCAAGCGCCAAAACGCAAAGAGGTGCGGCGTAGAGCCCTACAAGCTTGCTCCATCCGGCGGCATCGGTAGCGATCGTGCCCATAAGTTTCGGGAATGTCAGGGAAACCGCCATTGAACCGACCGTAGTCACTATTCCGCCGAATGAGCCAACCTTGCCAATGATCTCTCTGTCATTGTCAAAGGCGCGGATCTGATATGCCGTGCTGCCCGCACCCCGAAGAGTGTTAAAGACACCCCAGATAAACGTGTACATGAAAAATACCCAGAAGATCTTCACAGTCTGACTGGCGCCCGTAGGGCCGCTGAACATCAGGAAAGTGCATATCCACATACCCACTATGCCCAACTCATAAGGACGGCCTTTTCCAAGCCTGGAATGAGTGTTGTCAATGATGTAACCGGCGATGATATCCGTCACTGCGTCGATGATGTTGGAGACCAACAGGATCGTACCGACCAACGTACCGCTAAGTCCCAGGAAATTGGTGCAGTAGATGGCGAGGTATGATGTAACGATGATGTTGAGGCCAGCCATGGAAATGTCCGAAGTCTTCCAGGCAAAGAACCTCCCCACCGGGAATTTCTTTTTCCCTGTGGCGTTTGCTGTGCTTTTACCCATAATGCGCTCCTCCTTTTGGTTTTCCTTACCAAAACAGTCCTTCCAAAATCACAATATCTTGAGTTTCCGCAAACTGCACCTAAAAAACGGCGGGACCTGTCCAAAGTGCCGCTCCGCCGATTTTTTGAAAGAG
>CANQPH010000044.1 GCA_947625675.1 uncultured Acetatifactor sp.
ACCAATATCGGCTATGTCTGCTTTGAAAACGATTCTTCCATCGTGGACGGCATCGCCAACGTTTTCCCGGTATTTTTCTTCGCTGTGGCAGCCCTGGTCTGCATCACCACCATGAACCGCATGGTGGAGGAGCAGAGAACTCAGATCGGGGTGCTGAAGGCCCTGGGTTACAGTGAATTCCGCATTATGGGAAAATATCTGTTCTATTCCGGCTCGGCGGCGGTCCTGGGCTGCCTGATCGGCTTTTTCGGAGGCACCTGGCTGTTTCCCAAGGTGATCTGGACGGCCTACGGCATCATGTACCGGATGGAGAGCCTGCAGTATGTGTTCGATTGGAAGCTGGCGGTGATCTCTCTGGCGGTTTCCTGTCTGTGTTCCATCGGCACCACCTGGCTGTCCTGCCGGTATGAGCTGGGGGAGGTGGCGGCGGAGCTGATGCGCCCCAAGGCCCCCAAGGCCGGAAAACGGGTGCTGCTGGAACGGGTTCCTTTTATCTGGAAACGGCTGAAATTTTTATACAAAGTATCCTACCGCAATATTTTCCGATATAAAAAGAGATTTTTCATGATGGTCATCGGGATCAGCGGCTGTACGGCCCTGCTGGTCACCGGCTTCGGCATCAAGGATTCCATCGCCAACGTGGCCTCGGACCAGTTCCATCAGATTCAGGTCTATGACCTGGGCGTCACCTTCGGCCGCACCGTGGACGCTTCTCTGGAGGAGGATTTCCGGGAAACTCTGGGGGAGCGGGCCGAAGGATACTTGGTGGTGCTGGAGACGGCCATGGACATGAAGGCCGGGGAAGAAGTGAAAAGCGTGAATCTCCTGGCCTTTGACGAAGAGAAGGACCTGACCCCCTATTTAAGCCTTCACGATACTAAAGACGTGCCTCTCGCCCTGCCCGGGCCCGGGGAATGCGTGCTGAATGAAAAGCTGGCGGATGATTACGGCGTGGAGATCGGGGACACCATCCGGCTGCAGGAGGAAGGCGGCAGGTTCATGGATCTGAAGGTGGTGGGAAAAAACGAGAATTTTATTTATAATTATGTATACACTACCCTGCAGACCTATGAGAGCCTGATGGGGCAGAAGGCGGAGTGCAAGACCGCTTACGTGAATACGGCGGAGGACGTGGATGCCCATCTGCTGTCCGCTTCCCTCATGCGGATGGAGGATGTGGCCAGCGTGACCGTCAATGCGGACACGGAGGAACGGTTCTCCAACATGATGCAGAGCCTGGATCTCATCGTGCTGGTGGTTATTCTCTGTGCGGCGGGCCTGGCCTTCATCGTGCTCTACAACCTGACCAACATTAACATCACGGAGCGGGTGCGGGAGATCGCCACCATCAAGGTGCTGGGCTTCTATCAGAAGGAGACGGGAGCTTATGTCTTCCGGGAAAACGTGGTGCTGACCTTGATCGGCGCCCTGGCGGGCCTGGTGCTGGGATATTTCCTCCATCAATACGTGATGAACGAGATCCGGGTGGACATGGTGACCTTTCAGATTCACGTGAAGCCCTTGAGCTATCTGTACAGCATCGCCCTGACCTTCGCCTTCTCCTGGTTCGTCAACGGCATCATGGGGAAAAAGCTGGACGGAATCAGCATGACGGAGTCTTTGAAGTCGGTGGATTAATTCTTCATAAAATCTTAAGGTGCATTTCGGGGAGATATAGTATATAATGATGCTGTGGCGGTATGTCCTTTCCGGGAGTGCCGCAGCAGGAGACAAGGGTAAAAGAGAGGATAAGATAAATTTACTTGAATCAAATGCCGTCCGGCGGCAGGAGAATATGAGGAAAGTTGAGGGTAAAAATGAGGGTTAAAATGAGAATGAACCGATTGGCAAAAAGAGCGGTCGCATTGCTGGCGGCCGGTTCGCTGGTGCTTTCCCTGGGGGCCTGCGGCTCCGGCGGAGAGGAGAAGGAGAGCGGAGCGGAACTGAGCGAGTTCGTGTACGTGCCGGAGTACGTTACCATGGAGGCTTTGTCCAACGCTTCCGGCATGGAGGTCCTGGGGGACTACCTTTATTACAGGACCTATGATTGGGATGAGGAAAACGGCACTTCCTCCACGTCTTACTATCGGCTCAAGCTGGGAGAAGAGCAGCCGGAGGAGATCAAGGCGCTCCAGGCCCTGGCCCCTGACCGGGGAGCTTCCACTTCCATCACGGCCTTTACGCCTGTGCCCGGGGAGGATGGCAGCTACTTCGCAGTCCTCAGCGACTATTCCGCAGAAAGACAGTCCCCGGAAGGCTATGCCATGGCGGATTATTATCTGAAAAAAGTGGATGCCGCAGGGACGGAGCTGGCCAGCACGGACATCACCCAGCAGATGACGACGGAGGACGGCTATAACAGCTATGTTTCCGAACTTGTGGCGGACGGGGAGGGACGTCTCTATGCCGCCACGGATGAGGGAATCCTTCTGTTCGATGCAAATTGCGCTTACTATGGCAAGGTGGAAGTCCCGAGCTGGATCAACGGCATTGGCATCGGCAAGGATGGCAAGGTCTACATGATCAGCTATGGGGATCAGGGCATGGATCTGCAGGAGGTGGATTACAACGCCAAGCAGGTCGGCAAGACCTATCACAATTTCCCCAACAACGTCAACGGGCTTCTGGTGCCGGGGCTGGAGAAGGATTTCCTGGTGAACTCGGACGGAAAGCTGATGGAATATGACATAGCCACGGAGCAGACGGAGACCCTGCTCAACTGGCTGGACTGCGATATTTTCGGAGACTATGTGGATTTCGTCGCCCCTCTTGAGGACGGCCGGATCCTGGTGAGCATCCGGGACTGGGAGGACGGCACCACGGAACTGGCCTACCTGACCAAGACCGAGCGTTCCCAGGTGCCCCAGAAGGAAGAGATCGTGATCGGCACCCTGTATCAGGATCAGGGACTGCAGAATGCGGCGGTGAAGTTCAACAAGAGCCAGGATCAGTATCATGTCTCCATCAAACAGTACATGGACAATTCCAACTGGTCGGATACCGCCTATGAGGACGCCCGGACCGCCATGAACAATGACGTGGGAACGGGCAACGGCCCCGACATGTGGGATCTGTCGGACATCCCCCTGAGCGCTTACGCCGCCAAGGGTATCTTCGAGGATCTGAACCCTTACCTGGAAGCCAGCGAGAAGCTGAGCCGGGAGGACTTCGTGGAATCCGTCTTAAACGCCATGACCTACGGCGACAGGCTCATCGGGATCCCCAAGACCTTCAGCCTGAGCACCCTGGCGGCCAAGAAATCCCAGGTGGGAGAGGAAATGGGCTGGACCGTGGAAGATTTGATCGCCCTGATGGACGCCAATCCGGGGGCGGACGCCTTTGATTTCGGCATCAGTTCCTATGTGCTTCAGGTATGCCTGACCTGCAACATGCCTTATTTCGTGGATTGGGAGAACGTGACCTGTAATTTTGACTCCGAGGAGTTCCTGAAGCTCCTGGAATTCGCCCATCGTTTCCCGGCGGACTACACGGACAGCGATGACCAGCGGGGCGAGTGGCAGAAGATTGCGGCCGGCGATGTGCTGCTCTATCAGGCCGGCATCAATTCGGCCAGCGATATCGATGCGCCCTATCAGATGTTCGGCGGAGAGGACATCACCTTTATCGGCTATCCCACGGTGGATGGCTGGCCGGGCTGCATGCTGTCGCCGTCGGATGCCTATGGCATCGCCTCTTCCTCCAAGCACAAGGAGGGGGCCTGGGCCTTCATCGAGTTCCAGCTGGGCAACAGCTCTTCCGGCAGGGATATGTTCTCCTGGGGATTGTCCAGCAGGAAGGATAAGCTGGAGCAGAGTTTCCAGGAGGAACTGTCCAATACCTATGAAAAGGATGAGAACGGCCAGGTGGTGCTGGATGAGAACGGGGAGCCCGTCAGGGTTTCCGCCGGGGGCTGGGGCGCTGCCAATGGGGACACGCTGGAGATCTACCATGCCACGGAAGAAGAGATCGTGATGCTTCGGAAGCTGATCGAAGTGGCGCAGCCCGCCGGAGAAATGGACGAAGCGATCATGAACATCATTTCGGAGGAGACCGCTCCTTATTTCAGCGGACAGAAGACTGCGGACGAGGCGGCGGACATCATCCAGAGCAAGGTAAAGATATACATGAGCGAGAATAGCTGAGGGAGGAGCGTGAGCCCTGTTGAAGAAGCATGTCGATGCGCAGAAGACGGTCTTGACCAAGGAGGAGCGTCTTCTGCAGAAAACGCAGAGCAGGGAGGAGAAAAAAGCTCTGCGGTATCGGAAGCGGCATCATGGAAAGGAGACCAAGACCAGACGCAAGATCAAGCTGGTGTCGGCCCTTTATATAGCGCCCAGTTTCCTGGGGGTGCTGACCTTTTTCCTGGTGCCCTTCCTGGTGGTGATCTTTTATTCCCTGGTGGATAATCCCATATCCGCCCGGTTCGTGGGCCTGGACAATTACGCCAGGCTGCTGAAGAACCTTTCCTTTAAGACGGCGGTGTCCAACACTCTGGGCTTTTCCGCCGTGGCGGTGCCCCTGGCGGTGATCCTGTCCCTGGTCCTGGCCGTGGTTCTGGACTCCAAGATTCCATTTAAGAGCCAGTTCCGCACCTTTTTCCTGAGCCCCCTGATGGTGCCGGTGGCTTCCATCGTGCTGATCTGGCGGGTCATGTTCGACTTTAACGGGGCGGTGAACGACGTGCTGGTCTCTCTGGGAGGGCCCAAGATCGACTGGCTGAAGTCCTCTTATTCCCAGATCGTGGTGGTCATCCTGTTTTTGTGGAAAAATCTGGGCTACAACATGATCCTGTTCATGGCGGCCCTCTCCAGCATTCCTCGGGACATCATCGAGGTGGCGAGGATGGAGAGCGCCAATCCCTTTCAGATTTTCTGGTACATTAAGACTAGGTACCTGTCCTCCACCTTCCTGTTCGTGACGATCATGTCCCTGATCAGTTCCTTCAAGGTGTTCCGAGAGGTGTACCTGCTCACCGGAGATCATCCTTACGATACGATCTACATGCTGCAGCATATGATGAACAACGCCTTCGCCCAGCTGGATTACCAGAGGTTGTCGGCGGCGGCCATTCTGATGTCTCTGGCGATGATCGTGATCATCGGCACCCTGTTCCTGGTGGAGGACCGCTTTGGAAAGGATGTGGAAGGATGAAGAAGGAAAAATCTCTGGATCGGAAATATACAAAGGGGAGGCTGCGAAGGAAAAAGCTTTGGTCCACATTTAAGCTGGCCCTGGCCACCTGCATTGCGGCGGCCTTCGCCGTGGCGTTCCTGCTGCCCATCATCCTGACGATCACCAATTCTTTCATGTCGTCGTCGGAGATTGCGGCCAACTACGGTTCCATCTTCGCCACCTCTTCTTCCGGGGGGAGGGTGTACGTGGCGGAGAAGGTGAACCTGAAATTCATCCCGGACATGGTTTCCTTCAGCCAGTATTCCACGGTGCTCCTGCGGAGCCCGGAATATTTGTTCAAATTCTGGAATTCCGTGATCCTGGTGGGGCCCATCGTGCTGTTCCAGCTGATCGTGGCCTCCCTGGCCTCCTACGGTTTCGCCAGGTACAGGGGAAAGCTCCGGGAGATCGTATTTTTTGCCTACATCATATTGATGCTGATGCCCTACCAGGTCACCCTGGTGCCCAACTATCTGGTGTCCAACTGGCTGAAGATCCTGGATACCAACTGGGCCATCTGGCTGCCCGGGATTTTCTCCCCTTTTGCGGTGTTTTTGCTGACCAAGAGCATGCGGAGGATTCCCGTGGCCACCATAGAGGCGGCCCAGATCGACGGGGCGGGAGAGTGGCAGATCTACAGACGCATCTGTCTGCCGCTGTCCAGGGGTTCCCTGTGTTCCGCCGCCATTTTGGTGTTCATTGATTATTGGAACATGGTGGAGCAGCCATTGATTCTTTTGACGGATTCGGAGAAGCATCCGCTTTCCGTGTTTTTGAGCAAGATCAACGAGGGGGAGATCGGCCTGGCCTTTGCGGTGGCCACCATTTACATGGTTCCCACCCTGCTGGTGTTCCTGTACGGGGAAGAATATCTTGTGGACGGCATCACGTCCCAGGGCGGAATAAAAGGATAGAAGAGACCTGCGGGAAAAAGCAGGCGATGGGAAAGGCAAGGTAAGCGTTATGAACGAAAAAGGAAGCAAAAGAAGAGATTGGGTGAAGAATGCGGCGATCGTCTTTCTGACGGTCATGCTGATCCTCACATTTTTTTCCAATACCATCATGAATTACTCCCTGCCGGAGGTGGCGGTGCAGTACGTGGAATCGGGAACCATCACTTCCCAGGTCCGGGGCACGGGCACGGTGGAAAGCGATGACCCCTATGAGGTGAAGATCACGGAATCCCGCAAGGTCACCAGCGTAGCGGTGAAGGAGGGGGATACGGTCCAGAAGGGAGACGTGCTGTTCCTGCTGGAGGACACGGAGAGCGAGGAGCTGAAGGCGGCCCGCAAGACTCTGGAAGGAATGCAGGACGCCCTTGATACGGCCCAGGATCAGCTGGATGACGCCTGGGACGCCTATTACGACGGGATCCTGGTGGAGGGCGTCACGGCGGAAGGGATTGCGGCGGCCAATGGCAGCACTTCGGCGAATACCTATAGAAAGCAGATCACGGACATTCAGAATGCCTTGAAGCCTTTGGAAGAGAGAAAGGCAGAAATCGAAAAGGCGATCAGCGATATCGATGCCCAGATGGCCTTGGAAACGGGACTGGACAGCGCTGCCACTACCCGGGTGCCGGCCACGCAGAAGGCCCTGGAAACGGCGAACAACAATCTGACGGCGGCGGACAACGCCCTGAAGAATGCCCAAGCGGATTATCAGGCCAAGGAAACGGCCCTGGAGAAGGCGAAGGAACAGGCGGAGGTTTCCGCAGGAGATGCGGCGGCTGGCGCCTTGCTGGAGCAGGCGCAGCAAAACTTTGATGCGGCGTCGGCGGTTTTGAACGATGCTCAGGCGGCTTATGACGGCGCCAAGCAGGCCAGGGACGGCGCTCAGGCGGATTATAACAACGCTGTGGCCAACCAGACGGCACGGGAAGGCAGCCAGGCGCAAGCTAATTTGGCAACGCAGAGATCCTATTATGAAGTGGAGCTTCACGGCGTGGAGAATCAGATTGCCGAGACCAGAAAGCCCCTGGATGACCTATTGGCGGTGTTGGGCAACAGGCAGACCCTGGAGGTGTTCCAGGACGCCATTTCCGATGCCCGCAAGGGTGTGGAGCGGGCCCAGGAGGACGTGGACGACGCCCAGGAGGAGGTGGATCGTCTGACGGAGAAGGCCATCGGCGCCACCGTCACGGCGGATATCTCCGGCACGGTGTCGGCCATCAACATCGTGGCCGGCAATACCACCGCTCCCGATGCGGTGCTGGCGGAATTGCAGCCGGAAGGGGCGGGCTATACCATGCAGTTTTCCGTGACCACGGAGCAGGCCAGGACCTTGTCTCCCGGCATCGAAGCCTCCCTGGTGAATGCCTGGAGATATGATGACGTGGTGGTCACTTTGAAAAACATTCGTCCGGATCCCCAGAATCCTTCCCAGAACAAGCTTTTGGTCTTCGATGTCACGGGAAGCGTGACGGACGGACAGAGCCTGAGCGTCTCCGTGGGAGACCGGAGCTCCAATTATGACATGATCGTGCCCAACAGCGCCATCCGAGAGGACAGCAACGGCACCTTCGTGCTGCAGGTGGAATCCAGGCCCAGTCCTTTGAGCACCAGATATATCGCCACCCGGGTGGACGTGGAGGTCATCGCTAAGGACGATACCAGATCCGCCATCACGGGAGGACTTTATTCCTATGGGAGCTATGTCATCACCACTTCCGATAATCCGGTGACGGCGGGGCAGCAGGTCAGATTGGCGGATAACTAGAAAGGTTGATGAAGCATGAAGAAATTGATACATTCCCTGTCCGTTCGACAGATCGTCCTGGGAATCAGCTCCGTCCTGTCCTTTCTGGTGTGCCTCCTGCTTCTGTGGATCGCCTCCCTCCGGGTCGGAGGGCTGGAAGATCAGCGGATGGCGGAGCGCTGGAGCGAGGAAGGGGGCGTCGCCCAGGTCAGCTGCTTTTTCTCCCAGGGAGCGTCGGTGAATACGGACACCATTGAGAGCTTTCGGCATTCCATCGATCCGAAGCTGCAGGAGGCGTCCATAGAACAGGATTCCCCCAACGCCAGCGCCAGGCTGTGGGCGGATGCCTACAGTGCCAGCGGCAAGGTCACCGTGTCCAGCGACAAGTCCACTTTGTCGGCGGACGCCATCGGGGTGGGAGGAGATTTTTTCCTCTTTCATCCCCTCAAGCTGTTGGATGGGGCTTATTTTTCGGAAAGTGATATGAACAGCGATTACTGCATCCTGGACGAGGTGGGGGCTTGGCAGCTCTTCGGTTCCAATGACGTGGCAGGCATGACGGTGTTCATCGGGAATCATCCCCACATCGTGGCGGGAGTGGTCCGGCAGGAAAAAGGACGGATCCCGGAGGCGGCGGGGCTGGACAAGACCATTGTCTACGTGTCCTATGACACCCTGCAAAAATACGGTTCCAGCTACGGAATTAACCACTACGAGGTGGTGATGCCCAATCCCGTGCGGAAATTCGCTTATAATTTCGTGATGGAGAACATCGGAGTGGACGAGAAGGACCGGGAAGTGGTGGAGAACAGCACCAGGTTCGGTTTCTCAAGGCGCTTTGAGGTGCTGGCCGCCTTCGGCACCAGGTCCATGAACCGGAAGGCCATCATTTACCCTTATTGGGAAAACATCGCCAGGGGCTATGAGGACGTGGTCGCCATCCTCGCCTTGTTTGCCGCCCTGTTCCTGGCTTATCCGGCGGCGGTGCTGGTGATCTTTCTCATCATCCGCTGGAAGCATAAGACCTGGACGGTGGGAAGCGTGTATCTGGCCGTGAAGGACAAAGGAGAACGCCAGTTGGAGAAGATCCGTGCCGGGCGGAGGGAAAAGAAGGAGAAGAAGCGGGCCAAAAAGGAAAGGGCCAAAAAATATAAGGATCGCTTTGATGAGGAGGAGGAATATGATGAAAGGTAAAAAGTTTCAAGAAAATAAGTTTGACAAGGGGGATGGAACAAAGATGCGGAAAAAAGTAGGGGGAAAAGCCATGGGAAAAAGGCTGCTCGCCGCAGGGCTGGCAGCGGTCATGGTCCTGGGCCTGACTTCCTGCGGCGGGGAGAAGAATCCCAACGGGGAACTGGCGAAGCAGTATGTGTTTTCCAGTCAGGAGATCCCCATGCCGGAAATGGAAGGGGACGATCACAACATTCAGTCCGTCTCTTACGTGAACGACCGGGTCTATGTCGTTGAAAGCATCTATTATTATCCGGAAGTGGACGATTCCGTGGGCGGAGAGGGCGTGGCGGTTCCCCTGGCCGAAGCGCCGGAGAGCGAAACGGAGGAGCCGGAGGACGGCAATGAGGACGCCGACGGAGAAGAAAATACCGATGACGAAGAAAATGCCGATGGCGAAGAAGGAACGGATGCGGAGGAACCTGTTGCGGACGAACCTGTCGTTGTAGATGAAGTCACGGTCAAGACTCTTGTGGTTTCCTTCAAGCTGGACGGCAGCGACGTCCAGAGCTATGAGATCGATGCGCCCAGTGGGAGCAGTTATGGGGACGGCTACAATGCTTATACGAATTATAATCAGGTCACCGTGGGGGCCGATGGCTGTATCTACGGGATCAAGGACTCCTATGAGTCCGACTGGAGGGATCCGGAGAATTCCGTGGACAAGGAGACCTACGAGCTGGTGAAATGGGGACAGGACGGAAAGGTGCAGTGGAGCTTTCCGGTCTTTGTCCGGGATTCGGCGAACACGGAGGATTACAGCTGGTATTATGTGAGCGGCATGAAGGTTCAGCCGGACGGCACCGTCTGTGTGGTGCTGCAGGGAGACACTCTCCGCATCGTCAAAGTGGACGCCCAGGGCAATCAGTTAGGCCAGCAGGATCTGGACACCAGCCAGATCACCAATATCCAGAACGCCTTTATCATGGCGGACGGCACCGTGGGGGTGACGAACTATAACGAGGATTGGACGGCCATAAGCTATCGGGAACTGAATCCCGATACCGGCAGCATGACGGAGCCCGTGGAACTGTCCGGCGTGGCGACCAATGGAGAATGGATGGAAGGGCCGGGCGGCGCCCTGATGGTGGTCAACGCTTCCGGCGGCATCTTCAAGTGCGATCCGGCGGCGGGCACTTCGGAGCAGATCATGAGCTATGTGAACTCCGATCTGAATACCAATTACTTGAACAATATCAGCTTTATCGACGAGGACAGATTCATCGCTTCCTACGGGACCACGGTGGATGACGAGTACCGCCAGCTTCTGTGCCTGTTTACCAGGGTGAACCCGGAGGATATCCCGGACAAGATCGTTCTGACCTTCGGCTGCTCCTATTTAAGCTCCCTGTGGCGGAACAGGATCGTGGACTTCAACAAGAGCAACGAACGTTATCGGATCGTGGTGAAAGATTATTCCCAGACGGTCGATGATTATGACGAACAGAACACCCAGCTCAATAATGACATCATAGGGGGGAACATGCCGGATATCCTGGTGGCGGATTCCCAGCTGCCCATCGACAATTATATCGCCAAGGGACTTCTGGCGGACATTGGAAAGCTGATCGAAGAGGACGAGGAGCTGTCCCAGGTGGAATATATGCAGAACGTCTTCGATGCTTATTCCGTGGATGGAGTGCTGTACTACGTGGTCCCTTCCTTCAGCGTGATCACCATGGTGGGTAAGACCTCCATCATCGGGGACCGCACCGGCTGGACCATGGAGGAATTCATGGATCTGCTCAACAGCAGGCCCGAGGGAACCAGCGGCTTCGGCCAGGATATGACCCAGGGCACCTTCATGTATTACCTCATGGAGTTCGCCGGTACAGATTACGTGGATGCGGCGACCGGGAAGTGCAGCTTTGATTCTCCGGAGTTCATCAGCATGCTGGAATATGCCAAGACCCTGCCTGCAGAATATGACTACGGGGACGATTATGACTGGGAGGCCCTGAATAACCAGTATTTGGAGGACAGAACCCTGGTAACCACCATGGGAATCAGCGATTTCGCCTCGCTTAAGCAACAGATGGCCTATACCTGGGGCATAGATACCGACCTGACCTATGTGGGCTTCCCCTGCGCCGACCGCAACGGCAACACGGTGAGCTGCTATAACAGCCTGGTGCTGTCCGCTTCCTCTCCTTCCATGGAAGGGGCCTGGGAGTTCGCCAGATATTATTTGACGGAGGATTACCAGAGTAAGGGATACAGCGGTCTTCCCACCATCAAGAGCCTGTTGATGGAGATGTCCCAGGAAGCTTTGCGGAGACCCCACTATACCAACGAGGACGGGACGGAGACAGAATATGACAACACGATTTATCTCAACGGAGAAGAGGTGATCATCCCGCCCATGACCCAGGCGGAACTGGACGAGGTGTTGCAGGTGGTGGAGAGTGCCAACAAGAAGGACTACTATAACAACGATATCCGCAACATCATCGACGAGGAGGCGGCTCCCTTCTTCGCAGGACAGAAGTCCGCAGAGGAAGTGGCCAAGATCATCCAGAGCAAGGTGGAGCTCATGGTGAATGAGAGCAGGTAAATCCGGTATGGATGGAATGCAAAGCAAATTAAGGCGTATATTTTATATGGCTAGAGAGTCTTATGCAGGGAAAAAGGGTTTGTATGTCCTGCTTTTCGTGGGAATCAATTTGATCGAATGGCTGAAAGGAACCCAGACCGGAGACATATGGATGGTGGCGGTGAATTGTACGGGTTTGATCATGGCGGTTATGATTATGAGCGCTTATCCTGTCAGAGAATTTTTGAAGGCAGGGAATCTTGTTTATGTTTTTGCATGTTCCCTGGCGGCCCTTGGAATCTGCTGGTATTGGAAAAATAATCCGTATCCGTTTATCTTATGGCAATATTTGACTGCGGTCATGAATATTTTGGTGCTGGGGATCATAGGAAGGGCTCTGATTCTCCGGATCAAGAGAAGAGAACTGCGGCTACCAAAAGTGAATTTTATTAGCCTTTTGTGGATCCTTTTGACCATGAGCATGATGCTTTCGGCCGCCGGGAGATTATGGCCGATCTGGCTTTTTGTTGTCTTCGGTATGTTTTTCCTGACAAAGTACGATCAGGAGGATTGGGATGGTCTGATTCAGGGAATGATTAACGGCACGATTTTGTTTTTCCTGATCATTCAGGCGTTTACTTTTGGCTTCAGACCCTATGACGAGGTGCGCTATAAAGGTCCCTTTGGCAACTGCAACGTCTCCGCCTTGTATTATCTCATGGTTTATTGCATGGTGTTGTTCAAGCTCCATTTCTTGACTTTGAAAAAAGCGAATAAGTGGTATCGGCTTTTTTGGGGCTTTGCCGCAGGCTGCCTGCTGGTGTTTCAGTTCCTGACGCTGTGCAGGACGGCTTGGATATCAGCTCTGGCGGTTACTGCGGTATATGGAGTCTTGGTAATGCGCAGGGTATGGAGAGATACCTGGAGAGCCATTCTATGGAAGGGAAGTCTTCTGCTCGTCTGTGCGGCCGTTGCTTTTTTGCCGATTTTCTTTATGGTGCGCTGGCTGCCTACGATATTGCACCATCCTGTTTGGTTTGAAGGGGAATGGTCGGTGGACAAGGTTCACTCGTTTGACGGAGCCCATTCTGAAAAATATGTGGAACTGGATGAATTCCTGGAAGAGGCCTTTGGCAGGATTGCGGCGACTTTTCAGACACTTGGCCAGGAGATTCGGCCGAAGATGATAGTATATGCGTCAGATGCGGAGTTTCGGGAGCAGGCGGGAGAGGCGGCCGTGTGGGAGGATGCGGGAAGTTCTCCGGAAAATCCTCTGTTGCCGGATGGAACAGCCTGGTCTTCCCTGCAGATACGGAAAGCGATCTATGGTATCTATCTGAGAAATCTGAAATGGTTAGGCCATCCGGCTGATATGGGATATTATTGGATAACTTCCAATTATCAGTCCTGGCATGCCCAGAATCTGTGGCTCCAGATCGCATATTCCTATGGCATACCCTCTGGAATCCTGTTGATCGTTTATACGGCTGCGGCCCTGATTCGTTACGTTGGCGGTTACAGGAGAGGATTGAGCAATCAGTCCTATGGATTAATTCCCATGGTCATCCTGGTGCTCTTTTTCACCTTTGGCTTGACGGAGGTCGTTTGGATTCCGGGCCAGATGATTTTGTTCCTGTTTTATTTTGTGCAGCATCCTCAAATGACATCAGCCCAGCCCCAGGGGGATTCCCTTCCGGGCTAGATGGTTTTCCAGGGTCAATTCACGGCCGTGTTCCCGGAGCCAGTTCCGGTAAGTTTTGTAATCGGGCATGAACTGTGCCACCATGTTCCAGAAATTTTTGGAATGATCCATGTGGGTCAGATGGCACAGTTCGTGCACCACCACGTAATCCAGCACCCGGGGCGGGGCGAAGATGAGCCTGTAGTTGAAGGAGAGGGTTCCCCTGGAGGAACAGCTTCCCCAACGGGTCTTTTGGTCCCGGATGGCGATGGAGGTGTAATGGCCGCCAGTGAGAGCGTGGTAATAAACCACCCGGGACGTGATATATTCCCTGGCGGCCTGCCGATAACGTTTTTCCAGTGTTTTGAGCCGATTGGTTTCTGCGGAAGCCAGTCGGCTTTGTTTGATTTTTGAAGAGGCCGATTTGTTTTGTTCGTTTTCCGCAGAAGTCTTGCAATTCTTGATTGTGTCCGATCCGTATCGCAGGGAACGGTATCTTTCTATCTCCTTCATGACAAACTCCCTTAAAGTATCGCAACCAATATCCCGACATGGTAACGACAGAATCAAACAGTGCAACAGCAGAATCATTGTACCACAGAGAAAGCAAATTGTAAAATCGGAAGTTCTGTGATATGATGGTTTCATTCAATCCGGGTTTGCGGGTACGTGGGAACGGTAATAATGCAGGCATGCAAGCATGTAAGCGTGCAGGTATATGTGAATTGGAACAATCGGGAAAGGTCGGGAAGGATGAGTATGGCGGAAAAATGTTACGTGGTCGGGGCAGGAGATCTGACGGTGACGGAGGTGGTTCCCGGGCCGGAGGATCTGGTGATCGCCGTGGATGGCGGGCTTATGTATTGTCAGGTGCTGGGATTGGAGCCGGATTTTGTGATCGGGGATTTTGATTCCGTGGGCGAGGAGGGGTTGGAAGCGGTGCGGACGCTGGAACGGACGGTTCCGGAGCGAATGATCAGGCTGAACCCTGAGAAAGATGATACGGACATGTTGGCGGCGCTGAAGCTGGGGCTGGAGAAAGGCTGCCGATCCTTTCGCATTTATGGCGGAACAGGCGGTCGGTTAGATCATACCTTGGCCAACATTCAGTGTCTTTTGTTCCTGAAAAATCAGGGGGCGGAAGGATATCTCTGCGACGGGAACAGTTTGATTTTCGTGATAAAAAATGAAGAAGTGCGTTTCCGGAAGGAGATGGAGGGATATCTGTCCCTGTTTTCCCTGGGAGCGGAAGCCAGGGGCGTGACCATTCAGGGAATGAAATATCCCCTGGACCGCTATACCATGAAAAACGATTTCCCGATTGGAATCAGCAATGAATTCGTGGGAGAGGAAGGATTGGTCCAGGTGGAAGAAGGGGAAGTGGTGTGCATCGTTCAATATGCATGAAGCGGCTCATACCCTGTCCACGTCAATATCCGCCTCGTAGGAGTCGTCCAGGCTGCGGAGGAATGCGCTGAGTTTTTGTTCCAGGGCTTCGTCCGTCATTTGGAATTGATAAGGTACCGTCACGTCGAAGGAAATTTTGATGTGCCCGGTGCCTTCAGTGCGTCCGGCATCAGCACGTTCGGCATCCTTGGCGGGCCCGATGTCGGCACGCCTGGCATCTTCAGCGAGTCCGGTATCCCTGACGTGGCCGGCGATCCTGCTCAGGTGAAAATCATGCACGCCCAGCCCGGTTCCCAGTTCCTGGATATAAGCCTGCACCAGTCCTTTCAGGCGCAGGGTTTCCTCATCCCCTACCAGAACCGGGTCCATGTGGATCACGGCGTGGCAGCCCAATTTGTGCAGGAGTTCGTGCTCGGCGTCGTCGATGGTTTCATGCAGGCTGATCAGGTCTTCGTCCGCAGGGACTTCGGCGTGAAGGGAAATCAGCGTCCGTCCGGGGCCGTAGTTATGGACGATGAGGTCATGGATGCCCAAAATGTGCGGGTGGGACAGGACCAGCCGCTCCACCTCCTGTACGAAGGAAGCGTCCGGCGCCTTGCCCACCAGAAGACTGATGGTGTCCCTGGCGGCGTCGATGCCGGCGTAGCCGATGAACAGAGCCACCAGGATGCCGCACCAGCCATCGATCTGCAGGTGGGCGTAATGGGAGACCAGGGTGGAGATCAGCACCGCCAGGGTGGCGGCCATGTCCCCCAGGCTGTCGGAAGCGGTGGCCTTCATGGCGGAAGAATTGATTTTTCGGCCGATGCCGCGATTATAGCAGGCCATGTAGCACTTGACCAGGATGGACAGGAGCAGGATCAGAACAATGAGGGGAGAAAAACTCAAATCCCCCGGATGGAAAATTTTTTCTACCGAGGATTTCAACAGTTCAACGGCCATGAGCAGGATGACCACGGAGACCAGGAGCCCGGAAATGTATTCAATTCTCCCGTGGCCGAAGGGATGGTCCGGATCCGGCTTCTGGCCCGCCATGCGGAAGCCGATAAGGGTGATGATGGAGGAGCCCGCATCCGACAGATTGTTGAAGGCGTCCGCAGTGATGGCGATGGAGGCGCTGAAGAGTCCCGCCAGGAATTTTACGGCGAACAGCAGGAGGTTCAGGGCGATTCCCACGGCTCCGCACAGGAAGCCGTAGGCCTGGCGAACCTTGGGAGAAGAAACATCATCCCTGTTTTTTATAAATAATTTGGATAAAAAAGTGATCATGGCAATCCGTTCTCCTGTTTTCTCGTTTCCCCGATCTCGGAAAATGTCAAAAGGTTTTTTTTATGGTAGGCAAGGGGTTTCTTCTTATTGTATGAGAATGGAAGAAAAATTGCAATCTCTGTTTTGAAAAATTTAGTCATTTATTCTTTACTCATAAAATTGTTACCATTCACGGCCCCTTCACCTCGCATGCGCAAAACCAGCCGGCTTACGCCGTCTGTCGTGGCTTAAGCCACTTTATGTTTTGCTTATTTGGGTGAAGTGACCAATTACAGCCACATAAAAAGCTGACAAGGCATTGGCAAGCAAGCTTGCCATGTCTTGCCGTTTTTTTATGTGGCCGTGAATGGTAACTATAAATTTCGTATATTTTGGAACAGGCTCTTGCATGGGGCGTAATTTGCGAGTATAATCTTGGTGAAAAATAAATGGAACTGGATGGAAATGGAGGAAATATGAGCAAGAAACCAGTAGTTTTAATGATTTTAGACGGCTACGGCCTGAATGACAAGTTGGAGGGCAATGCGGTGATGCTGGCCAATACGCCGGTGATGGACGGGCTGATGATGGATTGCCCTTATGTGAAGGGGAATGCCAGCGGCATGGCGGTGGGCTTGCCCGACGGACAGATGGGCAACTCCGAGGTGGGACACCTGAATATGGGCGCCGGGCGCATCGTCTATCAGGAGCTGACCCGGATCACCAAGGAGATCCAGGACGGCACCTTTTTTGAAAATCCGGCCCTGTTGGATGCGGTGAACAACTGCAAGAAAAACGACAGCTCCCTGCACTTGATGGGCCTGCTGTCCGACGGCGGCGTGCACAGCCACAACACCCATCTGTACGGCCTGCTGGAGCTGGCCAAGAGGAACGGCCTGGAGAAGGTGTACGTTCATTGCTTCCTGGACGGCAGGGACACTCCCCCCGCCAGCGGCAAGGGCTATGCCGAAGAGTTGGTGAAGGAGATGGAGAAGATCGGCGTGGGCAAGATCGCCACCGTGATGGGCCGCTATTACGCCATGGACAGGGATAACAATTATGACCGGGTGGAGAAGGCCTATGACGCCCTGACCAAGGGGGAAGGGCTGACAGCGGAGTGCGGCGTCTGCGGCATCCAGGCTTCCTATGACAGAGGGGAGACCGATGAATTCGTGAAGCCCACCGTGGTCATGGAGAACGGGAAACCGGTGACCACCGTGCAGGACGGGGATTCCATCATTTTCTTTAACTTCCGCCCCGACAGGGCCAGGGAGATCAGCCGGGCCTTCTGCGATGATGATTTCAAGGGTTTTGAAAGAGGGCCCCGCAAGCAGGTCACTTATGTGTGTTTCTCCGACTATGACCCTACCATTTTGAATAAAGAAGTGGCGTTCCACAAGATTTCCGTGACCAACACCTTCGGAGAGTGGCTGGCCGCCCATCACATGCGCCAGGCCAGGATCGCCGAGACCGAGAAATACGCCCATGTGACCTTTTTCTTCAACGGCGGCATCGAGAAGCCCAACGAGGGAGAGGAGCGGATCCTGGTGAATTCGCCCAAATACGTCCCCACCTATGACAAGAAGCCCCGCATGAGCGCTTATACCGTATGCGACAAGCTCAGTGAGGCCATTACCGCCAAGGACGAGAATGGGGATCCCTATTATGACGTGATCATCTGCAATTTCGCCAACCCTGACATGGTGGGCCATACCGGCGTGCTGGATGCGGCCATCGAGGCGGTGGAAGTCATCGACAAGTGCGTGGGAGAGATCGTGGAATTCGTGAAGGAAGTGGACGGCGTGCTCTTCATCTGTGCCGACCACGGCAATGCGGAGCAGCTGGTGGATTATGAGACCGGAGCCCCCTTCACCGCCCATACCACCAATCCGGTGCCCTTTATCCTGGTAAATTATGATCCCGCTTACGGCCTGAGAGAGGGCGGCTGCCTGGCGGACATCGTGCCCACCCTCATCGAGATCATGGGAATGGAGCAGCCTGCTGAAATGACCGGAAAGTCCCTGTTGGTAAAGGGAGAATAGATTGAAAAATAAGTTCGATAAGGGAGAATAATTTTATGACGAAAGTGACCCTTGGCTCTACCGGCATCACCGTGGAGAAGAATTCCTTCGGGGCCCTGCCTATTCAGCGGATTTCCAAGGAAGCGGCGGTGCACCTTCTCCGGAAGGCCTATGAACACGGCGTGACCTATTACGACACCGCCAGATGGTATACGGACAGCGAAGAGAAGCTGGGCGAAGCCTTTGACGGCATGAGGGAAAAGGTCTACATCGCCACCAAGACCGGCTCCACCACGGCGGAAGGTTTCTGGAAGGATCTGGAGACCTCCCTGCACAACTTAAGAACCGATTATATCGATGTGTATCAGTTCCACAATCCGGCCTTTTGCCCCAAGCCCGGGGATGGGAGCGGTTTGTACGAGGCCATGCTGGAAGCCAGGGCCCAGGGAAAGATCCGGCACATCGGCATCACCAATCATCGCCTGAACGTGGCCCATGAGGCCATAGACAGCGGTCTCTACGAGACTCTGCAGTTCCCCTTCTGTTATCTGGCCACGGAGAAGGAGCTGGAGCTGGTGGAAAAATGTAAGAAGGCCAATATGGGCTTCGTGGCCATGAAGGCCCTGTCCGGCGGCCTGATCGCCAATTCTGCGGCGGCCTACGCTTTCCTGGCCCAGTATGACAACGTGCTGCCCATCTGGGGCGTGCAGAGAGAATCGGAGTTGGACGAGTTCCTGTCCTACATCGGCAATCCCCCCGCCCTGACGGAGGAGCTGCAGGCCGTGATCGCCAAGGACAGGCAGGAACTGCTGGGAGATTTCTGCAGGGGCTGCGGCTACTGCATGCCCTGTCCGGTGGGAATCGAGATCAACAACTGCGCCCGCATGAGCCTGTTGATCCGCCGTTCGCCTTCCGCCGCCCAGCTGACCCCGGAGGCCCAGGCCAAGATGAAGCTGATCGAGAAGTGTCTGCACTGCAACCAGTGTAAGGCCAAATGCCCTTATGGGCTGGACACTCCGACGCTTCTTCAGAAGAATTACCAGGATTACTGTGAGATTCTGGCCGGGAAGGAATATTAATTTCCTCCGGAAGCCCGCCTGAACGTTTGAAGCCTGTCTGTATATTTCGGAAAAGCACTCCGGCTTCCGTTGCCTGGAATCGAAATTGAAATGGGAATCCCCGAAAGCAATGCATGTTTTGCGGCGCTTTCGGGGATACTTTTTATTTGAAAAAACATTCAATAACATTCCGGAAAGCGGCGTTCGTTGGGGAGGAAAGCAACGCTTGCTGGGAAGGAAAGCCGCTTTTCGGGCGGACAGGAGGCGGAACATGCAAAATTTGAGGACAGATTCCAAGGCAGGAACCAGGACGGACTTCGGGAAGGGACATAGGACGGGCTTCGGAACGGACATCGGAACAGGATCCAGGATCTCATCAGGACCAGAATCCAGGACCATATCCGGGACGGGGTTCAGGATCCCGTCCATGAAATATCTGGAGATCGTAGAGGTGCACGGCAGGGAGATTCTGGATTCCAGGGGCAATCCCACGGTGGAGGCGGAGGTGACCCTTCGGGACTGGGAAGGGCAGAGGTATTATACCGGCAGGGCGGCGGTGCCCTCCGGGGCCAGCACGGGGCGCTTCGAGGCAGTGGAGCTGCGGGACGGGGAGCCCCGGTACTTCGGCCTGGGCGTGCGCAGCGCCGTGAAAAACATCAATGAAAAGATCGCCGGCGCACTTTGCGGGCAAAATGGCGGAGAGCAGATCCTGGTGGACCGCATCCTGCTGGAGACAGATGGGACGGAGAACAAGAGCAGTCTGGGGGCAAACGCCATGCTGGCCGTTTCCCTGGCGGCAGCCCGGGCCGGCGCAAAAGCCTTTGGAATGCCCCTGTACCGTTATCTGGGAGGGGTAGGGGCCGGGCTTCTCCCGGTGCCCATGATGAATATTCTGAACGGGGGAAAACATGCGGCCAACACCGTGGATTTCCAGGAATTCATGATCATACCCGTGCAGGCGGAGTCCTTTCGGGAGGGACTTCGGATCTGCTCGGAAATCTATCACAATCTGAAAGGCATTCTGAGGCAGCGGGGCCTGTCCACCGGAGTGGGAGACGAGGGCGGCTTCGCCCCGGATCTGCCGGATGCGGAAAGTGTGCTGGAGATCATTGTGGAAGCTGTCCGGGCCGCAGGTTATGCGCCGGGAAAGGACGTCAGGATCGCCCTGGACGCTGCCGCCAGCGAATTATATAAGGAAGAAACGGGGAAGTACCATTTTCCGGGAGAAAGCGGACTGAAGGGCGAGGAGATCGCAAGAAGCACGGAAGAGATGATTTCCTATTATGAAGAGCTGGTGAGGAAGTTCCCCATTGTTTCCATCGAGGACGGTCTGGCGGAAGAGGACTGGGACGGGTGGAAGGAGCTGACGGCCCGGCTGGGGGAGAAGGTGCAGCTGGTAGGGGATGATCTCTTCGTCACCAACACAAAGCGCCTGGATGCGGGCATCAAGCTTCACTGCGCCAACGCCGTCCTGGTGAAGGTGAATCAGATCGGCACGCTGACGGAGGCCCTGCAGGCGGTGGAAATGGCCCATAAGAACGGCTATCGGGCCGTTATTTCCCACCGGTCCGGGGAAACCGAGGATACTGCCATTGCGGATATCGCCGTGGCCGTGAACGCCGGACAGATCAAGGCCGGAGCCCCCTGCCGCAGCGAACGGGCGGCGAAATACAACCGGCTGCTCCGGATAGAAGAGGAGCTGGGGGAGGCGGCCCGATATATGGATCCCTTCCGGAAGCTATGATCCTCTGCGGAGTGCTTGGTGCCTGCTATACCGTATCTTGACTGGAATGAGAGAAATGTCCGTCCTGTGAGCATATCCGCTTGAATGGGACGGACATTTTTTGCATAAAAAATAACGAAATGACTTGACAATTATTTTTTAAGCCTTTATAATGTTACTCTAGTGAAGCGGACAATGCTGTTTTTTTGCAAAAAAGGTGGAAATTAGCGGTTTCTGCCCGTTTCATAAAAAGCGGCCGCCTAAAGGCCGCCGCTGATAAAACAATAACGCAAAAAAGCAAAATCTGCATGTAAGCCTCTCGATTTACATGCAGATTTTTTTATTTCTCTACCTTTAAAAAAACTCGTACACGGCCAGCGCCGCCAGGGACAAGAGAAAATATACCGCGCCGGCCAGGAGCAGCCCTGCGGAGGACTTCCGTTCCGCCGCCTTCCGCTCCCGGTACTGATGAATGTCCTCTTTTTCCCCGTGCTTCAGCATCGGCAGGGCCAGTTCGATGGCCATGCGCAGACCGTATCCGGCCACGTCGAAGGCCCCCCTGTTGTTGATGGTCCTGATGGTGCCGACCCCCAACAGCATCACTGCGGCCACGAAGAAACCGTCGCACACGGAACGGCTCCAGCCATAGTTCCGGCTGACGTTCAGGGCGCACACGCCCGCCGCAATGAGGGCCCCGACGGCCAAAGAATTCAAGAGATCCTTCCTCGACCCTTTCATTCCGCAGCAAGCCCCTCCATGATCCGCTGATACTCCGCTTCATTGCATTGTACGAAGTGGCCGGGGCGGACTTCCCGGAAGGAAGGCTTATCCGTGGTGTAATCATGCTCCGCCAGAGGATTGTAAGTAATACGCTTGCGCTGCCGCTCGTAGATGGGATCCGGCAGCGGGATGGCGGAAAGCAGGGATCTGGTATAAGGATGCAGCGGATGGGCGAACAGCTCGTCGGAATCCGCCAGCTCCACCATTTTGCCGTAGTACATGACCCCGATGCGGTCGGAGAAATACTTGACCACGGAAAGATCATGGGCGATGAAAAGTATGGTCAGGCCGAAGCGCTCCCGCAGCTCGTTCAGGAGGTTGATGACCTGGGCCTGGACGGACACGTCCAGGGCGGACACCGGCTCGTCGGCGATGATCAGTTCCGGGTTCATGATGATGGAACGGGCCACGCCGATACGCTGACGCTGACCGCCGGAAAACTCGTGAGGATAACGGGAGGCATGCTCCTTGACCAGCCCCACCAGCTCCAGCATTTCATAGACTTTATCGTTGATCACCTTCTTGTCCCGCTCTCCCTGAATGACCAGTCCTTCGGAAATGATCTCCCGAACGGTCATACGGGGATCCAGAGAAGCAATTGGGTCCTGGAAAATCATCTGAATCTGGGTGACCAGACGAGACTTCTTCGCTTTGCGGAGTTCGTCCTTGTATTTGGCTTCCAGTTTGGTCTTTTCTTCCCCGTTCGCAGCAGCGATCTTGGGGCCGTATTCGGCCTCCAGCTCCTTCACCCGCTTGGCGGCATAATCCTTGTCGCAGTTCTTCTGTTCCTCCTTGGCGGCCTTGATCATGCCCTTCAATTCCGCAATGCGGGCGGGATCCTTCGTCTGCTTCAGCTCGTCCTTGTAGGACTGGATTCCGGCGGCGATGCGCACGCCCTTGAAGTAAACGTTGCCGGAAGTGATGTTGTACAGCTTGATGATGGATCGTCCGGTGGTGGTCTTGCCGCAGCCGGACTCTCCCACCAGGCCGAAGACTTCACCCTTGTAGATGTCGAAACTCACGTCATCCACGGCCTTGGTCACGAAATTACCCGCTTTAAAATATTGGCAAAGATGCTCAACTCTTAACAGAGGTTCCTGATTAGACATTTGTGGCCTCCCTTCTCTGGTTCATCCTGGCGATACGATCCACGACGGCCTTGGGCGGATCCACCTTAGGCGCATCCGGATGGAGCAGCCAGGTGGCCGCATAGTGCGTGTCGCTGATCTTAAACATGGGCGGCTCCTCTTCAAAGTCGATCTGCATGGCATAGCGGTTACGAGGGGCAAAAGCATCGCCCTTGGGAGGATAGATCATGTTGGGCGGCGTGCCGGGAATGGCTTCCAGCTTCTCGTCCGTGTCCAGGTCGGGCATGGAACTGAGCAGCGCCCAGGTATAGGGATGAGCGGAATGATAGAAAATATCCTCGCTGGTGCCATATTCCACGATCTTGCCCGCATACATGACGGCCACCCGGTCGGCCATGTTGGCCACTACGCCCAGGTCATGGGTGATGAAAATGACGGAGAGCTGCCGCTCTTCCTTCAGCTTGTTGATGAGCTCCAGGATCTGGGACTGAATCGTCACGTCCAGAGCCGTGGTGGGCTCATCACAGATGAGGATGTCCGGATTGGCGGCCAGGGCGATGGCGATCACGATACGCTGGCGCATACCGCCGGAAAATTCAAAGGGATACTGGGTGTAACGCTTGTGGGGCTCGGCGATGCCCACCTCTTCCATCAGCTTGATGGCACGCTGCTTGGCGATCTGAGGGGTGACCTTCGCCACGACCCCGGAAGCACAGGCCTTCAAATAATCGATGACAGCCACGGTTTCCTTCTTGTAATCCCGGTTCTCGGCAGAAGCCAGAACCTCTTTATAATGATTGATCAGCCGGTCAATGGTGTGGGCGATGTTGGTTTTGATCAGCTCCAGATCCGTGACGGCGGCCGCCGCCACTTCCCAATCGGGCTTCTTGCCCTTGTCGACGATGGCGTCATGCTTGCGCTGCTCCCGGTCATGCTTGCGGAGAACCTTGCCGTTGTTTTTCACGCCATGGAAATATTTATCCAGCTCGCTCTTGACGCTGGGGCCAAAGGTGTAGACAAGGCTGTCCTTGCTGATGGCCAGGGGATCGATGGTCTTCTTCACCGTCTCGGTCAGGGACTTCCAGGTGCCCATGGCCTGCTTCTTATCCAGCGTTTCGGCGGCGAAGACGGGCTTGGCCTGCTCCAAGGCCTGGATGGCGGTCTCTATGTGACCGTAATTCTCCTTGGCGGAATGTTCGATGGCCCGCTCCGCATCGTCGATAAAGCCCAGCATGAAGTCCTTGTTCAGGTACTCCAGCAGATACTCGTTGAGCTTTTCCACGGGCATATCCGGCAAGGGTTTGCCGCTGAAACTCAAGTAATAGCCCATGCGGAAGAAATCCGGTTCCGGCTTGGCGGCGGACTCGGTGAGAATCTCCCGCAGACGATACAGGGTCTTCAGCACCGCCTGATAATCTTTCGCCCGGAATTTTTTCACCAGCGCAGAAGTCAGAGACGTGATCTCCGCCTTGTAGGTCCGGGGATCCGTCACATAAATATGCAGAGAATCCTTGGCACGGCGGGCCACATCCTTGATACGATCCTCCGCTCCTTTGGCCACGGTGTTCTTCTCCAGCTCAAAAGCCAGGGTTTCGATATCGTCCAGGGCCTCTTTGGCGCTCTCCGCCGCAGCGTTATAAGCGGCTTCCAGCTTGGTGTGCTTGATTTCAAAGGTATCGAATTTCTTGCAGTTGGCAGCCATGCGCTGCTTGTCTGCTGGAGCGGCCGAAGCTTCCATGGCGACGGTCAAACGCTTAAGATAACCGTTGAAGCTGGCCCGGCTCTCCCGCTGGCGGATCTTGCCCTTCAGCAGCATGGCCTCGGTGAGTTGACGTCCGATGCGCACGATGGGGTTCAGACTGCTCATGGGATCCTGGAAGATCATGGCGATCTTGTCGCCCCGGATCTTGTGGAAGTCTTCTTCCGAGATTTTCAGCAGGTCCTGGCCATCATAGATGATCTCGCCGGACTCCACGATGGAGTTGCCCGCCAGAATGCCCAGGATGGCCTTGCTGGTAACGGATTTGCCGGAACCGGATTCTCCCACGATGGCCAATGTCTCGCCCTTGGCCAGGTCGAAATTGATGCCCCGCACCGCCTGAACCTTTCCGTTGCTGGTGCGGAAGGAGATGCGCAGATCTTGTACATGCAGTTTATTTTCCATCAGTCTTCCTCTCCTCTCGTGGTCGGGTTAAAGGCATCGCGCAAGCCGTTGCCAAACAGATTGAAACAGATCATCAAAAGTCCCAGGAAGATGCTGGGGAACAGGATGGCATGAGGGGACGTGGTCACCACCGCATTGCCCTGGCTGAGCAGGGTGCCAATGGTAGTGCCGGCAAAGGAACTCAGATCCACGATGCCCAGGTAGGTCATGGACGTCTCGGAACTGATGACGCCGGGGATCACCAGTGCGCAGCTGGTGATGATGGAACCGATGCCGTTAGGGAAAATATGCTTGAACATCAGGCGGGAATCGCTGGCGCCCAGGGTCCGGGCGGCCAAAATGAATTCCTGGCCTTTGAAACGGTAAAACTGTCTTCTGGTCAGGGCGGCCATGCCGATCCAGCCCGTCAGCACGAAGGCGAACAGGAACGAGGGCACGACGCCCACCTTCTTGGCCAGGTGCAGCTGGAACAGGGTGGTGACCACCACGAAAGGCACTCCGGAGAGGACGTCCGCAATACGGTCCAGGGTCATGTCCACCCAGCCGCCGTAGTAGCCCTGAACGGCGCCATAGACCGCACCGATGGTCAGGTTGATAGCGGAGACCAACAGGGCGAACAACAGGGAGAAACGAGCTCCCACGCCGATTCCACAGAAGATATCCTGACCCATAGCGTTGGTGCCCATGAGGAAGCTGGGCTCATGGCCGTTCATATAGATATAATAATTGTAGTAGAGCACCCGGCACTGAACGGCGCCGGACTTGCTGTAGGCATAGATATAATTGCCGGGATCGCCGGGAATCCGGATGGAGTGATACTCGGGACCGGCGATCTCCTCTCTGGTGGAATACATGGGGATCAGATTTCCATCCGCATCGGTAACGGCGCTGCCCTTGCCGTCCACCTGATACCAGATGTTGGGACGGTCGGAGATGCCCTGAATGTCACTCTGCTCCACATAAGGGTAGATGACCTGGATGCCCGTCTCGTTCTGCCAGTTCTGAATCGCCTCATATTCATCATAGGACAGAGTCCTATAGAGGATGCCCAGGGCGTAATAGGAATTGACCTCCAGATCGTAGGTATACCGAACCACGTCCTGGCCCCTGACCTTCACGGTGGATTCATGGGTGCCCACGACACCGATCACCGGATCCATGCCGGTCTCCTGGGCAATACCCTTCCAATAATTCATGGAAGCGTCATTCTGGCTGGTATAGACGGAAGCGCCATCCAGGATGCCGATCCCCATCCGGGCCACCTCTGGCACATAGGGGGCATAGTTGACCAGGATCTTATCCTGCTCCCAAATGCTGTAGGGCGAAAGAATGGGGGCGATGAAAGCATACAACAGCAGGAAGAGCAAGATCCAGGTGGCGATCACCGAGGATTTGTTCTTGCTGAAGCGAAGCATGGCGTCGGCGAAGAAGCTGCGGGATTTGGTCTGCAGCTCTTTGTCCCGGAGAATTTCGTTCTCCTGTACGAAACGGAACTTTTCCGCAGGGATATGTTCGTAATTCATCGTTTGTCCTCCCTTCTTATTTCTTAGAGCCCATACGAATACGGGGATCAATGAAGCCGTAGCTGATATCCACCACCAGGCTGGCCACCAGGCCGATGGCCGTGTAGAAGCAGGTGGACAGCATAAAGATATTGTAGTCCAAACCATTGATGGCGTTGAGGGTCAGGCCGCCCACGCCGGGAATGGAGAAAATACGCTCGATGATCAGGGAGCCTCCGATGATGCCGATGAACTCGCCGAAGATGCCGGGCACCACCACCACGAAACAGTTGCGCAGAGCGTGGCGCACCGTGGCCTGGGCCTTGGTCAGCCCCTTGGTGCGGGCCAGCAGCATGAACTCACTGGTGAGCACCTCGGTCAGCTCCGCACGGGTGGTGCGGCAGAAACCGGCGATCACGCCGAAGCTTAAAGAGAGCACCGGAGGAATGATGGAACGGAACATTTCCAGGCTGAAATAATCCGTGCCGCCCTTCATCAGGAAGGGGAACCACCGAAGCTTGAAACAAAAGATATACTGTACCAGGAAAGCATACACGAAGCTGGGCACGGAGATGACCACCATGGTCAGGGTGGAAATGGTGTAGTCCACCCAGGTGTTCTTCTTCAATGCCGCCAGGATGCCGAGGGCGATACCCACGGGAATCGTCCAGAGAATGGAATAGAGATTCACGATCATAGTGGCCGGCAGCTTCTCCAGGAAGACCTGCCACACGTCGCGGCCGATATACAGCTTTTCACTGACGCCCCAGTCCCACTTGGTGACGATGTTCTTCAGGAAGATCCCGAACTGCACCAGATAAGGCTTGTTATAGCCCAGGGATTCCCGGCGCAGCTCCAATATCGTAGTATGGGGGTCATTGGGAGCCAGGGCCGGAAGGGGGAGCATACGGATCAGGACGAAACACATGAGCGTGATGATCATAAACACGCAGAACATGTACACAACCCTCTGTATGGTATACTTTACCATAAAACATCCTCCATTCTTTGGCTCTCATATGTCCCGCAGACGACTGCGGGGCATATGAGAGCCGATAAATGTAAAGGGAGGGGGCAGAGAACCGCCCTCTCCCTTGTTTTTAGCTTCATTTGGAATCTAAGATCCGGAATCCGGATTAGTACTGGAGCTGGCCGTGCTCAGCGATCTGTGCTGCGCAGTAATCAGCCCACTCGGCGTCGTTGTAGTTGTACTTCATGTAAGAAATACCGCCGCGGCCCATAACCGGATTGTAATCGTCGATGACGTAGTAGACCTGCTGGCTCACAAGGCTCAGGCTGCCGTCATTCACGAAAGGAATGTAGGTGTAGGTCTGAAGCAGACGTCCTTCCACGCCGGCCAGAATCTGCACACGGATATCCTGCTCCGCATTGTTGGTGCCGAAGTTGTAGGTCTTGTCGCCCACGGTGACATCGTTGCCGACAACGCACTCGGCCCAGTCATATACGCTCATGGTGATCTCTTCGCCGTCCAGGGTCAGAGTGAGCAT
>CANQPH010000045.1 GCA_947625675.1 uncultured Acetatifactor sp.
TCTGGATTCTTTTCTAACCATCTTCACACTCTCCTTATCTCTTACTTCTTACCAGTCTTACCAACTTTACGTCTGATCACTTCATCAGCATACTTGATGCCCTTGCCCTTATAAGGCTCAGGTCTTCTCTTGTCTCTGATATCAGCTGCGAATTGGCCAACTTTTTCTTTATCAATGCCCTTGACGATGATGATGTTCTGTCCATCCAAAACCGTCTCGATACCCTCGGGATCCGTCATCTCTACCGGATGAGAATAGCCCAGGGAAAGGGTCAGCACCTTGCCGGATTTGGCCGCCCTGTAGCCGACGCCGTTGATCTCCAGCTTCTTCTCATACCCTTCCGTAACGCCTACCACCATGTTGTGGATCAGGCTTCTGGTCAGGCCGTGCAGTGCCTTCATTTTTTTCAGGTCATTGGATCTTGATACATGAACGGCGGCACCCTCCACCGTAATCGTCATTTCAGACGGAAGCACTCTTTCCAGAGTACCCTTAGGACCTTTCACGGTCACTTTGTTATTTTCTGCAACCTCCACGGTCACACCCGCGGGGATCGCGATTGGCATTCTACCTATACGTGACATGCCCGTACCTCCTGTTATATTTTAACAACTATACAAAACATTTGCGAAGCAATTTCGAGTTCTCGCTCTGCAACTTGGGAAATTTGCGGAACCCCTCGTTGGAGAAGAATTCGCTCTGCGAATTCTTCCGGTTCTCGCTTTGCGAGAACCTGTTACCAGACAAACGCCAGCACTTCGCCGCCGACGCCCAGTTCTCTTGCTTTCTTGTCCGTGATCACGCCCTGGTTGGTGGACACGATGGCGATTCCTAAACCTCCCAGAACCTTAGGCATATCCTCCTTGCCGGCGAACACGCGCAGGCCGGGTTTGGAAATTCTCTTAAGGCCGGAAATGATCTTCTCGTTTTTGTCAGCGCCATACTTCAGGGTAATGTGAATGGTCTTGAACTTGCCTTCCTCGATAATGTCAAATTTCTTGATGTAACCTTCCTCCAGAAGAATCTCAGCGATAGCCAATTTCATCTTGGAAGAGGGGATATCCACTGTATCGTGTTTTGCAGCGTTTGCGTTGCGGATTCTCGTAAGCATATCTGCAATAGGATCGCTCATTGTCATTATGACTTCCTCCTTATTCTACCAACTTGCCTTTTTAACGCCGGGAATCTGTCCCTTGTATGCCAACTCACGGAAGCAAACCCTGCAAATGCCGTACTTCCTTAAGTATGCATGAGGACGGCCGCAAATCTTGCAGCGAGTATAAGCCTGAGTGGAGAACTTCGGCTTGCGCTGCTGTTTTAATTTCAAAGATGTCTTTGCCATGAAAATTTACCTCCTTATTGTTTTGCGAAAGGCATGTTGAACAGGGTCAACAGTTCGCGGGCTTCTTCATCGGTCTTAGCCGTCGTTACGAAAATGACATCCATTCCTCTGGTTTTGTCAATCTTGTCATATTCGATCTCGGGGAAGATGATCTGTTCCTTGATGCCAAGGGCGTAATTGCCTCTTCCATCAAAGGAGTTGGGATTCACACCTCTGAAGTCGCGCACTCGGGGCAGCGCCAGATTCACAAGACGATCCAGGAAATCATACATTTTTTCACCGCGCAGCGTGGTCTTGCAGCCGATCTTCATGCCTTCACGAATCTTAAAGTTGGCTACGGATTTCTTGGCAGTGGTCAGAACCGCCTTCTGGCCGGTAATGATTTCCATATCCTTCACGGCGTTCTCCAGCACCTTGGGATTTTCCTTGGCCTCGCCCACGCCCATGTTGATGACGATCTTATCCAGCTTCGGAACCTGCATAACATTGGTATAACCAAACTTCTTGGTCATAGCGTCCACGATCTCTGTAGTGTATAACTCTTTCAGTCTGCTCACTTATTATTCCTCCTTCCTATCAATCAGTCAATCACTTCGCCTGTTGACTTGGCGTAACGTACTTTTTTGTCCCCTTCCATCCGGAAGCCCACTCTCGTGGCCTTTCCCTTGTGGACGTACATCACGTTGGACAAATCGATAGGAGCTTCCTTCTGTATGATGCCTCCGTTGGGATTGGCCTGGGAGGGCTTTGCATGCTTTGTGACCATGTTCACGCCTTCCACCAGAACCCTGTGCTTCTTGGCATCCACAGAAATGACCTTGCCTTCTTTCGTGTTATCTTTGCCGGCGATCACCTTCACGGTATCGCCTTTCTTTATCTTCATCATTGACATATCGGGCACCTCCTTATAATACTTCAGGAGCCAGGGAAACAATCTTCATAAACTGTTTCTCACGAAGCTCTCTGGCAACCGGCCCAAAGATACGGGTTCCTCTCGGAGTCTTGTCATCCTTGATAATAACTGCTGCGTTCTCATCGAATTTGAGATAAGAACCGTCTTTCCGGCGAACCCCCTTCACGGTACGAACAACGACTGCCTTCACCACGTCGCCCTTCTTTACAACGCCGCCTGGCGTTGCATCTTTGACGGTAGCAACGATGATATCGCCGATATGCGCATATCTTCTTGTCGAGCCGCCCATAACACGGATACAGAGAATTTCCTTTGCGCCGGTGTTATCAGCAACCTTCAATCTGCTTTCCTGCTGAATCATGTTATTCTCCTTCCAAATATCCTGGCATATTTACGAACACGCCCGGTCAGATTATTTTGCTCTCTCTATGATCTCGACAAGACGCCATCTCTTATCCTTGGAGAGGGGCCTTGTTTCCATAACTTTAACGGTATCACCGATGTTGCACTCATTGTTCTCGTCATGCGCCTTCAGCTTGTAGGTCTTCTTCACGATTTTCTTGTACATCGGATGCTTTACATGATTTTCGATCGCAACCACGATGGTCTTATCCATCTTATTGCTGGTCACCTTGCCAACACGGGTTTTTCTCAGATTTCTTTCCACGATTTAACTCCTTTCCCCTATGCCCTTGACTTTTCCGTAATCACGGTCTGAATACGGGCAATGTTGCGTCTGACTTCCTTGATTCTCGCTGTGTTATCCAGCTGATTGGTAGCGTTCTGGAATCTCAGGTTGAAAAGTTCTTTTTTAGCAGCCACTAATTCCTTTGCCAGTTCTGCTTCGGATTTCGCTCTTAATTCTTCAAGATATCTGCTTGTCTTCATTCTGTTACACCGCCTTCCAAATCTGCTTTCGAAACGACTTTGCATTTACAAGGAAGCTTATGCATAGCAAGACGTAACGCTTCGCGGGCGTCGGATTCGGGAACGCCGCCGATCTCGAACAGCACTCGGCCGGGCTTCACGACTGCCACCCAATATTCCACGGAGCCTTTACCGGAACCCATACGAGTCTCGGCGGGCTTCGTCGTCACCGGCTTGTCGGGGAAGATCTTGATCCATACCTGACCGGTACGCTTCGTATAACGTGTCAGAGCCACACGGGCTGCTTCAATCTGATTGGATTTGACCCAGGCCGGCTCGATCGCCACCAGGCCATATTCACCGTAAACGATAGTATTGCCTCTGGAGGCTTTTCCCGCCATGGAACCGCGGAACTGTTTACGATGCTTTACTCTCTTCGGCATTAACATTATTTATCGCTCCCTTCCGGCTTGTTTCCCTTCGTAGGAAGTATCTCGCCCTTGTAAATCCATACTTTTACGCCAATTTTACCATAAGTGGTGTTTGCTTCCGCAAAACCATAGTCGATGTCCGCTCTCAGGGTCTGAAGAGGGATGGTTCCTTCACTGTAGAACTCGCTTCTGGCGATTTCGGCGCCGCCCAGACGACCGGCACAGCAGGTCTTGATGCCCAGGGCGCCCGCTTTCATGGTCCTGCCCATGCAGGACTTCATGGCGCGGCGGAAGGACACGCGGTTCTCCAGCTGCTGAGCGATGTTCTCAGCCACCAGCTGAGCGTCCCTGTCGGGTCTCTTGATCTCCTTGATGTCCACCAGCACCTTTTTGTCGGTCAGCTTGGAGAGTTCCTTCTTGGTCACCTCGATCTCGGCGCCGCCCTTGCCGATCACCACGCCCGGCTTGGCAGTGTAGATGATCACCTTGATCCTGTCGGATGCTCTTTCGATCTCGATCTTGGAAACACCGGCGCTGTATAATTTCTTCTTGATAAACTTTCTGATGTTGTAGTCTTCCACCAGGTAATCGGAAAACTCCGCATCAGCGTACCACTTGGAATCCCAATCCTTAATGACGCCGACCCTGAGGCCGTGAGGATTAACTTTCTGTCCCATAACTCTTATTCGACTCCTTTCATTTCTTCTCGTCCAGAACCACGGTGATATGGCTGCTCAGCTTTTCAATTCTGTAAGCCCTGCCCTGCGCTCTGGGTTTAATTCTCTTCATGATCGGTCCTCTGTTGGCATAGCACTCCGCCACGTAAAGATTCTCGGGGTTCATCCCGTTGTTGTTCTCTGCGTTGGCGATGGCTGACTGCAGCAGCTTCCGAATGATGGTGGAGCCGTATCTGGGATTGTACTCCAGGATGGCCAGTGCGGTCTGCACGTCCTTGCCCCGGATGGCATCTAACACGAAACAAGCCTTCGTAACGGAAATTCTGGCATAAGACAGCTTTGCAGAAGGTCTTGTATCTTTCTGTGCATTTCTCTCTCTCTTGATTTGGGATCTATGTCCTTTTGCCATAGATAATGTCCTCCTTCTACTTTACTTTAGACTTTTTCTCGTCCTTGCCATGTCCCCTGAAGGTTCTGGTGGCCACGAACTCTCCCAGCTTATGGCCGACCATGTCCTCCGTTACATATACAGGCACGTGTTTTCTTCCATCATGAACCGCAAAGGTATGGCCGACGAAGGAAGGGAATATGGTGGAGCGGCGGGACCAGGTCTTGATGACCTGCTTCTGCCCGGACGCATTTAACGCATCAACTTTCTTAAGCAGACTGGCGTCTGCGAAGGGTCCTTTTTTCAGTGATCTAGCCATTGTGATTCCTCCTTTACTTGATGGCTCTGCCGTCGCGTCTTCTCACGATCAGCTTGTCGGAAGCCTTCTTCTTCTTGCGGGTCTTATATCCCAAAGCAGGCTTGCCCCAAGGGGTGCTCGGGCCGGGACGACCGATACCGGTCTTGCCTTCTCCACCTCCGTGAGGATGGTCGTTGGGGTTCATGACGGAACCGCGGACGGTAGGACGGATGCCCATGTGACGCTTACGTCCGGCTTTTCCGATATTGATCAGGTTATGGTCGCCATTCCCCACGACGCCCACCGTGGCGCGGCACACCAGAGGAACCATTCTCATTTCGCCGGAAGGAAGACGAAGGGTGGCGTACTTTCCTTCCTTGGCCATCAGCTGGGCGCTGTTGCCGGCGCTCCTGGCCATCTGTCCGCCCTTGCCGGGATGCAGCTCGATGTTGTGCACCTGAGTACCAACCGGGATCTCGGAAAGAGGCAGGCAGTTGCCGACTCTCACTTCCGCCGTGGGTCCGTTCATGACCTTCATGCCATCGGTCAGCCCCGCAGGGGCGAGAATATAGGATTTCTGTCCATCCGCATAGCAGATCAGGGCGATGTTGGCGGACCTGTTGGGATCGTACTCAATGCCGATCACGGTTGCAGGGATGCCGTCCTTGTTCCTCTTGAAATCTACCAGTCTGTATTTTGTCCTGTAGCCGCCTCCCCGATGTCTCACGGTGATCTTGCCCTGATTGTTACGGCCGGAATGCTTCTTGATGGTCACGCAAAGATTCTTTTCGGGAGTCTTCTTGGTGATCTCGGAGAAATCGGAGCCGGTCATATGCCTTCTGGAAGGTGTATATGGGTTGTATGTCTTAATTCCCATTGTCGTTTTATCTCCTTTTCGATGATTTTAGCGCGGCGTACCGCCGCATACTGGAATCCTGCTGACTCTCTTACAGGCCGGGATAGAACTCGATATCCTTGCTGTCCTCGGTCAGCCAGACGATGGCCTTCTTGGTCTTGGCGGTTCTTCCCACCACCATGCCGCGTCTCTTCTTCTTGCCGTCCATGTTCATGGTGTTCACCTTTTTCACCTTGGCGCCCTCGAACATCTTCTCAACGGCTTCCTTGATCTGGGTCTTGTTGGCTTCCGTATGAACCAGGAATGTGTATTTCTTCTCGCTCATACCAGCCATACTCTTCTCGGTGATGACCGGTTTGAGGATCACGTCATAGTATTTGATATCAGCCATTATGCGTATACCTCCTCAATCTTGGCAACAGCCTCTCTGGTCACTACCAGTTTCCTGGCCTTCATCACGTCATACACGTTCAGCGTACCCACCAGAGTCGTGTCTACATCAGCTACGTTTCTAGCAGAAAGAACCACGTTCTCATTCTTGTCGGCCATAACCACCAGGCCCTTCTGCACATTCAGATTATTCATCACTTTCACGAAGTTCTTGGTCTTGATTTCGTCAAACTTCAGTTCGTCCAGCACGATCAGATTGCTGTCCTGAACCTTGCTGGTGAGTGCGGACTTGAGGGCCGCCCTCTTTTCCTTCTTGTTCATCTTGAAGGAATAATCCCTGGGAACGGGAGCGAACACCACGCCGCCGCCCTTCCACTGGGGAGCTCTGGTGGAACCCTGTCTGGCATGGCCGGTTCCCTTCTGCCTCCAAGGCTTCTTGCCGCCTCCGGAAACCTCGCCCCGGGTCTTGGCCTTCTGGGTGCCCTGCCGATTGTTCGCAAGATACTGTACGACCGCCATATGCACCAAGTGCTCATTGATTTCCACGCCGAACACGGCGTCATTCAGCTCTATCGTACCGACTTCCTTGCCTTCCATATTATAAACAGCTACGTTTGCCATCTGATGATCCTCCTTCCGTCTTCCTTAGGCTTCAACCTTGACGGTTTCTTTGATGGTTACCAGGCCCTTCTTGGGACCGGGAACGCTGCCCTTGACCAGCAGCAGATTCTTGTCGGCATCCACCCTGACGACCTCAAGGTTCTGAACAGTTACCTTTACAGCGCCCATGTGGCCAGGCATTCCCTTGCCCTTGAACACTCTGCTGGGATCGGAACTTCCGCCGTTGGAACCCTGATGGCGATGGAACTTGGAACCGTGGGCCATAGGTCCTCTGTGCTGGCCAAATCTCTTGATGGCGCCCTGGAATCCCTTACCTTTGGAAATGGCGGTTGCATCGATGTGGTCGCCCACTGCGAAGATGTCAGCCTTGATCTCTGCGCCGAGAGCGTACTCTTCCGCATTTTCAAACTTGAACTCTCTCAAATATCTCTTGGAGCTGACGCCGGCCTTCTTGAAATGTCCCTGCTGAGCCTTGGTGGCACCGTGCTGATGGATCACTTCCTTCTTGCCCTTGGCGTCTCTGTTCACGATTCTGTCCTTCATGTCAACGAAGCCCACCTGCACTGCGCTGTAGCCGTCGTTCTCCATGGTCCTCACCTGGGTCACCACGCAGGGCCCGGCCTGAAGCACCGTTACGGGGATCAGCGTGCCGTCTTCCTCGAAGATCTGGGTCATGCCGACCTTGATACCTAAAATTGCTTTCTTCATGTTTACCTCCTGGTTTTGATTCTACATAGCGGACCACGGCGAATCGGAGATTCGCCGGGAAATATCGCTTCGCAATATTTCCGGGTTTCTGGATAGCTAATATCCAGCCCTGTTCATACGTCTTTGTAGAGGTTTGTTGATAATGTTGCTTCTGTTGCGGAATTACTTGGTCTTCATCTTAATGTCGATATACACGCCTGCGGGCATCTCCAGTCTCTGCAGGGCATCCACCGTCTTCTGGGTCGGGGTGATGATGTCGATCAGTCTCTTGTGGGTTCTCTGTTCGAACTGCTCTCTGGAATCCTTGTACTTGTGTACGGCCCGCAGGATGGTAACCACTTCCTTCTTGGTAGGAAGGGGAACCGGTCCGCTGACCTGAGACCCGTTCTTCTTGACTGTTTCGATGATTTTCTTGGCGGATGCGTCCACCAGCTGGTGATCGTAAGCCTTCAGGGTGATTCTCATTACTTGACTTGCCATAAAAAAAGTCGCCTCCTTTTCGCACTTTTGGTTCAAAGCAGCTCTTCGCTGCTTCCAGTACGACAAGCGGTGACTGTACACTCTCCCGTGTGTGTCCTGACCTTCCCGCAACTCTCTTCCAGTCTGAACCTACACGTCGTTTCTGCCCTGGGCAGACTTCATTGGGTACAGTGACTTGCCGTCAGTTTTCTAACTTGACATTCGCTCCACGGAAAACCTGCTATCGATCGCCCGGTAGCAGCAACCTCACGCTTCTTCGCTATCATGCCACAGCACCAAGCATTATAACATAGCTCCCAAATCTTGACAAGTACTTTTTTGTATTTTTTTTCAAACATTGTTACCATTCACAGCCACAAAAACTGGCATAAGCTGCGGCAGACGGCGCAATCCGGCTGGTTTTGCGCATGCAGGGTGAAGTGCCGGGAATGGCAACAAATAACTTTCAAGCAATATCCCAACCAAGCAGCAGAGCGGCAGCCGAACAATTCAGGTTGACAACTCCGTCAATTACGGGTATGATTTCCACAAGAAAGATTTTTCAATGAGGTTGTCAATCATGCGGGAAAAGGTCCGTTTATTTTGCCACAAATATGAAAAGCCCCTTCAGTTCCTCATGGCAGCGGTATTGTTTCTATATCCGCTCCGCCACGCCGCCTACGGCGTGGATCTGATGGACGGAGGATATAATTTCGGGAATTTCGCATTTCTGAATTCGGGGGCTCTGGATCCCATGTGGCTTTTTTCCACCTATCTGGCCACCGGCATCGGTCACCTGATTCGCTTTCTTCCGCTGGGCAGAACGCTGTTCGGCATGAATCTGTACACGGGACTTTTGGTCAGCTCCATGGCGGCGGGATCTTATTTCTTCCTAATAAAAAAAGGAACGCTTCCCTCCGGAATCGTTTTTCTGGGGGAACTGACCGCCGTCAGCCTCTGCTGGGCCCCCACCACCATGCTTTACAGTTACCTGACTTACGGATTCCTCCTTGCCGCCATGTTCTGTCTGTTCCTGGGACTGACGAAGGAGCGCAATTCCTGGCTGCTGCTGGCAGGCGCCCTTCTGGGAACCAATGTCGGCGTTCGTTTCCCCAATCTGACGGAGACCGTCCTGATTTTAACGGTATGGGGATATGGTTTCATCAAGCGCAGGAAGATCTCCTACGTCGCCCGGCAGACCCTGTACTGTGTCGCGGGCTACGGGGCCGCCCTGGGCCTGTTCCTGGGATATATCGATCTGCGGTATGGCTTGGACGCCTATGTGTCCGGAATCCTTCGGCTGTTCCAGATGACCTCCGCAGCCCCGGATTACGCTCCTTCCTCCATGCTCCTGAGCACCGTCAGCGATTATTTCCTGCTGCCGGTCACTTACATCCTGAAGCGTTTCCTGCTGATTCCTGCGGCCGGATGTGCTTTATGCCTGATTTTTCCCACAAAGTTCCTCCGATTGAAACGCCTTCTGATCGTTGCGGGCACCGTGATCCTGATGCTTTGGCTTCCGAAGCTGGGGTTTTATACCGAGGACACTTCCTCTTATTATTCCATGAGGTATCCCGCCATCCTAGCCATGCTGGCGGCCACGCTTCTGGCCTTTTGGGAGCTGTTTCGTCCCGGCAACGATGAAAAATGCCGCCTTTTGGCCATGCTGACCCTGACCGCCCTTTTTCTCAATCCCCTGGGCGGGAACAACGGCATGTATTCCAATTTCAATAACTTGTTTTTGACGGCTCCTTTTTTCTTCTGGAGCCTCCTGGACTTCTGCAGACAATATCGGCATCCCCCCTGGTTTTCTTTTCAATGCCTGTTTTGCGCCGTCTCTTTCTTTTTCGCAGTGCAAAGTCTTAGGTTCGGAGCGGACTTCGTCTATGAGGAAGCGGACGGGGGACGACAAATGGATACGAAAATAAGAGAAATTCCCTCCCTGTCGGGAATGCATACCAACGCTGCCAAGGCGGGGGCCCTGAAGGAGTTGTATCAATATCTGCAAACAGAACGGCTGGCAGGGAAAAAATGCATTTTGTACGGCAACATTCCGGGCGTGGCAGCCTATCTGGATCTGACCCCCGCCATGAACACCTGGCCGGATCTGCGCTCCTACCAATACGAGACCATGTCGGAGGATTTGGAGGAAATTGTCCGCAATTCTTCCGGCGATCCGGATTTTATCGTCATCCTTGAAAGCGAATACGCCGCCTGTCAGCAGGGCGCACAGAGCGCAGACCTCATGATTCCGGAAGAAACTGAGCGCCGCAAATTCTACCTGCTCTGCGATTTTCTGGAACAATATGAATACAAGGTATTCTATGCGAATGACAAGTTCACTCTTTACCATAGATAAAATATGGGAAATACAATTTATAACAGGAAAGGAAAAGGCACATCTGACATGTGGATTGCAGATCGATGGAAGGATTACGAAGTAATAGACACCTCTAAGGGGGAAAAGCTGGAGCGGTGGGGCAAGTATCTGCTGGTGCGGCCGGATCCCCAGGTCATCTGGGACACGCCCCGCACCCACAAGGGCTGGCGGGAGCCCAACGGACACTATCACCGCAGCAACAAGGGAGGCGGCGAATGGGAGTTCTCTCATCTGCCGGAGGAATGGAGCATTTCCTATGACACGGCAGGGGACGGCCGGCTTACCTTCCGCCTGAAGCCTTTCAGCTTCAAGCACACGGGCCTCTTCCCGGAACAGGCGGTGAACTGGGATTGGTTCTCCGCTCTCATCCGAAAAGCCGGGCGGCCCGTAAAAGTGCTGAACCTCTTCGCCTACACCGGCGGGGCCACGCTTTCCGCCGCTGCGGCAGGAGCTTCCGTCACCCACGTGGACGCCTCCAAGGGCATGGTCACCTGGGCCAGGGAAAACGCCGTCGCTTCCGGGCTGGCAGAAGCCCCCGTCAGGTGGATCGTGGACGACTGCGTAAAATTCGTGGAACGGGAAATCCGCCGGGGCAACCGCTACGACGGCATCATCATGGATCCCCCCTCTTATGGGCGGGGACCCAAGGGCGAGATCTGGAAAATGGAGGAAAACATCTGGCATTTCCTGGAGCTCACTTCCCAGCTTCTCGGCGACGATCCCCTGTTTTTCCTGATCAATTCCTACACCACGGGACTGCAGCCCGCCGTACTGTCCTACATGATGAACGCCCTCCTCACCCGGAAACGGGGCGGGCGGGTGGATGCCCAGGAGATCGGGCTCCCGGTGAAAAGCACGGGGCTCATCCTTCCCTGCGGCGCCTCCGGACGCTGGAACAGCGGGAAGCCCGAATAAACCGGGCTTCCCACTTATTTTCCGCTGCTATTTCAGCCATTTTTCCAGGGCTTCCAAAAGCTTGGAAACCTCCACCGGTTTGGCCACGTGGTCGTTCATGCCCGCCTCTCTGGCCTCCCAGATATCGTCCGCAAAGGTATTGGCGGTCATGGCGATAATCGGAATCCGATCCGCATCCTCCCTTCCCAGGGCACGGATGCGCCTGGCCGCTTCATATCCGTTCATCACGGGCATCTGAATGTCCATGAAGATCAGATCGTAATAATATGGTACATGTTTCTCCACCATATCCAGGGCCTGCTGCCCGTCTTCGGCCTGCTCCACGGCGACCCCGATATAAGTCAGCAGTTCTTCCGCAATTTCCCTGTTGAGCTCGTTGTCCTCCACCAGGAGGATCCTCTTTCCGCTGTAATCGGCCTGTTCCAGCCCGGTATCCTCGAGCTTCTTCTCCCCGGCCTCCTGGAGCAGCACGGATTTCAGGGTATAGACCAGACGGGAACGGAAAAGAGGCTTCTCGATGAAGGCCTGGATCCCCGCATCCCGGGCTTCCGCCTCCACCTCCGTCCAGTCATAGGAAGAAAGGATGATAATGGGCACTTCGTCGGCGATGTGTCTGCGGATCTCCCGAGCCGTCTCGATGCCGTCCTTGCCGGGCATCTTCCAGTCCAGGATCACCGCTGCGAAATCCTTTCCCGCTTCATGGGCCGCAAGCGTCTTCTCCACCGCTTCTTCCCCGCTCAGCACCCAGCTTCCCTGCATGCCGATGCCGTCCAGGATCTCGCAGGTGACCAGGCAGGCGTCCCTGTCGTCATCAGCCACCAGCACCCGCAGGTCTGCCAGCTCCGTCAAATCCTCTTCCTCCTGCTCCTGCAGCTTCAGATGAACCTGCACCGTGAACTTGGAGCCTTCTCCCAGCTTGCTCTCCACCTGGATGTCCCCGTCCATCATGCGCACGATGTTGCGGGTAATGGACATGCCCAGGCCGGTTCCTTCGATGTGCCGGCTCACGGAATTTTTGGAACGGGCGAAAGGATCGAAAATTGTGGCGATGAACTCTTCCTCCATGCCGATGCCGTTGTCCTCACAAACGAACTCATAGCAGGCCATGTTGCGGATCAGGGACTGACACTCCCGGATGGAGAAGGTGATGGTCCCCCCTTCCGGCGTAAACTTCACCGCATTTCCCAGGATATTGACGAAGACCTGCCGCAGCCGCAGGGTGTCGCCGATCACCTTTTCATGCTGAATATCCGCAATATGTACCTTCAGCTCCTGATGCTTTCCATTGGTCTGGGAACGGATAATGGTGACCACGCTGTCCACCATGTCCGCCATGCCGAAGGGTTCCTCCGAAAGAGTGACCTTGCCGCTCTCGATCTTTGACATGTCCAGCACGTCGTTGATGAGGGCCAGCAGATAACGGCTGGAAGTGGTGATCTTGCTCAGGCAGTCCGTCAGCCTCTCCTGATCGTCCAGGTGCATGGCCGCCACCACCGTCATGCCCATGATGGCGTTCATGGGCGTGCGGATGTCGTGGGACATCCGGGCCAGAAAATCAGACTTGGCCCGATTGGCCGCCTCCGCAGCTTCCGAAGCGTTCTTCAGGGCGGCCCGGATCTCTCTCTCCCTCTCCTTGAGGGCCGTCACATCCTGTATGGCGTACAGGACATTGACGGGCACCCCGTCCTTGCGCTTCAGACACAGGATGGAGATGTTTTCCCAGCGTCTGCCCTCCATGTCGATCTGGTATTCAAACTGCAGATAGGGCACGTCCTCCGTCAGATGTTCCTTCACATACTCCGGAGAGATCAGGACGCTCATCTGTTCCCCGTACTCTTCTTCCGGGACATATTTAGACGATAAATATTGGCGCAGTTCCGAATACTTCCCCTTTTCCAGGGCGGTGCTTTTCTTATTTTCCAGATATTCGTAGGTGTCCTTTTCGTAATCCACCAAGGCAAAACGGCAGAACAGCTGGGTGACCGCATCCACGATCCGGGAAATCTCCTGCTTCTCGCTGACCAGCTGCCGCTTCTGCCACCAGTTCTTGCCCGCCAGGTAGAGGACGTAGATGATAAAAACAACGATCAGGCGCAGTTCCAGGGAGATACCCGCACGGTTGGCCCGGTCCGTCATGAACCGGTTCAGCGAAGAAGGAAAGCTGCACACGATCATCCATTCCCCGTCCCGCAGGGCCGTGATATAGGCGCTCCCCGCCCCCTTGGTCCCCTTGTAGTTAAAGTTGGCGGAACTCCCCTCCCGCAAGGCCTGTTCCAGACGCCTTCCTTCCTCTTCGGAGAGCCGGTCGCCTTCCTCCATGACTTCCAGGAGATTACCCGGATTCTCATTGTCACCCGTGGAAAAAATGACATTCCCGTTTCCTTCCAGCAGATAGCAGCTCCCCTCCACTCCGAAATATGCGGCGGAAAGCACTCCCCGCAGGGTTTCCCCCCGCATGATTCCGCTCAGGACTCCTATGATCTCTTCCTCATAATAAAAGGGCGTATAAAAAATCAAGAGGGTTTCATCGGTGATCCTGGAATGATAAACAACGCACTTGCCGCTGTTCCCCTGCATTCCCTGCAGGAAATATTCCCGATCCGACAAGTCCGCAGTTTCCCCATTTGCCGTCAGATCCATTCCATCCGCAGAGATGAATTCCACGTAGTCGAAGGTGGAACGCTCCATCATATCCTGCAGCATTTCCGCATCCACCACCGGCTCCGTCATGACGGAACCGTAGAGATGGGCCAGCAGCTCCACGTTATGAATGGAGTCATTGATCAGATCATCGACCCGATCCGCCGTCTGCCTGGTGGCCGTCTCGATGAAGCTGTTATTCTGTTCCAGGATGCGGTTGTTATTGTCCCTGGCAAAGGCATAAAAGGAATAGGCGATAAAAAGGATCAGCGCTCCGATGAACAGGACTTCCCAAAGGACGGCTTTGTTCTTTTGTTTCATGCTTTACTCATTCTCCTTCTATTAATATGGCCCGGCAGGGCGCTCCATCGCTCCCGCCCAGGTTAAGAGGCGCTGCGCTCAGCAGATAAGCCCCTTCAGGCACTTCGTCCAGCCTGATGCCCTCCAGCAGGGCCACTTCCTTTTCCAGGAGTTCCCTGTGCACCTCTTCGTTTCCCACGGTCTGAGACTCCACGCCCACCAGCAGGACGCCGATCCCGTTCAGGATCCGGGCGGATTCCGGGGTCAGGAGGATCTCCCCCTTGAAAAGAACCCGCTTTGCCCCCAGGGCCGCAAGCCGTTTTCCATCTTCTTCGGTGATTTCTCCTTTTCCCTCATACACATAGGCCTTCCCCACCGTCCTGCTCAGATCCATCTGCTCCACGGTCTTCCCGCCGGGGCAAAAATGCAACGGCGCATCCACGTGAGTGCCATTGTGGGCGCACAAAAACACCGTGGACAGATTGCAAGAATCTCCTTTTTCCAAACTTAAGACCTGCTCTCTGACCGGAACCGGATCCCCGGGGTATACGCGACTGCTGAACAATTCCTGGGAAATATCGTATATCTTCATAATGAATCTCCATTCCTGGGCATCTACGCAACGGCGGCAAAGACAAGTCTTCGCCTCGTCTCAAGAAAACTGTGAATACGGTTTCTCATCCGCCATCAGGACTATATCCCTTACTGTTATCTATTATATTCATTTAAACCCTTCCTTGCAACAGTAAAAAAATTGTCATTTCCCCCCTTGACAGCCTCCCTCTTTCATGTTATATTCTATCTTGTAAGTGTACTAATTCATTTAATACACTTAATGCAGTTGATATTCCTGGATACGATGCGGACAAAAAAGAGAAACTGAGGGGAGTTTTTCATAAATCCCCGCATCGTATCCAATGGGATAGCATCCCAGGGAGTAGTCTCCCAGGGAATAGCTTCCCATTGGGATAGCATCCCAGGGAATAGTCTCCCAGGGAATAGAGTCACAGAAAGGACGGACCAATATGATCGTACTGGATTATCGGGACAAACGTCCGATTTACGAGCAGGTGGTGGATAAACTGGAGAACCTCATCGTCTGCGGTGCGCTGGAATCCAACATGAAGATGCCTTCCGTGCGCTCCCTGGCCATGGAGCTGTCCGTGAATCCCAACACCATCCAGCGGGCCTACGCCCAGCTGGAGCAGGACGGTTATCTGTACACCATCGTCGGGCGGGGGAACTACGTCACCAGTGAAAACGAATGGAAGGGGGGCAAGAAAAAAGCCTTGTGCAAAGAATTCACCGAGCTTTTGGCCAAAATGAAGGAGCTGGGCATCAGCAGGCAGGAGCTTTTGGAACTGATAAGCGCCCAGTATCCCGGGGAGGAGGAAAACGTATGATAGAGATCAAAGACGTGTCCAAAAGCTTTGAAAAGATCAAAGCCCTGGACCGCATCAACGCCAAAATAGAGGACGGTCAGGTGTTCGGCCTCATCGGCACCAACGGCGCCGGAAAGAGCACCCTGATGCGCACGATCGCAGGAGTGCTGCGCCCCGACGAGGGAAGCATTCAGGTGGACGGAAAAGAAGTGTATGAGAACCCGGAGGTCAAGTCCCAGGTGTTCTACATCTCCGACGACCAATACTTCTTCGCCAACGGAACCCCGGAAGAAATGCTCCGGTTTTACAAGACCTATTATCCGGCCCTGGACATCTCTCGGTTCGAGAGCCTGATGAAGATCCTGAACCTGGACGGAAACCGCAAGATCAACACCTTTTCCAAGGGCATGAAAAAACAGCTCTCCGTGCTTTTCGGGGTCTGTTCCAACACCAAGTACCTGTTGTGCGACGAGACCTTCGACGGCCTGGATCCCGTGATGCGCCAGACGGTCAAATCCCTTTTTATCAAGGAAATCGAGACCAGGGGGCTGACCCCCATCATCGCCTCCCACAATCTGCGGGAACTGGAGGACATCTGCGACCACGTGGGACTGCTGCACAAGGGAGGCATTCTTTTCTCCAGGGATCTGGACGAAATGAAACTGGGCATCCACAAGATCCAGTGCGTCTTCCGGCCCGGCACCGAATTCCGGGAGCATTTTAAGGAGATGGCCATTCTGAAGGAGGACCAGAGGGGAACTCTGTTCACCTTCACCATCCGGGGGGATTACGACAAAATCCAGGAGATTTTCCAAAATCTGGAACCGATCTTCTACGAAATCCTTCCTCTGACTTTGGAGGAAATCTTTATCAGCGAAACGGAGGTACAGGGATATGACTTCAAAAATCTCATTCTTTAATATCGCCCGGGAAGACTTTCGGCACAAGACCTGGATGCTGGCCCTTTCCTGCCTGGGAAGCTTTCTGGCCCTGCCGGTGCTGTTTTTGCTGGCCACCCAGGACTTTCCGAGATATTATATGGAAGACGCCGCCACAGGCATTCCCATGCTGTATCGTGATTATCGCCTGATATTCACGGAGGTCTTCCTGATTTCCGAGGGAATCATCCTGGTCGCCGGGGCCCTGATCGTGGCCATCTGCGGCAACAGATACCTGTATTCCAGGAAAATGTCCGACCTGATCCACTCAGTTCCCGTCCAAAGAAGCAAACTCTTCATCGCTTACTGGCTGAACGGACTGCTGATCTGGCTGGTGCCCATGGTCCTCAACATGCTGCTCGTCCTGATCCTGATCTTCTTCAACATGGCCAGATACGGGGCCCTGGCTTACTTCGGCCCGATCCTGGCGACCGCCCTGACCGTCATGGGCATCTTCCTGTTGGCTTACGTCACCGTCTACCACTTCTGTCTGGTATGCGTGGCCTTCTCCGGCAACGCCATCAACGCCCTCTGCTCCACTCTTCTTCTGGGGGCGGGCGCCTATGCCATCTATGAGCTGACCGAAATACTTTGCAATTATTTTTTCGCCACCTTTGTGAGGCTGCCCCTGGAAATCGAAAGCGTGATCTGGGCTTCTCCCCTGGCCAACAGTGTGGACCTGCTGTATCTTTCTTCCAAAGTGCTGGACCCCGGCGGGACCGCTTCCTACCCCGTCCTGCTCCTGGTCATGACCCTTCTGATGGCGCTGGTCAACTGGCTGCTGGCCGCCTGGCTCTTTGTCAAACGCCCCAGCGAGCTGGCGGAACGGGGCATCCAGATTCCTCTCCTGCAGCACTTCGGGCGCATCCTGGCCGCTTTCCTGGGGAGCATCCTGGGAGCCATCTTCTTCATCTGGACCACGGGAGAAGAATCCATCGGCTGGCAGTTCTTCGGCGCCCTCCTGGTCGGCATCCTGGCCTTCGGCGCGGCGGATGTCATCATGAACATGAATTTCCGCTGCTTCCTCGCCCATAAGCTGGAAATGGCCCTCACCATCGGCCTTTCCTTCCTGTTGTATCTGACTTTCGCCTACGATTGGACGGGGTATGACGTCAGGATTCCCGAAAAAGAAGAAATCCTGAGCGCTTCCATTCAGTGCTCTGAATATAGGGAGTCCTATTATGGAAGATTTTATGACACATCCGACGGGACGACTTATCTTCCCGATATGCAATATCAGGATGCGGACTATATCTATGAGCTGCTGGAGGTCTTTTCCCGCCGCCAGGGCAGCGAAGCGGACGGCGGCCAGGAAGCCTCCGAAAATATCTTTTCCGATGCTAATTCCTTTTCCTTTGGCAATTCCGGATATACCATAGGCCTGCTCGGTCTGGAGGTGAAGCTGAAGAACGGCCGCACTTTCCTGCGGGCATATCCATATAAGTCCAACGATGGGGAGCTTTTGCGCAAAGTCCTGGAAAGCGACTGCTACCGGGAAGCCTACTATCCCGTTTCCAGCGGCCTGCCGGGCGAACCGGATTCCCTTATGGTAGAGGATCGTGTCGGATATATCGACTATCAAATTTACACCCCGGAGGAACGCTCCCAACTCATGGAAGCCTACAAGAAGGATTTCCTGGAACATTACCATTTGGAAGAGCTGGGGACCGGCATCCGCAACGCCGTCATAGAACTGCAGTATGACGAATATCCCAATCGGTATTTTGATCTGAACGTCTATGACAATTACACCAACACCCTGGAGGTTCTCCGCACCCTCCTGCCGCAGCTTACCCTCACCGCCGAAGATTTGAAGGGCATCGCCCCCTTCACGGTGAATCCGGATCTCTCCTACGATTCGGATGGCTGGCCGGTGCAGGCCACCCGGGAAGCCCTGAGCTCCTATTTCGGGATCGAAGGATATCCGGATTATGACACTTACCTGGAAAATCTGGAAGATGCGGGAAATCCTCAGGAAACAGCGGTACCCGACACAGCGAACGAACAAGTCCCCTGGCCCAACGCCCCCAAAACCCCGGCCACCAAGGAATGGCAATTTAAGGGAAATGAATTCTCCTGGACCCTGGAGGATCCTGCTGACTTGGAAGCCCTGCTGCCCTACCTCCACGTCGGCTCCTATTCCGCTCCAAACTTCGAAGGCTTCGGCGACCAATACGTCCGCCTGGGCTACTTCACCCTGGCCAACAGAGGCAACGCCTGGGCCTACGTGAAACTGGGAGAACTGCCGGAAAAATGGATTACAAAATTTGCGGAAACCGCAGCACAGATCCAGTAAAGATTGCGGCATAAAACTGCCTGCAGCAAAACAGCCCTGCGCTTCCCCCTGAAAACAAGCTGACGTCAGCGACAGCGAGCAGCTTATTTTCAGGGGAAGCGCAGGGCGTCCCTTTTCTTGCATGAGGCGCCTTTTTCGCACAGGGCGTCCCTTTTGCATAAGACTATTTTGAGTTCAAAATCACCCCTTGCTGCGGTACTGCAGCGGCGTCATCTGGTAGGCTTTTTTGAAAATGCGGTTGAAGTGCTCCACGTTCTCATAGCCCACATATTCCGCCACGGATTCCACCGTCTGATTGGTCTCCTTCAAAAGAGCGCAGGCCCTCTTCAGGCGGGCCTCCCGCACCGCATCCTGGAAGGTCTGACCAGTCTTTTGCCGGATATATTTGGAGAGATACGGCTTGGTCAGATTGAAATTCTCCGCCAGCAGATCCAGGGTCACGGCGTTATAATGGCTCTGGATGAAATTCATGATGTCCACGATGCGCTCTTCCCGGCCCTGGGTCACGTTCTGCTGCTCCGCCAGCTTGTTGACGGCGCAGACCAGAGCTGCGATGGAAGCCTTGATGATATCCTCGTCGATTCCCACGCCCCAGTACATTTTGTCCTCGCTGCGGATGCCCACGTAGGAAGCCGCCTTGGAGGAAGATCCCTTGGAAATGGCGTGCTCCTCATAGACGGAAAGCACATAATTGATGCCAAAATAGGATTTGATGGCGTTGCTCACCGCATCCAGACGGCCGTTGCCGGCGGTCTCCACGATCCTTCTCTCCTTCTTCTGCTCGATGGTCACCTCCGCCCGGATGCCGTCGATCTGTTTGAAATGACACTCCGGAACGCTGAACACGGAGCTGCGCTTCATGTAATTCTCCTCAAAAATACGGTAAATCTCCTGAGGGAAGAGCTCCTGGTGCCGCTTGTCGGAGATACCCTTCATGAGGTAGCCCACCTCTTCCCGCATTTCCGCCGGAATGGAAAGGCCGAAGTTCTGCTTCAGGATGAAGGCGATGCCGCCCTTGCCGGACTGACTGTTGATGCGGATCACGTCGGATTCGTATTCCCGGCCCACGTCCCTGGGATCGATGGGCAGATAAGGCACATCCCAGCGCTCCCCGCTCTTGCCCGCCGTCCGCCAGGCCATGCCCTTGGAGATGGCGTCCTGATGGGAGCCGGAAAAAGCAGTGAACACCAGATCCCCCGCATAAGGGGTGCGTTCATGAACCTTCATGCCGGTCAGACGCTCATAGGTGTTCCGCACATCCATCACATGGCTGAAATCCAGGCCGGGCTCCACGCCGAAGCAAACCATGTTCAGGGCCACCGTCACCAGATCCACGTTGCCGGTGCGCTCCCCGTTGCCGAAAAGGGTGCCTTCCACCCGATCCGCCCCGGCCAGGACGCCCATCTCCGCATCGCTGACGCCGCAGCCCCGGTCATTGTGAGGATGCACGCTCAAGACCACCGCATCCCGGTATTTCAGATGCTTGTGGACATACTCCACCTGACAGGCGAAAATATGAGGCATGGCGATCTGAACCGTGGTGGGAATATTGATGATGGCCTTGTGCTCCGGCGTGGGCTTCCACACGTCCAACACCGCATTGCACACCTCCACCGCATAGTCCACTTCCGTTCCCGGGAAGCTCTCGGGGCTGTATTCAAAAGTAAAATTTCCCTCCGTTTCATCGGCCAGATCCTGCAGAAGCTTCGCCCCGTCCACCGCCAGCTGCTTCACCTCTTCCCTGGACTTGCCGAATACCTGCTCCCGCTGGGCCACGGAGGTGGAATTGTAAAGATGGATCACCGCATGGGGGGCTCCCTTCACCGCCTCAAAAGTTTTGCGGATGATATGTTCCCTGGCCTGGGTCAGCACCTGGATGGTCACGTCCTCCGGCACCATGTCCCGCTCGATCAGGGCCCGCACGAACTGATATTCCGTATCGGAAGCCGCCGGGAAGCCCACCTCGATCTCCTTGAAGCCCACCTTCACCAACAATTCAAAAAACTCCAGCTTCTCCTCCAGGCTCATGGGCTCGATGAGGGCCTGATTGCCGTCCCGCAGATCCACGCTGCACCAGACGGGAGGCTCGTCAATATAACTCTTGGTTACCCAGTCATAAGTCATTTCCGGGGGAAGAAAAAAACTCCGTCCATATTTTTTCGCTACATCCATTCTCTGCTCCTCCGCTTCCTGTCAAAAATCGGGATAAAAAAGTCTCTATAAGATATTTTCATGACATCTTATAGAGACGCCTGTTCCATTGCGATTGTATGTTGGATATTATACAATGCCCGGCTGGAGATGGCAAGGTGTATTTTTAATCAAGTATATTGATTTATTTTAATTTCTTAGCGATTATCCACCTTTTCCGGGTACAAATCATGGTGCGACAGACGATCCCAGGCCACCTGTTCCCAGGCCGTGCCCGGCTTTCCATAGTTGCAGTAAGGGTCGATGGAAATGCCTCCCCTGGGGGTGAATTTTCCCCAGACTTCGATGTACTTGGGATCCATCAGCCGGATCAGATCCTTCATGATGATGTTCACACAGTCTTCATGGAAATCCCCGTGGTTCCGGAAACTGAACAGATACAGCTTCAGGGACTTGCTCTCCACCATGCGCTCCCCCGGCACATAGGAAATGGTGATGGTGGCGAAATCCGGCTGCCCCGTCTTGGGACAGAGGCTGGTGAACTCCGGACAGTTGAATTTCACGAAATAATCATTCTCCGGATGCTTGTTGGGAAAAGTCTCCAACACCTCCGGGCTGTAGTCGGAAGGATATTTTGTCTTCTGATTGCCAAGCAAAGTCACTCCCGTCAATTCTTCACTGTTTCTGCCGCTCATATTCGCTTCCATCCTTTCTATAATGTCAATCTCCGCAGCCAACCGTATTTTTATTGGATGCGCTTCCTTCCGACAACGGATCCCACTCGTTCAGGCCCAGATCCTGCTTAAGCTTTGCCTGCTCCAGGGAAATCCGCTCCGGATCCTCTCGGAGATATTCCATCAGCTCCTCCACGCCCTCCCGGTTCACGTTATTTACCAGGAAAATGCGCTCACAGCCGGCGTTCACCATCCACTGCCTCACCATGGGGATGTTGGCATAGGGAGAATCCGTCTTGGTGATGATGCCGATCAGGGGCCGCAAAATAAAGGTGCGGAGACAGGGGCTGAACAGATTGTAGGGCTCGTCCGCCGCCTGGACGAGGCCCACCACGTCAGCTTCAAAGGAAAAACAGGCCAGTCCCACGCTGAAACGCTTGGATTCGGCATACTCCCCCGGCGTGTCGATGGTGTCGTCCTCCATGTTGGTATATTGGGTCTTGACATAATGGAGCTCCTCGCCCCGCAAGGCCTGAACCAGAGAGGTTTTACCGGCCTCGCTCCGGCCCATCAAAAAAAGTTTCTTCATCTATCCCAGCCCTTCCCGGCTTCCTAACGGTTCAAACCGATTTTTCGGCGCTTCACCCGGCTTCTACTCAGCTCTTGCGGATCTCACAGACACGAAATCCCAGATCCTCCCGGAAAGACCGGACTACCTCTTCCACCGCAGTCTGGACCTGGGCCAGCCCGCCTGTGAGGATCAGCGATCCACAGAAACGATCCATGAAACCGATTTGAACATCCGCACTCTTCACGGCGATGTCCGCCGCAGCCACCACCGCTTCCCAGGGGGTGAAACGGATGAGACCGATGGCCTCCCCCGCATGATCTTCCCCCTCATGAACGCCGATATGCAGGCTCAGGTTCTGGTAAACGCTGGAATGGGAGGGACTCAGGACATGGGCCAGGCAGACTTCCTTCCCCGGAACCCGCACCCGGGTCAGGCGCAGTCTCTTCCCTTTCAGATGCTCATAATCGTCATGAAATATTTTTTCCAACAATTCTTCCTTCGACAGATTGGCCATGACTTTGCCTTCCTACCTTTTCGTGATCCTGCAGACCACGTAGCCCATTTCGTCCCGGAAAAAATTCACGATTTCCGTCAGTGCGGATATCACGTCGGATATTTCGCCCGTGATGATCAAAGTCCCGGTAAACCGGTCCGCAAAGCCCAGATAGACGTTCCCGCTCTTGACCGCAATGTCCGATGCGATCACGGCGGATTCGGGAGGCGTCATGTTCATGATCCCGATGGCGGAATTGCCGTAATCCACCTGGGGATTCAGCCCTAGCTTCTGGTACACGATGGGGGCCGGCCCGCCCATGACATGGGCAAAAGTGATCTCCTTGCCCGCCACGGTCTCCTGCACGATTCTGATCTGTTCCTCATGATTCTCTGACATATCCGCCAATCCTTTCCTTGTCCGAAGCCTCTATCGCTGGGTTCCCTCTCTGTTCCAGAGTCTCTTTCCTATCCCGAAGTCTCTTTCTCTTCTTTATCTCGAAGCTTTTCGGTTCTGTGGGATTTGCCCTCCCGCTGCGATGCGTGCCTGCTGATTTTCTGCTGCCAAAAAACTGCCAAGCATATATTAATTATAACAAATCTTCGCAAATTAACAAGCCATATTCTACTCAATGACTTGATTTTATATGGTACCAGCGCCATGTCTAATCTTGCTTTCGCAAATCAACATATACCTTTTCAACAATATCATCCGCATCCATTTCACTGGTAATAATCTTTTCCTGAAGAACAGGGGAGAAATCTTTTTTCCTCCACCACCGGCGCATATGTTCTTCCCCAAATTCCTGGCTTTGCCTCCTTGTCTGATGCCGTCTCACTGTTTCTTCAAATGGTATGTCAAAATAATACGAATATACATTTCCCCCATATAATTCATTCGCCGCTCTAAATAAGGGGTTATACCATTCTTCGTACATAATCCCCCTCTAATATAACAATTTCACTATGCTCACTTCCATATTTCAAAAGTTCTATCATAAGCGGCAATGCTTTCGTATCTATGCCGTCTTTCACCCAGAGCATATTCCTTCTAATTTCATCTTGCGAAATGAGCATTATATTGTAGCCAAATTTCTTCTGCAGTTTCTTGGCCACTGTTGTTTTGCCGCTTCCCGAGTTGCCTCTAAGAATGATCAATTTTCCCATATTTTCTCCGTTACTCAAAATGCCTTTATCTTAATCCAAAATTGCCGTTACACAGCCTCTAATCCTTCTGGGATACCCTAATACATGTTCTATGAGTATTGCTTATGATGGCGCAACAAGTGATTAAGTTACTCCGAAAAGTCCTGAAATGTCCTGTTTACATGGATTCCCAGAATTGTGGCTACTATTCGAACTCGGTGTGTCCTTTACCGTTATTAACTATATCTGTTTGAGTTTTTTGATGATAATTATCAAGCAATACCAATACGTTAGACAATTCTTCTTCGGTTCGATGTATTCTTTGTTTGACGCCACTTTAAATACAACATAATTTGTTAAATAATAGACACTGTCCCATCTATAAACGCTGATGGATAAGGGAGAAGCATAATATTTTTCCTAAAAATCGCAGTATATGCAAATATCTTTCCTATACCAAATCTGTTATGAACAAGCGATACACCATCTGGATCAAAACTTACTTCATCCGGGATTCCTTTTAAATATGGTATATCAATGAGCTTTTTCACAGATTCCTGAAAACTTACATCAATTCCTATTATCTGTCCTTCGCCAAATGCAGGGCTATATACCATAGCCCCCGGTGATATAATCGGTAATTCAATCTCTTTCTTTAATTTGTCTGAAGAAAACACCCTTTCAGAACTCTCACTTACAACAGCAGAAATATAATCTTTCCATGCCGGAGCTTCTAAAATGTCACGTCTCGTTTCACATAGAGTAATCAATTCTTTTATCATCTCTGGCTTTGCCTGATCTGCTTCAAACATCGCCACAAAGTATTGTCTGAATTGTGCTAGTGAGAAAGGAACAATATTCAATCTTTGCTTCACATCATCCTTGGTGTACCAAACCCCATGTCGAAATGTCTCTGCCGTATTTGTATCAATCTTAATCGCTATAAACATTCCATACACCGGTTTATCATACTTTAATACCGCATCCGATACATGACGTCTGACAGGCTCGCCTTCCATAGCTTCCTGTCTTGAAGATGTGGACATCGTTACTTCTGTTAAGATTGTAAAATCCTCAAATTCACAATACAAATCCCCTTTTCCGCCACCTGCCGTTGATACTGGCAAAAAATCTGAATCAAGTCTAAATCCACGAACTTCATACGGCTTATTGACCAAATGATCAATGGCAAGCGCCGCCCTCCATAACGTCCATTCTAAATAGACAGGCATCTCATCCTTAGGAACCTCAATGGCATTATCTTCATCATAAACAATCTTTCCTCCGCCTTTTATGAGAAGTGTCATATAATCCGCAATTTCTTTCCACTGATTGCGTTGTTCATCTGCATACTTAATTTCATCGGTTTGTGCCAAAAGGTTTTCTAACCGCTGCCTGCCAATGTTAATTTCTGCTGAAGTATTCAAAGGTAAATCAGATATATCAAAGACAATATGTCTGTCTTTCATTTGCCTCTTCATATCGTTTAACAAAGCTTTGGCAACATCCATATCATCTGTTGGTAATGGCGCACCCATACAAAGCGTTTTATAGACCTCCATAATTGATTCGTCACTTGCCATACTTTTCGCCAATTTCTCTGCAAGAATATGCTTCGCAGGCACGATCATTATCCCACGCCCTTTGCGCTGGAATATTCCAGATATGCGAAGATAACGCATATTCATATCACAATAATCAAGAAAATTATCATTTTTCTTATCGTAATTCTCTCCACGTTTTGCAATTTCCTGCTTATCAAAAGAACGTTTTGCCAAGGCTTTAGACCTTCGGTTTCTCAAATCAAGAATATTTTCTACAACGGTATTCAAATCATAAGCCGGATTCGTTGTTTGACCCCATAAGGCAAACTCTATCCTGCTCAGTTCCGTTGTTCCCGTCCGTTTCTCCAACTCCAACATAACCGCCAATAACCATCTTAATGGTGAAAAATAATGAGAGCCGTCTGGAGTAGAAAACTGTTCAACACTCATAGAGCGCAAAAAGCATTCCTGAACCGCCGGATATGTATCCGCCTGCAAAAAAGTTTTTCCAAAAGGCGTCAATCCATCTAAAATTCCAAGCTCTTCTTGCTTTCCTTCGCTTTTTTTAACCTGCGGATAAATAAAGCCATTCTTAGCAAACATCAGTCGCCATTTTCTGGCATGACTCCCTGACGTATCCTTACCTTTTTCATTCTGAATAATACCTTTTTCATTCAAAAGATTCATGAAACCAATTTCATTTTCATTTCCATGAAGATTCCCGACATAAGATGACTTTGCAAATACAGCCAATCCTTCTTGAATCCGATTGGGATTCCTTAATCCAGTATTTCCCACAAGCCAAATATCAACTCTATCTGCCACGTGAATATCCCCCATTAGTATGCCACAAACAAGTATTCCTGCACTTTATTTCGGCTAGTTTTTGCTTCTTTCTGATTTCCAAAAGAATAACGATAATCAATCGGGACAACTTCTACATGCTCTTTATGCTTTGCCAGCAAAGCCACCATCTCGTCTTGCGTTGGTTGACTATTAGATGAATATGACACAATTAAAATGCTATCCTTAAATTTCTTAAACAACAAGTCAAACGCATCTGATGCCCCTTTTCTGGTAGAAAAGGGCGTTGGATATGACTTGAATTT
>CANQPH010000046.1 GCA_947625675.1 uncultured Acetatifactor sp.
ATCGATCTCCACGTACCCGTCGTGGCAGATGGGCAGATACAGCTGGGAGATCTGATAGTTTTGGGGATTGTCCGGGTAAAAATAGTTTTTGCGGTCAAACTTGCAGTATTGATTGATGGCGCAGTTGGTGGCCAGGCCCACCGCCAGGGCGTATTCCACCACCTGCCTGTTCAGCACCGGCAGAGAACCCGGCATGCCGGTACAGACCGGACAGGTGTGGGTGTTGGGGGCTCCGCCGAAAGCGGTGGAGCAGCCGCAGAAAATCTTGGTCTTGGTGGCCAGTTCCACATGAACCTCCAGGCCGATCACGGTTTCATATTGCTTCATAGTCCAACCCTCCCCTCAACCGCTTTTTTCTCCTGAATTCCGCCGCCCGCAGCTTTTTCGTACTGATATGCCGCCCGGAGCAGCTTTTTTTCCTGATAACAGTCCCCGATGAGCTGGAGGCCGATGGGCAGCCCTCTGTCATCCCGCCCGCAGGGAACGCTGATGGCGGGCAGTCCCGCCAGGTTCACGGCGATGGTGTAGATATCCCCCAGATACATTTTCAGGGGATTGGACAGGCTCTCTCCTAGCCGGGGCGCAGTGGTGGGGGCCACGGGGCCCAGAATGCAGTCATACTTTTGAAAAGCCTCGTCAAAGGCCCGCTTGATCAGAGCCTTCACCCGAAGGGCTTTCAGATAATAAGCGTCATAATAGCCGGAGCTCAAGACGAAGGAGCCCAACATAATGCGGCGCTTCACCTCCGGGCCGAAGCCCTGGGAACGGGTCTTCTTGTACATGGCGTGGAGCTCCTCCTGCCCCGGGGCCCGATAACCGTATTTGACCCCGTCGAAACGCTCCAGGTTGGAGCTGGCTTCTGCGGAGGCGATGGTATAATAGGTGGGAATGGCATATTCCACCAAGCTTAAGTCAAACTCTTCCACGACGGCTCCCCGGTCCTCCAGCACTTTCGCCGCTTCCCGAACAGCGGAAGCCACCTGGGGATCCAGGCCGTCTCCCTGAATCTGGAAAAAGTCCCTGGGCAGGCCGATGCGCATGCCCTTGATGTCCTCCCCCAGCGCCGAGGTGAAATCCGTATCCGTCCTGGCCATGGAAGTGGAGTCCTTGGGATCGTGGCCTGCAATGGTCTCCAGCACGGCTGCGCAGTCCCGGACGTCCCTGGTGATGGGGCCGATCTGGTCCAGGGAGGAACCGTAGGCCACCAGGCCATAGCGGGAAACGGTTCCATAGGTGGGCTTCATTCCCACCACCCCGCAGAAGGAAGCGGGCTGGCGGATGCTGCCACCGGTATCGGAGCCCAGGGCCGCAAAACACTCTCCCGCCGCCACGGCGGCGGCGGAGCCCCCGGAGGATCCTCCCGGCACACGCTTCGGGTCATGGGGATTGCGGGTGACGCCAAAATAGGAAGTCTCCGTGGTGCTCCCCATGGCGAATTCGTCCATGTTGGTCTTGCCCAGGAACACCGCCCCGGCCTTTTCCAAAAGCTTTACCGCCTCCGCACTGTAAGCGGGCACGAAATTTTCCAAAATTTTGGAGGAACAGGTGGTCCTGGTGCCTTCCGTACAAAGATTGTCCTTGAGGGCGAAAGGCACTCCCGCCAGGGGCCCCGTCAGTTCTCCCCGGTCGATTTTTTGCTGCACCTCTTTGGCCCGCTCATAGGCTTTTTCCCGTTCCAGGGTGACATAACAATGAAGCAATCCCTCTTTTTCGGAAATGACCTTGAAAACCTCGTCCAGGGCTTCCGTCACCCGAATCTCCTTCCCCCGGATCCGGGCGGAAAGCTGGGTTGCTGATAATTCCGTCAGTTTCATACTACTCTCCATTCTGGCCGGCTTTTTGTCTCACCGATCCGGCCCTTTATTCCATCATTCCGGACATCCTTCACCCTTGGTTCCTTTTACTCCACCGTCCTGGGCACCTTGAACATCCGCTCCTTGCTGGCGGGGGCATTGCTCAGGATGGCCTCGCTTTCATCGCCGCCGGTCACCACGTCCTCCCGGAACACGTTCTGCACGGGGAACACGTGGGACATGGGCTCCACGCCGGAGGTGTCCAGTTCGTTCAGCCTGTCGATGTAATCCAGCATACCGGCCATGTCCTTCTTGGCCTGCTCTTTTTCCTGGGCGCTCAGCTCCAGTTTGGCCAGGATGGCCACATAATCTATGGTTTCATCCGAAATATAATTCGCCATGGGAATCTCCCTTCCACTATGTTATATTATTAATTTATATTAATTCATCAAACCGATCTGGATATCAGCATGACGCCGGAACGCAGGAACATCGATACGATGCCGGAACGTCGGCACGGCACATGGTGTCGATACGACCCCAGGACGTTGGCACGGCATCACAATGTCGCTTCAATACCAGGACATTGTTTCGACACCCTATGGTTCCAGCCTGGACAGATCTCTGGGGAAAAGGGTGGTCTCCCGCACATTGTCCTCTCCCAGAAGCTTCATGGTCAGCCGCTCCAGCCCGATGCCCAGGCCGCCGTGAGGAGGCATCCCGTGCCGGAAAGCGGAAAGATAGGACTCCATCCCCTCCGCAGTCATGCCCCTTTTCTCAATTTTTTCCAAAAGGGCGTGATAATCATGGATTCTCTGTCCTCCCGTGGTGATCTCCATTCCCCGGAACAGGCAGTCGAAGCTCAAGGTGAAAATCGGGGTCTCCGGATCGTCCATGGCGTAGAAGGGCCGCTTCTTGCTGGGATAATGGGTGACGAACACGAAGTCCGCCCCGTATTCCTCCTGAAAATACCGGCCGATCAGAGCTTCTTCCTCCGGCTCCAGATCGTAGGGATTGCGGATGGGCCGATCGTACTTCTCCGATACCAGGCGCTTGGCCTCATCGAAACGCACCATGGGGATCTGCTCCGTCCCGGGCAGCGTCACCCCCAGCAGTTCCAGCTCCTCCCGGTACTGCTCCGTCAGCACCTTCATGATCCGCTGCAGCACCCCGGTCTCCATGGCCATGATATCCTCAAAACCGTCGATGTAGCCCATTTCAAAATCCAGGGATGTATATTCGTTCAGGTGCCTCTTGGTGTTGTGCTTTTCCGCCCGGAACACCGGCCCCGTCTCGAATACCCGGTCAAAAACGCCCACCATCATCTGCTTGTAGAACTGGGGGCTTTGGGCCAGCACCGCCGGGCGATGAAAATATTCCAGCTTGAAAATATTGGCTCCCCCTTCCGCTCCCTTGCTGCCCAGCTTGGGCGTATGAATCTCCGTAAAGCCCTGTTCCGTCAGGAACTCCCGAAAGCCCCTGACCACGCCCTCCTGGATCCTGAACTTGGCCCGCTCCCTTAAGTTGCGCAGACTGATGGGCCGGAGATTCAGCTTGGTCTCCAGGGAAGTGTTCAGCTTACTTTTGGCGATGGGAATGGGCAGGGCTTCCGCTGGCTGGGACAGGATCTCGAGCCCCCGCAGGGAAAGTTCCAGGCCGTGAGGTGCCTTTTCATTGCGGGTGAGAATCCCTTCCGCCATGACGGTGGATTCCTCCTTCAGTCCAGACAGTCCGAAGCCTGCGGCGCCTTCCTCATAGACGCACTGCAACAGCCCTTCCCTCTTGCGCAAAATGACAAAAACCACGTTCCCCATATCCCGGACGGCGTGCACCGCACCGTTCACCTTTATCCTCTGTCCTTCCCTGCCGTCCTTCAAAATCTCCGACAGCTCCATGGTCTCCTTCTTTTTCACTCCTGTCAAGAACTCCATCTTTCTCTCCTTTCCCGGCCCCGTCTTTTGCGAAACCTTCCGTTTCGGGCCGCACACATTCGAATCCATGCGCCCGCTGTCCGTTCCCGCCTTTGCGCAGTCCCCGTTTGGAGCGCATGCGAAACACATACAAAAATCCCGGAACACAGTTTCCTGCATTCCGGGACGGATCATCAGATATCCGCGGTACCACCCGCATTGACGAGCCCCGCTTCCATCAAAGCGTTTCGACGGCTCATCCACTCTTGCGTTTAACGCACGCAACGTATTACCCTACCCGTCGGAATCGGCATCGGACGCATTTCCCTGTAGGATGCCCCTGGTTCTGCGGCCGTACCGCCGTCCATTTCCCTTTCTCCCGACGATTCAGATAATCTGCTCCAGAGTGTTCCCTTTGTAATCTCCTGCGAACGGCGCTCTCAGTCGGTGACGCCGCATTCCTGTCGTTTTCCTTTACAAGAGTCTCTTTCTACGCATTTTCATGATTCAGCTTCATTTTCAAAAACAGCTTTACCGGCGATCCGGCAGCAATAGGACCAAACGCCCGCAGCCTCCCGAATGCCTAAATAAAAAACAGAATGCTCCCTTGGTTACTCGCCGTTGAGCATTCCGATTTCTTAATCATATTATTCGATATGCGGAGAAATGTCAAGCACTTTTTTGCAATTTTCTTATAACTGAATTTTTACACAATCCTATACTCCCAGCAACTCGGGACAAATGACCTTTGGCCTTCCAAGGCGTCTTCCGTGATTTCAACCTTATAATCCATACTTTTCCCTCAACTTGCTGACCGCCACATCGGCATCCATAGTCCTCCCCTCGGACGCATGCTTTCTAGCCAAATCAAGTCAAACATGAAGCGGTGCCAACCGCAGCGGACGACGCAAGTCGGCTGGTTTTGCCTATAAATGGCGGAGCGGCCGCAAATGACAGCGCAAATTTTCCAGCGGCCGCCCCGTTTTTTTTCACTGCAAATGACAACGGATGACACTTACCTGTAAGGAACCGCATCCTCATAAACGGAGCTTCGCAGAACAATGTTCAGGATACGCTTCGCACAGAGCCGCAGTTCTCCCAGGGTCAGCGGATAAGGCACGCTCCCTTCCTTCGCCCCCACGGAACGCACGATCTCGTCCACGTCATTCTGGCAGCCCGGCATGGTGAGGTCATTGCCCGCCTTGATGCAGCCTGCGGCATTAGAACTGCCGTACTTGAAGGACTTCCCGGGTTCCATTTCAATGCTTCCCGTGGTGCCCCAGTCCGTCATGATCAGGCCGCCAAACCCCCATTCCTTTCTGGCTATAGCGGTCAGCATGTCGAACCTGTTGGCCGTATGCACCCCGTTCACCAGGTTATAGGACGTCATGATGGACATGGGCTGGGAGCGTTTCACCGCAATCTCAAATCCCTTCAGGTAGATCTCCCGGGCCGCCCGCTCGGACACATGAGCATTGGTATGCATTCTATTGTCCTCCTGATTGTTGAAGGCGAAGTGCTTGATGGTGGTTCCCACGCCGGGATGCTTCTGCACCCCACGGGTGTCCGCCGCCGCACACAGGCCGGCGATCAGAGGATCCTCGGAATAGTATTCAAAATTCCGTCCGCACAGGGGATTCCTGTGGATGTTCATGCCGGGCGCCAGCCACAGGGTCACGCCGAACTCCTCCATCTCCTCTCCCACGATGTCCCCGGCCGCCTCCACCGCAGCGGTATCCCAGGTCTGGGCCAGCAGAGTGGCGATGGGGATGGCGGTGCAGTACTGATAATAATGCACCGCATCCTCCGGGATCTCAGGCTTCGGCATTTCTCCCACCAAAAGTTCCATGCCGGTAAAGGGAACCCCTTCCGTGCCCGGAATCATATTTCCGTCCCGATCCACTGCGAAATGAGTGTTCAGGCGCAGGCCTGCGGGGCCGTCCGCCAGGATCATATTGCGGATGTTCCGATCCTCGATCATGAGGGACGTGGTGTCTCCCGCCGCCCCGGGACAAGCTGCGGAAGCCGCCCCGATCACGGAGGTCTCTCCCCAGCCTCCTCTGGCAGCTCCCACGCACAGGGCGGCCATCTCTTCCACGGTCAGCTGTCTGACCAGATCCTCCAGGGTCGCCTTGCCGGCTTTTACCTCGTCCATGGTGATCTTGCCGACGGAATCTGACAGCCCGGCTTCGGCCGCTCCCTCCAGTTCCTCCAGCTCCGGCATGGAATAATCTACAACCCTGCAAGCGATAGTCTCCGGGTCAATGACGATCCTGGGAGCCGCCGCCTTCTCCCCTTCCTCCCCTTCATAGGAATAGGGAACCGCATTTCCGGAGGACAACTCTTCCAGGGCGGTATCCGGGGCGAGGCAGTTTCTCAGCCTCTCCGTCACCACTTCCCGGTCCAGCTTGAGCGCTGCGGCCACGTGGGTGTTCCTGGAATGGGTGCCCACCCTCACGTAATAGGTGCCGGGCTCCAGAAGGTAGGAGGCCCTTTCCTCGCTATAGGAGGCCATGTCCCTCACGTCATAGCGCAGGGTCAGGGTCTGGCTTTCCCCGGGCCCAAGTTCCCCGGTCTTCCCATAAGCCGCCAGCTCCTGATAGGGTTTTTCCAGGCTTCCCCCAGGGGCGGAGTAATATACCTGCACCACCTCCCTGCCGGAATAGGTATCCCCCGTGTTGGTCACTTCCGCTTCCAGCACCACTTCCCCGGCATCCAGCCTTACGGACTTGCAGGATACGTCAAAGGTGGTGTAAGAAGAACCGTATCCAAAGGGGTAAGCGGGACGGACGCCGAAGGTGTCAAAATAGCGGTAGCCCACGTAAATCCCCTCGTTATAATATTCATCGTTCAGATCGCCGTTCATGTAGCTGAAGTTGGCGGCCCCGGGGTAATCCTCGTACTTTTCCGCCCAGGTGGTGGCCAGGTGCCCGCTGGGCGTCGCCTTTCCCAGAAGCACGTCCGCCAGGGCATGACCGCCGATGTTGCCCGCCTGGCTCATGAGCAGCAGGGCGCCGATCCCCTCCGTGCTGCGGAGGAAGCGGGTGTCCAGCACTCCTCCCACGTTCAGCACCACCGCCAGCTTCCGATAGTGGCCAGCCAGCTTCCGAAGGGCCTCTTCCTCCGCTGCGAACAGCTTAAAGTCCCCTTCTGCGGCAAGACGGTCCTTGCCCTCTCCGGAATTCCGGGAAAGCACGTAGACGGCCGCATCGGCGTCGTCCAGGTCCTCGTCGGTCACGGGGACGATGGGGGGCTCCTTGTAAGGATTGTTGAAAATTTCCATTCCCGCCCCGGGTCCTTCCTTCAGGATTTTTTCCTTGATCGCCGTAAAATAATCGATCTTGGTTCTTTCCACCTCCCGGTCATAACGATCCAGCCAATCTTTGGTGGTGACCGTAAGTCCTGCGGCCTCCAGGCCCTGCTCCACGTTGACCACTTCCCGGCTGTTCACATCGCCGGAGCCGGTGCCTCCCTTGACGGTGCGTCTGCCCCCGTTGCCGAACAGAGCCACTGTTGCAGCACCGGTCAAAGGCAGCACTCCCTTGTTTTCCAGCAAAACCATCCCCTGGGATGCGATTTTCCTGGCCCTCTCCATGTTCCTGATCTCCCGTTCGCTGACGGACGGGCTTGTCGATGCGTGATACCTTGCCATGCCTTCCTCCTGTTTCATCATATATTCCGCTGCAAAGCGCACTTATCCCGAAGCTTTGCCTTTACGAATGTATTTATTCTACCATAAAAGCCCATTCTGCGCCATAGGTAAGTTTGTGTTGTTTATGGCAAGCGCTCACTTTATCCCATCACGACCTTAATCTGCGCCTCTTTGCAGGAAGCCAGCAAATCTGCGGAAATCACCGCACCGTCCGTCAAATCCATCCGCTTCCCATTGAAGCTCAATTCTTTCACGCCATGCTGAACATGATACGGATTTTCCACTTTCACTCTAAGTCTGCATCCACGAAAAGTTCTATCCACCGTGTAGGCATCCCATTCCGCAGGAATCGAAGGATCTATCAAAAGTCCTTTCAATATCGGCCGTATGCCCAATAAATACTGAGTTGCCGCTACGTCCATCCATGCGGCGGTTCCCGTCACCTGGGAGACGACGCCCCAGCCAAATTTTTCATTGTCTTTGCCAAGCATGGTGGAGCAATATGCATAGGCTTCCGCATGATAACGTTCCACGCCGACCTTTTGAATCACCATATGCGGCATAATCTGCTTATAGTATTTCCATGCAAGATTGCCCCGTCCCAATAGGGCTTCCGCTATGATCGCCCAGCAATTCGCCTGGCAAAACACACCGCCGTTTTCGGAATAACCGGCAGGCAGACCGTTGACCATGGCCGACTCTCTTGCGGGCCATCCGGGATAACCGGGCGTATTCAACAGCAGGCCCATGCCGGTGTCCAGTTCGTTTCCGGCGCTGTCCATGGCCTGAATTTGCCTCTCCCTGGAACCGGCCCCCGCAATGACCATCCAACTTTGGGGATTGAGCCAGATCCGCCCATACCGGGCCGTGTGAGTGCCGATTGGCTTTCCGTCATCGTCAAGCCCCCGCAGGAACCATTCCCCGTCCCAGGCATAGCGCTCCAACGCCTCCTCCTGATCTTTGATCAGCCCGGCGAAGCACTCCGCCGCTTTGCTCTCTCCCCGCAAGACAGCCAGTTCGCTCAGCTGACGCAGGGCATAAATATACTGTTCGGAAACAAACACGGTTTCGCCCCTGCCCTTTCGCCCATAGGGTCCCAGGTGATCGTTCCAATCGCTGAACAGGATGAGTGGTAACCCATGTTCACCCAAATGTTTTTCCGTAAAGTCTATGCCGCGCAAAAGATGCTCCCAAAGCGTCGCTCCGCCTGTGTGTGAAATCATATCCGGTGCGAGGAATGGAATCTCCCTGTCCAGGAAACGGAGATCCCCCGTTTCCGCCGCAATGGCATAAGCCAGATACACCATCCAGATATGATTATCGGACCGTGTAATATCCTGTGCCGGTCGGTTTTCCTCAGGCCACATGATATGAACGGGATGTCCGTCCTCAAACTGCTGTGATGCCAGGAAACACAACATCTGCGTTGCCCATTCCGGCTTGCGGTAAGCCTGCGCCAACATGTCCTGGGCGGAATCACGGAAACCAATGCCCCGCACCCCGGAAGCGTCCGAACTGATGGAACGGGACAGTCTCGCCGTATGAACACATTGCAGCGGATTCCATATGTTAATCTCCCTTGCGGCATCCTGATCGGGAATCTCACATTGTAAAACGGCCAGATGGTCATTCCACCAATTCTTCAGTTTCTCAAACTGAACGTCCGCCGCACCCTCCTGGCGAAGTGTCGTCAGGTTCTTTTTCACTTCCGCAAACGCCTTGTCATAGTCCGCAAGCGCCCCCTGGTATCCTCTGTAACATGTTCATTGGGCTGGGGCATCCCTGGTTGACACAAATCACAGATATCTTTTAGAATGGCAGGATAAATCAAGATTGCCGCCGGCTTATGCCTGGCCAAAGTGGCCGCACAGGCGCAAAGATGACCACCGGCGGAAAATCCCACCGCCGCAATTCTGGAAGAATCCAGACCCCATTCATCCGCATGCCTTTCAATGAGTTCCATCGCTTCTTCATAATCTTCCAGAGGCTGCGGCCATCCGCCCTTGGAACTCACCGTATAGCGCAATATAAAGGCCTGATAGCCCGCCTTCAGATAGGCTAGCGCCACCGGATCCGCCTCGACGTCCGCACATACCGCATAGCCCCCGCCCGGTATCACCAGAATGGCCGGTCTCTTTTCAAAGCCAAATTCTCCCCCCGTCTCCTGCAGATATGCAGTCAGCGTGACATTTCGTTCTTTGCTCAAAATCAGTGTTTCGATTCTCATTCTTAAGCCTCCTGGACAATGCATTTCCTGACAAATTCCAACATTCCTTCCAGACAATCCCTGGCGGAGCGGTTCTCCTGAAAGCGACTCATAAATCCGTGTTCCAACCGATCCACTTCTCGGCTGCGATAAAAATATTCATGCGTCACTCCTTTTTCTTTCAAAACCGCATCCAATTCCTCCCCGAAAGGAGCAAAATTGTCCTCCAAATTGCTGGCAATCACGTAAGAAGGAATCATGTCCTCCGTGATCCATCGTGCCGCATTGATCAGCCTTCCCGTTTCTGACGCAACCGGATCGTCCTCTCCCAGCCAGGGCTGCACAAGCAGAATTAAATTCTGATCCACCTTTGTCAGATCCAGTGCAGCCTCGTCGATCATCAGCGCTTTTATCCGTTTTCTGGAAATTGCCGGACGAATTCCCAGTTTTTCCGCATAGTTCGGATTGGCGATCATCGTCCCGTAGATTGCCGTCATGTTCGCCCCCGCACTGCTTCCGCCCAATACGATGCGATTCATATCCAGGCCATATTCCTCCTCGTGTTTTCGCAGGAAGTCCATCAACTCATTGACCTGAACGATCTGTACGGGAAAACGATATTCCGGTGCGAAGGCATAGTTCGCATTTACGACGCAAAAACCTTCCCGAAGAATACGGCCTATGATTCCCGCCGGCTCATGACCTTCCGCCGCCAGAGGATCCCCGCTGCTTTTATCCCCAAAAAGGAATCCTCCTCCATGAAAATAAATAAATACCGGTTTCTTCTCCAAAATCTCCCCCTGAGGATACCATAGATCCATATAACCGTTTGGATACTGACTTTCATAAGAGATATCATTGATCAGCAATCCGCCGTCTTTACGATGAATCCTCTCGCTTTTCGCATCGGGGGCAAAAGAATTGATTTTCTTATTATGATGCACCTTTTCAAATACTTGCCTCTGAATTTCCACGCAGATTTTTTCCGCTTCAGCCAGATTCATTTTTCCTTCCTTTCCTAGCCCTTTACCGCACCCATGGTAATTCCCTTTTCAAAGTATTTCTGGAAAAACGGATAGGCGATGATAATAGGCAAAATACCAACCACGGCAATGGCCATGCGAATGGACGTGGACGGCAGATTCTGGTTCAGGCCCACGATATTGGAATGGGATGCCAGATACTGCACGCTTTTATTCATTTGATCCAACAGCTGCTGTACGCTGTACAACGTATTATCCGTGACATAATACAATCCATTGGTCCAATCGTTCCAATAACCTACCGCCGTCAAAAGCCCTACCGTCGCCAAAATCGGCTTGGAAAGCGGCAGCACCACGGTTAAATAAATACGAAACTGACCGGCCCCGTCGATTTCCGCAGCCTCGGATAAGTCCCGGGGAATGCTGTTTCGCATGTAATTGCGCACCAACATGATATTGAATCCATTCAAAAGCAGATTGGGTATGATCAGCGCAAAAATCGTATTTTTAATGTGAAAAAGATTGGAATAAATAATGTAACTGGACACTACTCCTCCATTAAACAGCATGGTGATAATCACCAGGACAAAAATAATATTCAGCCCCGGCACATCATCCTGCGCCAGACCGTATCCCATGGTAGATACCAGAAATAGGGAAACCGCCGTGCCCGTTACCGTTACCACGATCGTCACCAGATAGGCATTACCGATTTGCGCCCATTCCTGAAGGATATAGGCATAGGCATCCGCACTGAATACGGACGGAATAAACTGATATCCGTTCTTTACCAGGGCGTCGTTATCGGTTAAGGAGCCCGAAATCATCAAAACGAAAGGAGCCAGTGCGCAAATGGTCAAAATGATCATCACAATATGCGCCGCAGCCACAAAGGCCTTGTCTTCTCTGGACCGTACACCTGACATTGTTCCACCTCCTAAAAAATTGCATCCTCTCTGCTGACTTTGCGAATGATTCCATTGGCCGCAAGGACCAGAACGAACCCGATGAGGGCCTGCAGCACGCTGGCCGCGGAAGACATGGAAATATTATTCTGATTCATCAATGCGTTATAGACGTAAACATCAATGGTCTGTGTCACATCGTACAGGGTTCCGCTGTTCTTGGGCACCTGATAAAAAAGCCCGAAATCAGAGAAAAAGATTTTGGAAACGCTCAAAATCACCATGGTGATCACCGTCGGTTTCAGGAAAGGCAGCGTGATGTTCTTGATCTGCTGCCATTTGGTCGCTCCATCCACTCTGGCTGCTTCATAATAATCGCTGCCAATTCCCAGGATCGTGGAGAGATACAGCACCATGCTGAACCCGATGCTTTTCCACTGATTTACGAAGGTCAACAGGAATGGCCAAATGCCTTTTTCCTGATAGAAAGAAATCGTGTTTCCCGTCATGGGTTCAATCAATGTCTTATTGATAAATCCGTTATCCGCACTCAAAAAAGCGAACACCAGGTAACTGACCACTACCCAGGACATGAGATAAGGCAGCAAAATCACGGTCTGATATATTTTTTGGGCCTTTAAATTACGAATCTCATTGAACAGGATGGCAACTGCTATCGGGAAAACGGTTCCGATCACGATAAACACAAGATTATACAATACCGTGGTTCTGACAATTCCCCAGATATCGTTCGTGCTGAACAGGAACTTAAAATTCTCAAAACCGTTGAAGGGGCTCCTCAAAATTCCCTTCTTATAGTCCAATTTTCGGAAGGCGATCGTGACTCCATACATGGGCAAATAATTATTGATCAAAAGATAAATCAATCCCGGCAAAAGCATAAGATAGATCACGATCGCTTTTTTCCAGCGGATTCTTCGCTTTGCGGGTCTGACGGCGGCAGCGCTTCCCTGTTTCATATCCATTTCTCCTCGCTTCTTTTTTGGAAAGGAGAGAGGCCCGAAAGACGTTCTTACGGGTCTCTCAACTTCTTTCTTTTACTGCTGGTTCAACCACGCATCGAACTGCGCCTGCTTATCCGCAATTACCTCATTGATTCCCGCAGCCTCCAGTTCCTGAAGGAACTTCGGATATTCCGTTTCAAGATCCACGCTTCCGGTTTCCAGGGCCGCCTGATACTTGGCGACCACGGCGTCGATCGCCGTGATCTGCGTCGTCATGGCCGTTGCGTCATAAAAAAATCCATACCCCTTCGTCCTGCGGCTTTGGGCCAACGCATCCAGAGCCTCATCCTCCGCACTGGTATCCACGCTCACATAATATCGATGCTGTGTAATCCCCATTTGTCCCGGAATCGCATAGGAACTCGTAGTGCGCTCCGTTTGCTGAATCGTGTTTTCTCCGGTTTTCTCATAATGAACGCCTTCTATTCCATAAGCAAACAGATTATCCACTTCGGAATCGCTAAACGCCAGGTTAAGCAGCCTGACAGCGGCTTCCGGGTGGGCCGCCGTGACGGGAATGGTCCAATACTCATTCAAAGCCGGAGCAACGGAAGGAGCATAGGGCTCCACCAATACCAGGGTCAACACTTCTTTTCCATAAGTGATGTTCGCCGTTTCCCGCAGGAAGGGATCATATTCATTGAAATACCCCCTGAGCAAGCCGCTGGTCATGCTTTCATTCAAGGAAATATCCGTGGTAGCGGCATCCTGCAGCACATAGCCTTTCTCATACCAGCCGCGGGCATGCTCCAGAAAACTCTTATACTCTTCGGAAGCGTAATAATTCACCACCTCCGTGGAATCCAAGCCGATCAATGCGCCCGAGGACGCCGTCGCCCCCAAAGTGTCATATACCATTGTCATTCCCGCCCGGGAAGTGGAACCGAACAGGCCGGCCGGATAAGAATCCGGATACAATTCCTTCAATTTCGCAAAAATCACGTCCAGGTCGTCCAGGGTGATTTGGTCTCCATCTTTGTATTCAAAACCGGCTGCTTCCAGATCCTCCTTGAAGAACAGATATCCGCCAGTCACTCTGCCGCTGTTCGTCGTAACCCTGACGCCGTATACATCGCCGTTTTTTTCATAATACAGAGGACTTTCCTGGGAAAACTCCTCCAGATAAGGTGCATTCTGAGCCAACAAATCCGTCATGGGCTCGATCATGTTCAGAGAGATGAAAGGATCCACTCCGGTAAATGCCGCACAGAAAAGGTCAATCTGTTCTCCGCCGCCAATCCACATGGGTACCGTCGCCGGCGCCTCGAAAATGGAAACCGGCCTGAACTCGATTTCCACGCCGATTTTCTTCGTGGTAATCTCATTGATGGCATCCTGAACCATTCCCAAATCCGCCGGTTCCACGCCTCCGGTCAGGAACGTCATGACAACCTTTTCCACCTCGCCCGTCCATTCACCGTCCGCCGTCTGGCTATCTTCAACGACTCCGGTCTGTTCTCCGCCGGCTGCGCCTGATTCTTCATTTTGCCCGCTGGCCTGGGTTCCCGATCCTTCATTTTGTCCGCCGCTCTGAGCGTCCTGTCCGCCGCAGCCCGTCAGGGTCGTAAACGCCAACAGTGCCGTCATCGCCGCCACGCATACGTTTCTGATCATTTTTTTCATGGTAATACCTCCCGTTTTCTGATTGCAGTATCCGCACTGCTTTTTTCTTTGTAATCTCATTTTATCGGAAAGTCGTTTCCCTGTATTAAACAAAAACACACATATTTTGCACATTTTCACACAAAAAAAGTACGGCTACCTGCCGTACTTTTCCCGGAATCTGCTGGGAGTCAACCCGCTGAATTTTTTAAATTGCTTTGTAAAATAAGTGTAATTCGGGTAGCCCACCTTGGCTGAAATCATGGTGACGGACAACGTGGTATTTTTTAATAATTCCTCCGCCAGGGACAACCTGTGATCCGTGATATATTCCATCACGGTTTTCCCATATTTCTTTTTAAAACAGCGGGTCAGATAATTGGGGGACATATAGACTCTTGCGGCCAGCCCTTCCACCGTCAGCTCATCCTCCACATGGGACATAATGTACTGCACCGTCTTTTCCACCGCACCGGCTTCTTCCTTTTCGTTCCCGACGACGTGATGGATGTACTGCTCTCCCATCCTTCTGACTTTTCCATCCGCATTCTGCCGCCGCACCTGCATAACCGCTTTCTCTATGACCCGTTCCAGATCCTCCGGCATGGCGGGTTTCAGGATATAATCCAGACATTGGAGCCGGAGGGCCTGTTGGGCGAAGGAAAAGTCATCATGGCAGGTCAAAATGATTTTTACCGTTGAAAATCCTCTCTGGTTGACCCAATCCATCAATTCCAGGCCGCTGCCGTTTGGCATCTCGATATCGCACATCAGTATATCCACGGATTCCCTCTCCAGGATTTCCTGGGCTTGCTTCATGCTGTTTGCGGTATAAACCGCGGTGATTTGGTGCCGTTCAAAATCCACATCCATCATGATGCCGTCAATGGCGATCTGTTCGTCATCCACAATCAATGCTTTCATGGGCTTTGCTCCCGTCCCTCCTTCTCCATCTGATGGATTTTCTGCGCCGCCGCTTCCCGTTCCATTGGCTGCACGGGCAGTTCCATCCATACCTGCGTTCCTTCCCCCGGCGTACTGGTAATGTTCAAAACGTACTCCGTTCCATAATAGTATTTCAATCTTTTCCGGCAGTTCCAAATGCCGATATGCTTCCCCAGCCGATCCTCGATCACTTCTCCGTCCTGCAGCTGTTTCAATCTTTCCGGCTGCATGCCGTTTCCGGTATCGCAGATCGACAGAACCAGTTTTTCCCGTTCCAGGCGGACATTGATCAGGATCTCGATTTCACTTCCCAGAATCAACCCATACTTCACCGTATTTTCCACGAAATTCTGTATCAGGAGCTGAGGGATGAGAACCTCTTCCGCTTTTTCTTCCACGCTGTATACGCTGGTAAAACTGTTCGGGAAGCGGATCTTCTGAATCTGTAGATAATCATGGACAAAGTCTATTTCTTCCTTCACGCTGACCAATCCCACGTTTGCCCGCAGAACATATCGGAAATATTTGATCAGCAGCTTCGTAAACTCCGTAGATTGATCGATCTTGCCGGATCTGTTCAAGTTATAGACGGTGTTCAACGAATTCAACAGCATATGCTGATTCACCTGCAAACGGATATTGATGGCATCCGTCTGCAGTCGTTCAATTTCTTTTTCATAAGATTCTATGATTAAGGAATGCAGCTCGTCCACCATGTGGTTAAAGCAGCGATATAAAAAATCCATCTGATAAGTCCCCGTCTTTATTTCCAGATGGTATTCCAGATTGCCCCCTTCCAGTTCCCGCATTGCGCATACCAGCGTCACAAGGGGCTTCAGCACCAGCTTCATTGCGAACACGCAAAGCAGCGGCAGGGCAACGAAGCTCAACAGAGTCAATATATAAAGTACATTGACCAGCGCCGGCAGCGTTTTCATATATTCCGCATGGGGTATCACCTGTATGATTTGACAACTGCCGAAATGAATTTTCTGGGACGTCAGGAAATCATCCTCTCTCTGCAGCAAATCCTCCATGCAAAGTCCTGACGTTATGTTCCCCGTTCCGGAAGCATCATATTTCAGAACCACCCCGTCCGTCTGATCCGTCAGGTAAACCTCCCCTTTCATTTCACCGCTGGATTCCCAATAATCCTTTAAAATATATTGCGCATCATTTAAAATACCCAGGGCGAATTTCTGAAAATCATACTGTCTGACCATGATGACGGAATCCTCCGTCCGCACCATGGAAACACCGCTTTGCGGAATCGTCCCCTCCTGCAGATAGCCGCGAAGTTCATTGCGTTTTACGGCGGAAAACGCCTGATTCATCGTGATAAAACTGATAATATCCTTTTCCTTATCCCAGATATACATCTCACCCTGGATATTTTCCAGAATGATATTGTTGCCCAGACGATTTTTAAAATCCAGCACCTGCAGAACGGAATCGCCATCCGCCCCCTGGTTAAGCACCAATAGCGTTTGAGCGTCAAAAAATTCCCGAATCAATTCCTGTACGTTTTCCATTTGCGAATTCACGCCGTCCGCATAAATTTTTAATTGGTTGTATTGAGCTTCCTGCACCCGTTCTTCATAAGAACGCAGCACTTCCCTCGCAATCACGATGGTCAATATGTTCAACGGAAGGATGACCGCACATAACACCAGAATCCAACGGAATGTCAAACTACGAAAGCTTAACCTGATTCTCCACCATAAACGCCGCATTTGTTTTTCCCTTTTCCGCAGAAGTAATTAACTTAATTATATAACAATCTCCCCATATCTGTCGAATCCTTTTTCCTTCTCTATTCTTGTTTCCTTTTATATTTTTGCCCAAAATTCATATTTCCCACTGCCGATTTCCCTTCTGCTTCCATCCGGAAGAATCACAAGGGCCTTCGTATTGACCGGGATTTCACAGGTATATCGAAAAATATTTCCTTCCAGCCTCCATGCTGATTTTATCCTGCCATAAAGGCTTTCATAGATTCCTTCCGCCCAGGTAAGCGTTCCGCCGCAGACGGGCTGCAGAATGAACCTTTGATACCCGGGAGCCGACTCCATCGGCCTGATCCCCGCCACATAACCAAACAAAAATTCGCAGACGGCCCCGTAGCTGTAATGATTCAAGGAGCCATCATGACGATCAAATCCGTCCCAGCTTTCTGGAATGGTCGTTGCTCCCAGAAGCACCGGATGGAGCCAGCTTGGGTTCTCCGTCTGCTCCAGAATCCGAAAGGCCAAATCCGCTCTTCCCATGTCACAGAGCACGGGAAGCAAAAAAGGAGTGGATAAGAAACCCGTATTCAGGCGATATCCATTTTTTTCGATTTCCCTGACCAATTGACGTTCCACCAATGGACGCTTGTCTCCGCACAACCCAAAGGCCAGCGCCCGTACATAGGAGGCTTGATGTCCCGGTTCGATCACCCCTTCTTCATCAATAAAATACTTTGCATAAACCGTTTTGATTCGCCTGGAAGTTTCCTTGTAATAATTTTCTTCCTCCCGCAGGCCCAGGATTCCAGCCATATCCGCCACATTATCCGCCGATCTCGCCATATAAGCGGTAGCGACCAACGGTTTGCCTTCCCGAATCAGTATCGCAAAAGCCTCTGCCAGACTCCCTTCCATGGCTTCCTGGGCAATGGGTTCCTGCCACTCTCCATAATGCATACGGGTGTCGTAAATATAATCCGCATCCAACACTCCGTCCGTAAAATGATGATATTGAGGCTGATCTTCATAATAGGGATTATGATCTCTGGAATTCTTCAGCATGTAATCCACCCATCGTCTCGCAGTGGCATACTGATTCTCCACAATCCGGCGATCCCCATACACTCGATACAGGCTGTAGGGAATCCACGCCGCGGAATCACCCCAACCGGCGCAATCCTCCCCAATATTGCCGTTTCCTTCCGGTCCTGCCAACTCACTTAAAGGATTCACTTTCTTCATATGCACAAGTTCCTGTGGATTATGAACGCTGCTGGTGGAAGGAAACGTGATTCCCAATTTCCCGCTGGCATACTGCTCTATGGCCTGATCCTGAAGCCATTTCTCATAAAAAGGATATACATTCATAAAATAACAAGCGGTTCGAACGTAAATCTGATTGTCCCCGGTCCAGGCGTTTCTCTCCCTGGTAGGGCAGTCCACCGCCACATCCAGAAAATTGCCCTTCTGGCTCCACCTGCTGTTTTTTACCAACTGATTGATCAAATCATTAGAACATACGAAATCACCCGTTTCTTCCAGATCGGAATACACGGCATAGGCAACGAAGTCTTCCGATTCAATTTTTCCCTCATATCCCTCTACCAACAGGTATCGGAATCCAAACACGGAAAAAATCGGTTTATATTCTTCCAGATCGTCACCGACACAGGTATAAAAAATTTCCTGAAAAAAAGGCTGCGGCACGGAACACTGATTGATGTTTTTCACACTGAAGCACCCTTGGGCATCCATGTCCTCCCCGTGTACCAAATGAATCCTCTGTCCTTCCCTGCAATTTCGAAACCGGCACTTTACATATCCTGCGATATTCTGTCCAAAATCGATTACAAGCTTCCCGGCTTTATCATAAAAAGGTTTTCCGTAAAATCTCTCCTTCTCTCTCACCGGTACGCTTCGGCTGGGAATCAGCTTTGAAATTTTCGATTCTTCCTGCAATTTTACCGCATTCCAATGATGCGCCTCAAATCCAGGCAGTCTCCAGCCCGACGGCTCCTTTCTCGCATCATACTCGTCACCCCACAGCATATCGGATGCCCTAAGCCCTCCCGTAGCTGCTACAAAAGACTCATCCGTTCCAATCCATTCCGTCCCTCCATCCTCATAAGTAATTTCCAACTGTCCTAAAAATGCCAACCTATAACCAAAATTGTTTTTTACCGTTCCTCCGGTGGAGCCTCTCCACCAGCCATCGCCCAGCATCACCGCCCACACGTTTTCCCCCTGCTTTAACAGCTTCGTCACATCATATACCTGATACTGCAGACGATAATAATAGCTGGTCAGGCCAGGTTTAAAGCAATCCAAAGAACCTTTTTCCCCGTTAATCCAAAATTCATATAACCCTTGGGCCGTTTGATATATATAAGCGGATCGCACGGGATGCGCTACGGAAAAACACTTTCTCAGATACTGTACGGGTTTTCTGGCCTCTCTATCCACTTCCCGTTCCGGTTCAATCCACTTTCCCTTCCAGTCAGAGGCTTTCAAAAGCCCCATTCGGAACCAGGAATCGACTTCCGCCAAAATGTGGTGCCCAGTCTCGTCCTCCGTTTCTACCGCAAGATGCCATTCTACTCTTTGCCTGCTGACCAGAGGTTCTCCCGCATAAAGAATTCGCTGGCTTTCATGACTTTCCACCCGACCGCTGTCCCAAAGAATATGCGTATCATCCCGAGCCACAATCCGATAGGCTACCTGCGCCATTCCCTGTGCAGCGCTTCTCAATTTCCAGGAAAAGCGCGGTTTCACCGCATCGACTCCCAATGGATTTACCAAATATTCCGTTTTTAAATCATAAACAAAAAGCATCGTTGTTTTCCCTTTCTTCCAGCTTGATATGCCTCTTGATTCCATTATAAATGCATAATTTAAAAAAACCTGTTCAAATCCATCCAGTTTTTGCACAGATCAACCCAAAACGTCATGATTTGCAATTACATCCCAGAATATTTTCATATTTTCAGATAAACATTGACTTCTCACCACGAAAATAGTAGTATTTTAGAAAATAACAGTCTCAAAAGCAGCGAAATTCATTTCAACGTTCAACCAGAGAGGAGCACCCATGACAGATACGAAAGAACTGAAGCTCTATCGCAAACGCCTGATCCCCGCCGAATGTATTCTCCTGAAGGACGACGTGATCGTGAAACAGACAGAGGATCTGATCGTCACCACCTGGAAGACCCTGAACCCCAAAACGTCCTTCACCCACGGCTGCTCCTGCTACTTTCTCCGGGAAGGCCTGAAGCTGAGCAAATTCTATCGGGCGGACGACAGCCTCCTATACTGGTACTGCGATATCGTGGATTATTCCTATGACCCTGCGGAACAGTCCCTCACCAGCACGGACCTTCTGGCAGACGTGATCGTCTACCCGGACGGACGCTGCAAGGTGGTGGATCTGGACGAATTGGCCGACGCCCTGGACAAGGGCCTCATCGATACGGAGCAGCTCACCAGATCCCTGCGCCAGCTCAACGCCCTGCTGGTCCTCATTTACCGGGACAAGTTCGATCATCTCCAGGCGGAACTGGACGGCCTGGGGCTATAAAAGTCTTTTTTAAGGGCCTGCGAAATGGATCTGGGAAAAAGGCCCATAAAAAAGACCCTGTCGAGACGGCACTTTTCCGTTCCCGCAAGGGTCTTTTTGCATAGGTGTAACGTTAATAGAAAATATGTCCTCCGATCTGAATTCCCGTTAGGCCCGGGATCGGCGTGCGGAAAAATACGCAGTTCCCCACGTTGGTCATGCCGGACATGGCTTCCTGGGCGGCCCGGTAGCAATCGCTGTTGGCCCGGTCCGCCGCCAGGGCCAGCTCCAGCCTTCCGCTGGCCACGGGGGAAAACTGGCTGCTCTGGTAGATCACCCCTACCACGCTGTTGGGAAACACGGAACTGCGAACCCGGTTGATGACCACCGCCCCTACTGCCAGCTTGCCGTCATAGGGCTCGCTTCCCGCTTCGCAATAGATGATGTTGGCGAGCAGCTTCAAGTCTCCCTCTGCGAAGGAAACCTCTGAAATGTCCCTCCAGACCGCATTGGCGGCCTGTCTGGATCTGGCGATCTCCTCCTGGAGACGCTTCTGCAGCACCTCCAGGTTCTCTTCCACCTTTTTCAACTCCTGTTCATAGGCCAGGGCCTGTTTCTCCGCTTCTGAAATCTGATCCGCATATTTGCCAATCTTGTCCGAGGTCTGGCTGACCAGGTCGGAAACCCGGCTCTTCTCCGTCTCCGCCTCCGCCTGCAGCCCTTCCAGCTCCCGCTTTTCCTCCTGGAGCCTGCGCTCTTCCGATTCTATATAGAGCCTGTTGGCCTGATATTCGTCAAACAGCTTCTGGTCATATTCATTGAGCTTCTCGATATAATCCGCCATGTTCAGGAAATCGGAAAAGCTTTCCATGGAAAATAAAGCGTCCAGGTACGACGTCATGTTGTTTTCAAACATGAATCGGACGTTTTCCCGCATGTTCTCATATTGGGTGGCTTCCGTGATCCGGGCCTGTTCCAGGGCCGCCTGGGTATCCGCAATCTCCTGGGTCTTGGCGGCGATCTGGGCTTCCAGGTCTTCCAGCCTTTCGCTGACTTCCGTCAGCTGTCTGTTCAGCTCCTCCAGCTCCCCTTTCAGTGTCTTCTGATTTCCCTTCAAGCCCTTGATTTCTTCATTGGTATCATCCAGCTGTTCCTGCAGGTCGTCCCGATGCTCTTTTTCGTCCTCAATCTCCTGCTTGGTCTTGGATGTGGCCCGCACTACCTCCGGAGCGGCCCAGACGGCCAACGCCGCAACGAGCAGGGCGGCCAGCGATCTCACTATGAAATTGTGCTTCCGTCCCCTGCGCATTGCACCTCACCTGCTTCCACAAAAATCTATTTCGTACCGAAAATACGATCTCCCGCATCTCCCAGGCCGGGCACGATATATCCGTGATCGTTCAGCCTTTCATCCACGGTTCCGATGTAAATGTCCACGTCCGGATGATTCTCCTGCATGAGCTTGATTCCCTCCGGAGCGGCAATGATACACATGAAGTGAATATTTTTGCAGCCTCTTTCCTTCAGCATCTGAATGGCAGCCACGGAAGAACCGCCGGTGGCGAGCATGGGATCCAGCACGAACACTTCCCGCTCCGCACAATCCGCCGGGAGCTTGCAGTAATATTCCACCGGCTTCAAGGTCTCGGGATCCCGGTACAATCCGATATGCCCCACCTTGGCCGCCGGAATCAGGGTCAGCACGCCGTCCACCATTCCCAGGCCCGCCCTCAGGATGGGCACGAACGCCATCTTCTTGCCGCTCAGCTCTTTGGCCACGGTCTTACAAATGGGCGTCTCGATTTCCACGTCTTGCAGCTTCAAGTCCCTCGTTGCCTCGTAACAGATCAACATTGCGATCTCGCTGATCGTCTGCCGAAAGTCCTTCGTCCCGGTTTCCTTCCTTCTGATCAAACCAATCTTGTGCTGGATCAGCGGATGATCCATTACCACTACCTTTGCCATAGCCTGTTCCTCCTTTGTCTGTTTTCCTTGTCTGCTGTTTACTATTCCATTTTATTGGATTTGCCTTACTTGCCTTGCCTTTTGGATTTGCTTTACTTACTTTTCTTTTTTGGGAAATTGCTTTACTTGCCTTGCTTTTTGGGGGATTTGCCTTGCTCGCTTTGCCCTTTTGGGATTTGCCTTGCTTGCTTTGCCCTTTTGGGATTTGCCTTGCTTGCTTTGCCCTTTGGAATTTGCTTTTCCCGGCTTCAGATCTGCTCCAACAGGCCGATCCTCCTGCAATGCTTCTCTTCCCCGGAGAACTCCGTTCCCAGGAAGGTGTCCACGATGTCAATGGCCAGATTGACCCCCAGCATGCCGCCGCCCAGGGCCAGCACGTTGGCGTCATTGTGAAGCCTGGTCATTTTGGCGGAGAGAGTGTCGCTGCACAGGGCGCAGCGGATCCCGGGCACCTTGTTGGCCGCAATGCTGATGCCGATTCCCGTGGTACAGATGACGATGCCCTTGTCACAGCCGCCCTCCGCCACCGCCTTGGCCACCGCATGTCCAAAAATGGGATAATCACAGGACGCTTTGCTGTGACAGCCCATGTCCTGGTAAGGAATTCCTTTTTCCTCCAGATGGGCGATGACCGCCTGCTTCAGGTCATATCCGCCATGATCACTTCCGATTGCTATCATCTTCCATTCCTCCCAACAGATTTTTCAAGTATGTGATTCTTCCAAGTATACGATCTTGTGCCCGGCCGCCTTCAGCAGCCGATTCATGATGGCTTGTCCATAGCCCCCTGCGGAAAACGCCTCCGAATAAATGCGGGTCACGTCCTCGTCGTCGAATTCCCGCAGGATCCTATACAGACGCCTTCCGATGCTCTCCTCGTCCGTCCGGCTCCCCGCACATTTCACGGAATCCGCCCGATACCGCCCCAGGGACTCCTCCGTCCCGATGATTCCCACCTTCTCGCCCCGGGCGGCATAAAACGACGCTTTTTCGTTGATATAGTCCACCACCTTTTGGGCCGGGCCGGACACGATGGTCAAATCCCCCTTGGGCGCATAATGCCGGTACTTCATGCCGGGGGCCTTGGGAGCCTGTCCGCTGTCGTCCCGCAGGATGGTGACGTCCAGATCCACCTGGCCCAAAAGCTGCGCCAGCATATCCTGAGTCACGAAGCCCGGCCTCAGAATCTGGGGCGGACGCACCGTCAGATCCACGATGGTGGACTCCAGGCCGATCCCCACGGGACCGCCGTCCAGGATCATATCGATCCGCCCCTCCATATCTTCCTGCACATACCTGGCTTCCGTGGGACTGGGCCTCCCCGAAGCGTTGGCGCTGGGAGCCGCCACGAAACCTCCGGCATATTCGATCAGCCTGCGGGCCGCCGGATGGGAAGGAAACCGTACCGCCACCGTATCCAGCCCGCCGGTGGTCTCCCTGGGCACCCGATCCGCCTTGGGAAGGATCATAGTGAGGGGGCCGGGCCAAAAGGCCTCCGCAATCCGCTCCGCCTCCGGCGGCACCTCGGATGCCACCTGCCACAGATCCTCCAGGCGGCAGATGTGCACGATCAGTGGATTATCGGAGGGACGGCCCTTGGCCGCATAGATTTTCCGGGAGGACTCCGGGTTCAGGGCGTCTCCCCCCAGCCCGTACACCGTCTCCGTGGGGAAGGCCACCAGACCTCCCTCTTTCAGGCACTCTCCGGCCTGCCTGAGAAATTCTTCATTTTCTTCGCCATTTTCTTTTAACTGAAATATTTTTGTCCGCATGTATGTATATTATACCATACCTTTCCAAAAAGGAAAAGGGTCAAAAGCGAGCCGTCAATTCCCATTATTCAAATATCTGATAATCCCCATATGTATGGCCCAGGCCAGCCGTTCCTGGTAGGAGTCCGTGCAAAGCTTCTCCGCTTCCGCAGAATTGGAAAGAAAACCGCACTCCACGATGACGATGGGGGTATCCGTCTTTTTCAACAGATAATAGCTGTCATTGGCCTTGATCTGGCGTTTGTTGTCCGGATCCGCCTTTTCGGTCAGCTCTTCCTGAAGAATCTCCGCCAGTTTCCTGCCTTCCACGCTGTCGGTATAATAAAACACCTGGGAACCGTGGACGGATTCCTCGGGATAGCTGTTCTGATGGATGCTCACGGCAAGGACGGGAGCCGTCCGGTCGATCAGCTCCACCCGGCGCTTCATGTCCTGCACCTTCTTGTTGGAGGCATCGGCGTCATAGAGCCCGCCCTCGTCCTCCCTGGTCAGCACCACCTTCACGTCCTCCGCTTCCAAGAACTTTTTCACCAACAGGGCGATCTCCAGGTTCAGATCCTTCTCCAACACCCCGTTAATTCCCACCTTGCCGGGATCGCTGCCCCCGTGTCCCGCATCGATCACCACGCAGGGAAGGGCCTTTTCCACCTTCACGGACGGGCTCTCCGCCGTCACATAGACTGCAGCCTCCCGCCCCACCGCCAGCATGGCCGCCAGAAGGAGCGCCGCCATGACCATGGACATCAGCTTTTGTTCAAAATCGTTCATATAAACCCCGCATTTGCCCGAACCGCCGGGCATTTCTGCCCAGCGGTTCAGAATGTTCTCGCTTCATTTATATGAATTCTTCGATAACGTTATGAGTTGACCGATAAAGAAGGACACCTGCAAACAAAAGGTCAGGTGAATTAACGATCGACTCGGGTTATTTCCCTACACTGTGAAAAATAACCTTATCCCCGTCCAGCCATTGCTCCACTTGCTTTACATCCACGTCCAGAATGTCCGCAATCACATCCACGGAATCACCCCGATCCGATAGCTTCCGGGCAATGGCCTTCTTTTCTTTCACTCTGCCTCCCTGCTGGCCTTCTTGCCATCCATCTTGCCAACCTTCCTGCCGGCCTTCTTCCCGGGCTTCCTTCTTCCATAATGCCCTCACCTTTTTCTCGTTGTACTCGCTCAGGATCGTCCCAAGCACTTCCCGTCTAGCCATGGTTAAAATGTCCTCCATTATTCCCTGCCCTATGCAGTAGTCGATGGCCACCTCCGCCGCCTTCTGCAGCTTCAGGCCCTTTCGCAGCCCCTGGTTCAGCCGCTCCACGAAGAAGGAATACTCCCAGAGTCTGTGGCATTTCTCCATCAACTCTTGATTGTGCCCGAAATTGATGTTGATCATGCGTACCCGCAGCTCCACGTCGGGATCCTCTTCCTGCTGCTCGTAGGCGTCCGACAGCCGCAGGACGCTTTCCTCCGGGGCGTTCCCTCTCCCGTTGAAAAACACCACGCATCTGGGCGTGGGAAGCTTCAAAAGCTGGGAGCCGTAGATCTTCTCCAGCCCCTGCTCCGATATGACCTCCTGGTACTCCTGTCCCAGGTAGATCAGGAACCGCACCGGCATGTTGGGGTTGTAGCTGCTTTGCTGCTCGTACAGATTCAATACCCCGGCGATGCTGAAGGCCAAATCATTTTTCATGGAAAGGTAAATCACGTTCTCCATGGTCATGATCTTGAGGGCCTGTGCCTCCCGGTAGTCCGTGCCGTTCAAGGCGTTGTACAGCTGCAGGAGCGCCTCTCTGTCCCGTTCGAATATGTAGCGGAACAGCCGGTCCTTTACGTTGCGCCTGACGTGCAGCCTGCCCACTTTTCGTACAAAAATCCTGGAAATCTTCATATGTCCCCTCCATTCTGAAATGAGTTTCCTGCGGTGCAAAACAGAACGGGAGGGTGGTGCTTCCCTGGCCCGGCCTTCCTGTTTCGCCCGCATTCTCATGACGTTGCATCACGTTGTCAATTTCTTCTGAGAATCCGTGGCGGAAATCGCCGGGAGGTGTGAAGTTGCCGGAGGCGCAAGCCAAAAGCCAGAATCCATGCCGGAGGCATAGCCCAAAAGCCAGCCCCCATGCCGGAAGCGCAGACCCAAAAGGCCAGAGCCCACGCAAAATGCGGCTTCACACGGTAGAAGCTCAGAAAAGCTATTTGATTTCTCTTTGGTAAATTGCAAGGTTCCCAAAAGTTCGCTGGAACCTTAGTAACCTTGAAAAAATAATAGCATGCCGGGGAGCGGGTGTCAACCATTTTTATTCCACCTGCAGGGTTGTTTCATGAAACTCAGGCACAAAAGAAGGGAAGCCTTTCCATGCCCGGTACAGTTTTCCGCCCCGGAAT
>CANQPH010000047.1 GCA_947625675.1 uncultured Acetatifactor sp.
TCCCGATGGGGAATCCCAGCGCCATCTCCAAAAACGGCCTGCAGTTCTCGGGGTCGATCATCACGGCCCCGAACATGAAGTTGTCCTTCATGGTTAGTGATTCAAGCTTCTTTTGCTCGCTCATATATCCTCCACTTCCAATGCAGAGGAATTCTATAGCTTCATTATATGGTAAGGCATTGGGAATTGCAAGGAAAAATATTTGATGAAATGACCATGCGAAAGTCTGCCGAATGTCCGATTCAACAATACAAATACCTCATAACACACATTATGAAGTAATATTCATTTCAAATTGCGATTTTGATTCAATTTCGGGAGCGCATGCCTATAAATAAACTGGATGTTATTTCGCTTTTCCAAGTATCTATTTGTAATTGATGCTATTTCCCTACTGTGTAAAGAGAGTATAGCACACTTACCATCAACAAAAGAATCTAAAAAAATCAAAAAAATGTAATTGTTGTGATTTATTTTTGCGTTTTTTTGTTTGCTAAATCATCAAAAATCTACCGCATAATGTGTGTTATGAGGTAACCAGGACGAGGAAGCCATAATGACACAGAAGGAACTACATAAATTGGGACGCAAGGATCTTCTTCAGTTGCTTTTGACGCAGGGCGAGGAAACGGCCCAGCTGGAGGAACAGCTGCAAAAGACGGAGGGAGCGCTCGAAGAGCTCCAGGCCAACTATGAGAAGCTGCGAAAGCGCCTGGACCACAAGGACGAACAAATCCACCGGCTGCGGGACGCCCTGGAAGAACAGAGAAAGAAGCGCCGGATCGAGCTGGAGGAAGCGGGATCCATTGCGGAAGCGGCCCTGAGGCTGAACGGGATCTTCGAAGCGGCCCAGAGGGCGGCGGACCAATACCTCTACAACCTGACCACGTCGGCGGAAGCGATGGAGCCGGAGCTTTCGGAGGAAGAAATAGAAGAGCTTCTTGCACCGGAAGAAGGGCTTCCGGAGGTGCAGAAAGAAACCGAGACAGGGGAACCCCAGCCGGAGGAACCCGTTCAAGGGGAATCCGAGCCGGAAGTTCCCCAGCCGGAGGAAGCCGCTCAAGAGGACTCCAGTTTAGAAGCCTCCGGGGAAAAGGAAGCCGCTCAAGCGGAATCCGGTTTAGAAGCTTCCGAAGCAAAGGAACCTGAACAGGAGGAAGCCAAGCCGGAGGAATCCGAGCAGGACACTTCCGAGGAAGCGGAACTCGTTCAGGAGCAATCCAGTTCAGAAGCTTCCGAAGCAAGGGAACCCGAGCAAGAGGAAGCCAAGCCGGAGGAACCTGGGGCAGATGAATCCGAACCGGACGCCCCTCCCGAGAGGAAGCGAAGCTTCTGGCGGCGGATGGGGTTCGGCCGGTAGCCCGCCGACCCGAATGAAGAAGACAAGGTGCATCATAACATGAAGAAATCGAAAGACATGGAGACGCCGACGCTCGAGCAGCTGCGTGCCGAGCTTCAGAAGGAAAACTACAGGAGCAACTACTCCCGGGTGCTGCGCAGCACGGTCTACGCACTCCTGGTGGTGGCGGCGGTGGCGGCCCTGGTGGCGGTCCTGCTGCTGCCGGTGCTGCAGATCACGGGGACGTCGATGTCGAGCACGCTGGAGGACGGCGACGTGGTGGTGGCGCTGAGCGGGGCCCGTTACAAGACCGGGGATGTGGTGGCGTTCTACTACAACAACAACATCCTGATCAAGAGGGTGATCGCCACGGCGGGGGACTGGGTGGACATAGACGAGGAGGGAACGGTGTACGTCAACGGAGAGGCGCTGGAGGAGCCCTACCTTACGGAGAAGGCGTTTGGGGACTGCGACATCACGCTGCCGTACCAGGTGCCGGACGGGAGGAACTTCGTGATGGGGGACCACAGGGCGACCTCCATCGACAGCAGGAACACGGCGGTGGGTTGCATCAGCGACGAGCTGGTGCTGGGGAGGATCTTCCTCCGGATCTAGCCGCTGGGGGAGATAAAGTGGATAAACTAGCGTTTTGGTGTTTGTTTTGGAAGGAAGGAGGCAGCACATGGAATCTTCGATTTTGAAACAGGCTTCAAGATTCCTGCGTGAGCAGCGGAAGAATAAGAGGTGGCGCAAGGTCGTGGCGGGCCTTGCGGTGTTGGTGGCGGCCGGGACGGTGGCGGCGCTGGTGATGCCCGGGCAGGCGCAGACGCACCAGGTGAAGGTGCTGGACTGCGGGTTCGAGGCGCACGAGCACACGGAGGATTGCTACATGGAGATGGCGCTGGCCGGGGGCGGCACGGAAAAGGTGCTGGTCTGCGGTCAGGCGGACTACGTCCCGCACATCCACAATGACGACTGTTACGATGCGCTCACGGGCGAGCGGGCCTGCGGGCTTCCCGAGATCACCACGGACCACATGCACACGGACGAGTGTTACGAGGATGAGAGGGTGCTGGTCTGCGGCCTTGAGGAAGGCCAGGCCGTGACGGAAGGGCAGCCGGAGGGCGATGACGAGGCCCAGGCGGAAGCCGGGGACCCGACCGATGCCGAGGAACCCCAGGCCTCCGAAGACGAGGAGACCCCGGTGTCCGGAGGGGATGCCGAGGCGGAACAGGGAAGCGCCCGGCCGGAAGGAACCGGCGAGGAATCCCAGGTCCCTGCGGAAGAGGAAATTCAGGCCCCCGAAGAGGAATCCCAGGCCGTCCACGTGCACACCGATGAATGCTACCGCACTGTGCGCAGGCTGGTGTGCGGGAAGCTGGAACCTCACGTGCACACCCAGGAATGCTACGGCAGGCTGGAGGATCAGGAGTACTACGAGGCCCTGAGCGAGGAAGAGATCGCACTGATCCTGGCCCGGAACGAGCGCAACGTGCCCGGGGAGGGGATCGTGCTGGAGGAGGGAGAAATCCTCCTTTGCGAGCTGCCGGAGCTTGGGACCCACGTGCACAGCAGCGAGGACGGCTGCTTCCGGATCGAGGAAATGACGGAGGAAGAGATTGCGGCCCTGAGAGGGGAGGATGCGGAGTCCGCCGAGACTGCGGAGACTGACGGGACGGAGGAAACTGCGGAAACGGAAGAAATGGAAGACGTAGAGGAAGCCGATGGGACGGCGGAAGAGTCCGAGGAAGCTTCCGATGAAAATATAGCCAATGACGACGAGAAGGATGACGTGTCCGGCGGCGACCTGGAGGAAGAAACGAAGGACGCCGAGGACGATGAGAAGGACGATGTATCCGGCGGCAACTTGGAGGATGGCGACCTGGAGGAAGAAACGAAAGACGCCGGTGAAGAGGATGTCGAAGGCCTGGAAGACGGGGACGCCGACGACCTGACTGGGATCGATGTGTCCGGCGGCGACCTGGAGAAGGTGTACGAGGACGAAGAAGTGAGAGTGGTGGTGTTCTACGGCCCCGAAGCGGAGATCCCCGAGGACGAGGAACAGACCTGGGAGCTTTGAACACTCCCGGGTCTGTTTTTTTGCTGGAAAATAAAAGCCATTACTTTCTCGCTTAAAAATGATATTATTTACTTGTTATTTTGATTTCGATTGACAAATCAAAATAAGGACGGTAAAATGAAGTTGTTATTATGACTTGGAGGTGGGCGTATGGGAAGAGCCGGTGAATATATCAGGAACCTGAGCGGAGAGATGGCTTATTGGTCTTTTCGTCCCGCTCCGCTACCGCCGACATTGGAAATGGACGAGGAAATGACCCGGACATTGGTACGGGCAACCAAGGCTCTTGCGGTACTCGATACGTTATCTTCAAACATTCCCAACATGAATTTGTTCGTATCCATGTATGTTCGGAAGGAGGCGCTGCTTTCTTCGCAGATCGAGGGAACGCAGGCAACGCTGGAGGACGTGCTGGATCCTTTGATTGAAAAAAATGCGAATCAGAATGTGGCGGACGTGATCAACTACATCCATGCAACGGAGTATGCGCTGAATCGCTTGAACACATTGCCGTTGTGCAATCGACTGTTCAGGGAGACTCATGCAGTTTTGATGGAAGGCGTGCGGGGGCAGGAAAAAAGCCCGGGAGAGTTTCGGACTTCCCAAAACTGGATTGGTGCAGCCGGGAGCACGTTGAAAACAGCCAGGTATATCCCGCCCTGTCCGGAGGATATGGTGGAAGCTATGTCTGACCTGGAGAAATACATTCATGCGGAAGATTCGCTGGATGTGCTGATCCAGGCGGCTCTGATCCATTATCAGTTTGAAACGATTCACCCATTTTTGGATGGGAACGGCCGTGTGGGAAGACTGCTGATCACTCTGTTTTTGATGGAGCGAGGTGTTCTGCGGACACCTGCGCTGTATATCTCGTTCTACCTGAAGAAAAACCGAATCGAGTATTATGATCGGATGAGCGAAGTGCGCAGTAAGGACAATTATGAACAGTGGGTCAAATTTTTCCTGCGAGCAGTGGAGTCCTCGGCAGAGGACGCTTCGGAGGCAATCCGGGCGCTGTCTTCGCTGCATGACCGAAGCATGGCGCTGATCGATGGAATGGGTCGGGCGAAAAAGACGGCGAGGGCGTTGTTCTTTTATTTGGAGCAGAATCCAATCATCGATATTCGAAAGACTGCAGAGGCGCTGGGATTATCGTTCAGCACAGTATCCGGCGCAGTGAAGCGTCTGGAGGAAAAAGGAATTCTCATTCAGACCAATAACGCCGACAGGAATCGGGTGTTTGCTTATCGAGAATATTTGGACATTCTGCGGAAAGACACGTAAATGTACAGTGAACGTTCCAGCAAAGGAATCCCAGGAGAAGTGAAGCTGTTTGTGACAGAGAAATAGTAGCGGAGCAGACCCAGGAGAGCTGAAGCAGACTCCCGGGTCTGTTTTTTTATCGTAAAAAAGCAATATCTGCGCAGCGATTAGCAATAAATAATAGGCAAAATATTAGCAAATGTGGTAATCTAGTGTTACATAACCGTTAATATCAACAAATGGAGGACGAGGAATGGAGTTGACAGAAAATTTCAGCAAACTGGAAGAGTACCGAGAGCGGGCCAGGGCGCTGGTAGCGCAGATGACGCTGGAGGAAAAGGTGGAACAGACCTTGTACACTGCGCCCGCCATCCCGCGTCTTGGAATTAAGGCCTATAATTGGTGGAACGAAGCCCTGCACGGCGTGGCCAGGGCCGGGGTGGCCACGGTGTTTCCCCAGTCCATCGGTCTGGCGGCCACTTTTGACGAGGACTTCATCGAGCAGGTGGCGGACGCCATCTCCACGGAGGCCAGGGCGAAATTCAACATGCAGCAGGCTTCGGGAGATACGGACATATATAAAGGGCTCACCTTCTGGTCCCCTAACGTGAACATTTTCAGGGATCCCAGGTGGGGGAGGGGGCATGAGACCTTCGGAGAAGATCCCTATCTCACTTCCCGGCTGGGCGTGCGCTTCGTGAAGGGGCTCCAGGGCCATGATGAAAAATATCTGAAGGCGGCGGCCTGCGCCAAGCACTTTGCGGTGCACAGCGGGCCCGAGGGCATCCGGCACAGCTTTGACGCCCGGGCAACGAAGCAGGATATGTACGAGACTTATCTGCCAGCCTTTAAGGCCTGTGTGCAGGAGGGTCACGTGGAAGCGGTGATGGGAGCCTATAACCGCACCAATGGCATGCCCTGCTGCGGCAACAAGGAGCTGCTGCAGGAGATCCTGCGGAAGGAATGGGGCTTCAAGGGACACGTGGTCAGCGACTGCTGGGCCATCAAGGACTTCCATGAGGGCCATCACGTGACGGACACTCCCGTGGAATCGGTTTCCATGGCCATGAACAACGGCTGCGACCTGAACTGCGGCAACCTTTTCCATTATCTGCTGGCCGCAGTGCGGGAGGGCAGAGTGGAGGAGGGCAGGCTGGACGAGGCCCTGGTGAACCTTTTTACCACCAGGATGAAGCTGGGCGTGCTGGATCAGAAGGAAGAGAATCCTTATGACCGGATCTCTTACGAGGTGGTGGACAGCGCTCCCATGAGAGAGCTGAACCGGGAAGCCGCCGCCCGCTGCGTGGTGCTTTTGAAGAATGAGGGAAATCTTCTGCCTTTGAAGAAGTCCGAGATACATACTCTGGGCGTCATCGGCCCCAATGCCAACAACCGCCGGGCCCTGGTGGGCAATTACGAGGGCACGGCCTCCCGGTACTGGACTGTGGCGGAAGGCCTCCAGGAGTACCTGGGCGACGATGTGCGGGTGCTTTTCTCCGAAGGCTGTCATTTATATCGGGACAAGATCGAGGGGCTGGGTCAGCGGGGAGACCGCATGGCGGAGGTGAAGGGCGTCTGCGCTCTGAGCGATGCCGTGGTGGTTTGCCTGGGTCTGGACGCCGGCCTGGAAGGAGAAGAAGGAGACACCAGCAACCAGTACGGCAGCGGCGACAAGGGGGATCTGTCCCTGCCGGGCCTCCAGGAGGAGGTGCTGGAAACCGCTTATGCCAGCGGCAAGCCGGTGATCCTGGTACTGCTGTCCGGGAGCGCTTTGGCGGTGGATTGGGCCCAGGAGCACGTGCCCGCCATCCTGCAGGGCTGGTATCCGGGGGCTCAGGGCGGAAGGGCCATTGCGGAGATCCTGTTCGGGGACCGCTGTCCGGAAGGAAAGCTTCCGGTGACCTTCTACCACGGGGACGAGGTGCTGCCTGACTTCACGGATTACAGCATGAAAAATAGAACCTACCGTTATATGAAGACAGAAGCCCTGTATCCCTTCGGCTACGGTTTGTCCTATACCAGCTTCGCTTACAGCGATCTGCGGGTGGAAAGCGGAAGCGGGAAAGCCGCTGCAGACTTGGAAGGTGGCCCGGAGAAGGCCGCCGCAGGATTGGAAGGTGCCTCGGAAAAGGCCGCCGTCATTGGGAAGGACGGCGTCACCTTGAAGGTTCTGGTGAAAAATACCGGTACCTGCGCAGGCGGCGAGACCGTGCAGGCTTATGTGAAGATTCCGGGGGAGGACACCCCCAACGCCCAGTTAAAGGGCATCTGCAAGCTGCACCTGGCCCCGGGCGAGGAGAAGGAGGCGGTGATCCATCTGCCCCTGGAGGCTTTCGGTCTGTATGATGAAGACGGGAAGCTTCAGATCCGCAAAGGTTCCGTCCAGGTGTACCTGGGAGGACAGGGGCCGGATGCGAGAAGCGCAGCCTTGACCGGACGGAATGTGATGGAGCTGACCCTGCGGATTTGATGGTATATGGGAGAGTCGTATGTGGGATAAAAAAGAGTACCGCAATTTGTTCCTGGAAGCGGGACACACCCAGGAAGAGATCGATAGACGGCTGCAGGAGATCTGGAACACCTTCTTTTACGGCAAAGAAGATGAAAGAATCTATTTTCCGGCGGGAGAGGACATGGGATACCTCTGCGACACGGGCAACGAGGACGCCCGCACGGAGGGCATGTCCTACGGCATGATGATCTGCGTCCAGATGGATCGGCAGGAGGAATTCAATCGAATTTGGAAATGGGCAAAGACCTATATGTGGATGGCGGAAGGGGAGAACGAGGGGTATTTCGCCTGGTCCTGCGGGCTGGACGGGAAAAAGAATTCCTACGGTCCCGCCCCGGACGGGGAAGAGTTTTTTGCCATGGCCCTGTTTTTTGCTTCCCACAGATGGGGAGACGGGGAAGGGATCTATGAGTATTCCAGAGAAGCTCGGGACATCCTGCGGGCCTGCCTCCACAAAGGCAGGGACGGCAGACCGGGAAAGCCCATGTGGAACTTGGAAAATCACCTGATCCTGTTCGTGCCGGGCAGTCCTTTTACGGATCCTTCCTATCATCTGCCCCATTTTTACGAGCTGTTCGCCCTTTGGGCCGATGAAGAGGACCGGCCATTTTGGAAAAAAGCGGCGGAGGCCAGCCGGGCATACCTGGTCAAAGCTTGTCATCCGGTGACGGGATTTTCTGCGGAATATGCGGAGTTCAACGGTTCTCCCATGGCTCACAGGCCGCACTGGTCCCAGACCCGCCATGATTGGTTCTATAGCGACGCCTACCGCACGGCGGCCAACATCGGTCTGGACTATGAATGGTTCGGCGTGGACTGCGGCCAGCGGGCGGCAGCGGACCGGATCCAGGAGTTCTTGCTGGAGGCCTCCCGGGAGGGCGTATATCACACTTACGAGGTGGACGGCAGGGTGGCGGAGGAATCGGTATTGCATCCCGTGGCCATTACCGCCACGGTGGCCCAGGCTTCCCTGGCATCTCAGAGCCCCTGCCGGATGGAGTGGGTGGAACGGTTTTTCCAGACCCCTTTGCGGGAAGGAAAACGCAGATATTATGATAATTGTCTGTATTTCTTTGCATTTCTGGCGTTGAGCGGGAAATATCGGATATGGTGATGACGAATGGTGGAGACGAGGGCCGGGAGCGGTGAGCTTCCGGCCCGTAGAGAAGCAGGAACGAAAAGAATGGCTGGGAAGCAGAAATGAAAGGCTTGAGTGAAAAGAATGGCTGGGAAGCAGGAATGAAAGGCTTGAGTGAAAAGAATGGCTGGGAGGCAGGAATGAAAAGCATGGAGCGGAGGCGAGGATGATGGAAGCGAGAAAAAAGGGAGATTTGATGGAGAAGAAAGAGGCGAAGGCCGCAATTTCCAGTGACGCTGCGGTTCAAGAAAACTCGGCCCTTGCGGCGGCCGGAATTTCCGGCGGGCCCGTGGCTCCCAAGGATCCCCAGCGGAAGCGGCCGGGGTTTTATATTATACGAAATAAAGAAGTTTGCGGGAATCCCCAGCCGGATGGAAGAGGGATTCAATTTTTATATCAGGATGACGGGCGGATGATCAGCAGCGCCCGGGTCGTGGGGAATGTGAAGGATGAGAAGATCCTGAAGCTTTTGGAGACGGTGGAGGGCTTCCGGAAGCTGGTGTACAGCCTGGGGGTGACCGTGGAGCTGGAGCCGGATGTGCAGCCGGAGCCTCGGCAGCCTCAGCCGAAAGCACAGTTGGAGCCCCGACAGCCTCAGCTGGATGTGCAGCCGGAGCCTCGACAGCCTCAGCCGGAGTCCCAGACGGGACGGCGGACGGACGCCGTGGATTTTGTCTTCCAGATGTATGGGAAAAAAGGGGCTTTCGGCCCCGCCGCTTCCATTCGAGCTTCGGTGCCCGGGGACGGCAGGGAGGTGGAGATCCCTCTGGAGGAAGTGCCCTGGACGGAAAATGACGGCGTGCCGGGACAAATTCGGTTCGAGTTCCCTTCGGCGGGGCAGGTGGCCAGCGTTTCCGTGAAGTTTTATCTGCAGGACGGTTACGAGGCGCCGGAGGAATTGGAAGAAAGCAAGGTGGATTTTTCCTCCCCTTATTATGAGGGCATGCTCCGGAAATCCCTGACGCAGATGGGGAATCCGGCCAGGTTGAAGAAGGCTCTGGACAAGGCCCGGCGGGGAGAGGACGTGACCATCGCCTTTATCGGCGGCTCCATCACTCAGGGGGCCGGGGCGGTGCCCATCCACAGGAAGTGCTACGCCTATGAAGCCTTCCGGGGATTGTGCGCCTACCTGGGAAAGGGGACGGAGGAAAACATCCATCTCCGCAAGGCCGGTGTAGGAGGCACCCCGTCGGAGCTGGGGCTGGTCCGGTACGAGCGGGACGTGCTTCGGATGGGGGAGGATGGCAAAATCGAAGAACCCCTGCCGGACATCGTGGTGGTGGAGTTCGCAGTGAACGATGAGGGGGACGAGACCAAAGGGGAGTGCTTCGATTCCCTGGTGCGCAAAATTTTAAAGACGGAAAACCATCCGGCGGTGATCCTTTTGTTTGCGGTATTCGTGGACGACTGGAACCTGCAGGAGAGGCTGTCTCCCGTGGGAAGGGCCTATGATTTGCCCATGGTCAGCGTCCGGGATGCGGTGGTGGAACAGTTTTATCTGAGGCCGGATGCAGGCCGCATGATCAGCAAAAATCAGTTTTTCTATGACCGTTATCATCCCACCAACGCAGGACACCGTATCATGGCGGATTGCATCCTGCACCTGATCCGGGAAGCGGACCGGCTGCCAGAGAGCGGCGGCGCAGCGCAGGAGGATGGAGTCTTGCCGTATGGAACTGCCTTGCAGGCGGACGAAACCGTGCAGAAGAAAGAGGCCATCCCAGACGGAGCTTCTTCATCAGTGGACGAAACCGTGCCGGACGAAATTTCTTCGGCGAAAAAAGGTGCTACCCCGGATGGATCCTTGTTGGGCGGAATTGCCTCGCCGGAGGACGAAACCGTGCAGACTGCAGACATCCCCTTGGATCAGATTCTCCCGCCCCTGGGCGGTGTTTTTGAGGACATAAAGCCTCTGGACCGGAATTGTCTTGCCTGGGGAGAAGGCTCAGAGGAAGTCTATGCGAGCGGCAGCGGCAGGACGCCCCTGGCCCGCATCGACTGTGGGGACTTCCGGGAGATCGATGCCGATCTGCAGATGGTGGAGATGGACGGAAACCTGGTTCCCACCGGGGAGTTCCCTTACAACTGGAAGTATGGCGGCGGAAAAGCGGCGGGGGAGGCGGCTCCCTTTGTGATGGAGATTTGCTGTACCTCTCTGTTGTTGGTCTTTAAGGATTCCGGCAGTCCTCATGTGGGCCGTGCGGAGGTCTGGGTGGACGGGGAGAAGGCGCTTTTGGCGGATCCCCACTTGAACGGCTGGACCCATTGCAATGCGGTGATCTGTTTCCGAGGAAAAGACAGATGTATTCACCGGGTAGAGGTGCGGATGGCGGAAGGCCAGGAAGACAAGGAATTTACCATCTTGGGTTTTGGATACGTGGAGTGAGCTTGGCTGGGATGTCGGTTCTCTAGGGGAATGCGGCGGATGGCGGAAAGGAAGAACACGATATGATTTGGAAAAGAGGAGAAAAGCTTCCCCCCATCGTGGTGGAAAGCAGCGGTTATGAGGGAGTCAGGAGAATCGCCGGAAAGGTGGCGGAGGACTTCCGTCTGGTCCTGGGAGAGACGCCGGAGGTGGCGGCCGAGGAAATCTTGGACGGAAGAGGGCGGATTTCAAGAACGGCTGAGGAAACCTTGGGCGGAGGTGGACAGACTTCAGAGACGGCCGGGGAAATCTTGAACGGAGGTGGACGGACTTCAGAGACGGCCGAGGAAATCTTGAACGGAAGAGGACAGATGTCAGGGGCGGCCTCCTGCCGGGATGGCCGGATCGACTTGATCCTGTGCGCCACTTTGGGCAAAAGTCCCCTGCTGGAAGAACTGGCGGCCAAGGGGCTGGTGGATCTGAGCGGCCTGTACCGGACGGTGGAAAACCAGTCTCCTGCGGCTTCCGATCCTCAGCCCAAGCGGGAGGTCTATCTGATCAAGAGACTGCCCGGCGGCCTGGAAGGGGCGGGAGAGATCCTGCTGGTCTGCGGCAGCGATAAGCGGGGCACCATTTATGGCCTGTTCGCCCTTTCCGAATATATCGGGGTGTCTCCCCTGTGCTATTGGGGGGATGCGGCCCCGGCGAAAAGGGACGCCGTTCCGGTGGGCCCGGATATTGAAATCCTTTCCAGGGAACCCAGCGTGAAATACAGGGGCTTTTTTATCAATGATGAATGGCCCTGCTTCGGTACCTGGGTGAACAAACAGTTCGGGGGCTTTAACGCCCAGGCCTATGACAAGGTGTTCGAGCTGCTGCTTCGGATGAAGGGCAATTATCTCTGGCCCGCTATGTGGAGCGCTTCTTTCCCTCTGGACGGGCCGGGCAGCGCCAACGAGGAACTGGCGGACCTATACGGGGTGGTGATGTGCTACTCCCATCATGAACCCTGCCTGCGGGCCAGCGAGGAATGGAAAAAAGTCTGCGGGCCGGGAAGCCGGTATGGCAGCGCCTGGAATTTTTACACCAATGAACAGGGACTTTTGAACTATTGGGAGGATTCCCTGAAGCGCAGCGGCAAGTATGAAAACATGATCACCATCGGCATGCGGGGAGAGTATGATTCCTGTATGCTGGGCCCGGACGCCACGGTGACGGAAAACGTGGAGCTGCTCAAGCGGATCATCACCAAACAGAAGGAGTTGATCGGCCGTTACGTGAAGCGGGAGGGAAAGGAGATTCCTCTGCTGCTGGCGTTATACAAGGAAGTGGAAGCTTATTTTTACGGGGATGAGCAGACTCCCGGCCTGAAGGATTGGGAGGGCATCGAAGGCGTGACCTGCATGCTCTGCGAGGACAATTTCGGCCAGATGCGCACCCTGCCCACGGAGGAGATCAGGAACCGCAGGGGCGGCTTCGGTATGTATTATCATTTCGATTATCACGGCGGCCCCATTTCCTACGAATGGGTGGATTCCACCCCTTTTTCCAAGATCTGGGAGCAAATGTGCCAGGCTTATGAGTACGGGATCCGGGACGTATGGATCGTCAACGTGGGCGATCTGAAATTCCACGAGGTGCCTCTGACCTATTTCATGGCGTTGGCTTATGATTATGACAAGTGGGGGTACGGCAATCCCCGCAGCTATGAAGAATATACGAAAGAATGGGTGCACAGGACGTTCCCGGAGGCCGGTTTGGCAGCGGAAGCGGAGAAGCTGGATGCAGCGCAGGAGGCCGGTTTGGCAGCGGAAGCGGAGAAGTTGGATGCAGCGCAGGAGGCTTCTGAGATAGTGGAATCCGGTCTGCAGGAAAAGATCGGAGGGTTGCTGACGGACTATATCGCCTTGAACGCCCTGCGCAGGCCGGAGGCCCTGCATCCCGAGATTTATCATCCCTGTCATTACGAGGAAACGGATCGGATGTTGGCGCTGGCCCGGGACGTGGAAAAGCGGTCATTGGAAGTGCTGGCTGCCCTGGAGGAGCAGTCCCGGGAGTCTGCGGCAGCTTATTATAGCATGATTCATTTTCCGGCAATGGCTTCTATGAATTTGTTGAAGATGCATCTTTATGCCGGAAAGAACCATCACTACGCCCGTCAGGGCAGGCCCGTCGCCAATGTCTACGGGAAATTGACGGAGGACTGCATCCGCAGGGATGGAGAGCTTATAGAGGAATGGGCGACTTTCCTGGACGGGAAATGGGACGGCATGCAGTTGGCCCAGCACATCGGCTTTACCAAATGGAACGAGGATGACTACCGGTATCCGGTGGTCATGGAGGTAGAACCGGCGCACCGTCCCAGACTGAGCGTGTCCAGAAAGGATGAGGAACGCACCGCCTCCAAGAATTACGGAGCCCCCACGGTGATCTCCGTGCCTGATTTCCAGGATGCGGGCTGCACGGAGGTTCGGCTGGAGGTCGCCAATACCGGCCGGGGCAGTCTGCATTACCAAATCCGGGTGGAGGTCGTGGAACCGGCGGAGGCTGCAAAGCGGTCGGAAGTCGCAGGACAATTGGGGACTGCAGATCAGACGGAGACGGAAGGATCGGTGGAGTTCGTCGGGCGGACTGTGGATCGCCTTGCGGGCCTTCCCGCCTGGCTGGAGGTCGATCCTGCCAGCGGGGACGTGGAAGAACTCCAGGAAGTGACCCTGCGCTGCAGGAGGGAGAAGCTTCCCGTGTCCGGGGAACGGTTCGCCAGAGTGCGCCTGATCCTGTCCGATGGAGATGCGGCGGTGGCGGTGGAAGTCCTGGGCAGACGGACGGCAGCGGACGGGCTTCCTGCAGGAACCTTCCTGCCTGCCGGAGGTGCCATTGTTATGGAAGCGTCCCATTTTTGCCGGAAAAAAGATACGGCCCGGGGCGGTTTTCAAGTGATCTCCGGTTATGGCAAATACGGCTCCGGGGTGAAGGTGTTCCCCAGCACGGCCCTGTTTGCGGAAATGGAGGAAAAGCCGGAACTGATCTACCGTTTTTACCTGGAAGAGGTCGGGGAATATGAGGCGGAGCTGATCGCAGCGCCTACCAACTCGCCGGTCAACCACCGTTCCATGAATTTGATGGTGCAGGGCCGGAAAACGGAGCTTTTGCCCGCCGACTTCAAGGCCGGGGAAAATAGCGACGCCCGTTGGTGCCGGGGAGTGCTGGATCAGGAGCGGCGCATCGCTGTGAAACTGCATTTTGAGGCCGGCGTGCAGGAATTGTGCTTGGGCGCTTTGGAGCCGGGGGTGGTGCTGGAGCGGATCATCATTCATAAAGCGGGCCGGGAGCTTCCGAAGTCCTACCTTGGCCCCCGTGAGAGCGTGCGGTTGTAAAAAGCGCAGGGCTGCAAGAAAGCGCAGGGCCGTGAAAAGACAGGTACCGGATTGCGGGGAATGAGCAGGGCCGAGAGAGAAGAGCAGGGTCGTGAAAAGACGGGTACCGGATTGCGGGGAATGAGCAGGGCCGAGAGAAAAGAGCAGGGCCGTGAAAAGACAGGCACCGGATTGCGGGGAATGAGCAGGGCCGAGAGAAAAGCGCAGGGCCGTGAAAAGACAGGCACCAGACTGCGGGGAATGCGCAGGGCTGCAAGAACAGGAGTATGAAAATGAAGAAAGAGACGATTTTACGGAAGCAAAAAAGCGGATGGGCTGCAAAGCTGCTGGCCGGGACTCTGGCGGTTCTGGTGGCCTGGGGCGGTTTCCCGGGCAAGGCGGCGGCATCGGAAGCCGGTTCGGGTGGGGAAGAGAGCCTTCCCATCCTGAGAGACGTGGTAGGGGAAGAATTGTGCCCCATTTTCGGAGCGGGAATCACAGAAGGGGAAATGTCGGACGAAAAGCTCTGGAATCTGGTGACCACCCATTTCAGCGCCGTTACCTTCGGCAATGAGCTGAAGCCGGACGCCCTGTTCGGCTACAGCAACGGCCGGTGTCCCGGCACCAGGGAAGAGGAGCTGGACGGGGAGACCATGGTGGTGCCGGTCATGGATTTCAGCCGGGCGGAAAGGATGCTGGACAAGGTGAAGGCCTGGAACGACGAGCATCCGGAGAAGAAGATCATGGTGCGGGGCCACGTGCTGGTGTGGCACAGCCAGACCCCGGAATGGTTTTTCCATGAGGATTATGACAAAAATAAGCCCTACGTGGACAAGGAGACCATGGACAAGCGCCAGAAATGGTATATCAAGACTGTGCTGGAGCATTTTGCGGGGGAAGGCAGCCCCTATGAAGGCATGTTCTACGGCTGGGACGTGGTGAACGAGGCCGTCAGCGACGGCACCGGCACTTACCGCAGCGATGCGGAGAACGCTTCCGAGGATCTTTCCCAGGACACCCACGGCAGCAATTCCAGCTGGTGGCACGTCTATCAGAGCAACGAGTACATCATCAACGCTTTCCGCTATGCCAACCAGTACGCTCCTGCTTCGGTGGAACTATATTACAACGACTACAATGAGTGCTCCGGCCAGAAAATGATGGGCATCAAGGAGCTGCTGCAGGCGGTAAAGGCCCAAGAGGGCGCTCCCGGAGAAGGCACCCGGATCGACGCCATGGGCATGCAGGGACATTATAATTTGTCGGATCCCTCTTTTGACAAGTTTACCATGGCCATCGAGACTTATGTGGAGGTGGTGGGGAAGGTGCAGATCACGGAGATGGATCTGCAGTCCAGCGATGATTATGACGGCACGGATGCCACTCGGGAAGAGGAATATGCCAAACAGGCCTCTCGTTACCGCCTGCTCTATACCATGCTGAAAAATGCGGTGAAAAATTCGGGCGCACAGGTGGGCGGCATCACCTTCTGGGGCGTGGTGGACAAATATTCCTGGCTCCAGGGCCGCAGCACCGTGGGCGGAGGCAGCGACAGGGTCAAGCCCCAGTGCCCTCTGCTTTTTGACGATGATTATCAGGCCAAACCCGCCTTCTGGGTCTTCGCAGACGCTTCCCGGCTGACGTCGGATGGAAGGCTGAAGGAGCCGGAAGGGGCGGGCACGGAAGGTACAGGCGCAGAAAATGCCGGAACGGAGGGAGCAGGAACGGATGGGACAGGCACGGAGAACGCTGGAACTTCGGCAGGTACGGAGGGCGCAGGCGCAGAAAATGCCGGAACGGAGGGTACCGGAACAGATGGTGTAGGCACAGATGGTGCGGAAGCGGAAAACTCTGGCACGGACGGCACGGGGAACGCTGGAACTCCTGAAGGTTCGGAGAACGGAACAGCCGGGGAAAACTCTGACGGAGCAGTCGGACAGAATGGCCAGCCCGCCGGGGAAAACGCAGGCTCCGCTCTGGAATCTGCCGCCCAGAACGCCGATGACGCACAATCCGGCGGTTCCCTGGGCATCGTCCTGGCGGTGATCGTAGCGATGCTGGTGCTGGCGGCGGCCGGATATTTCTTCCTGAGGCGGGGTGCCGGGAAGAAGGACGGCGGCGATAAATCATAAAGGCAAAAGCAGCGGCGGGAAATCATAAAAAACGGGTAACGGAAAAGATGTCGAAAGGGAGCATATGCGATATGAACAGTAAAATCATTTCTTTGGCGCAGACTGGCGCAATACCTTTCCATAACAACGTGGACTTCTGCGTGGGGACGGGCCGCATGGGCCTGGCCCTGCAGAAGGAATACATGGAGCAGCTGAAGCTGGTGCAGGACTATATTGGTTTTCAGCATATCAGGGGCCATGGCCTGTTTTGCGACGACATGGCGATCTATCAGCAGGAGCGGGACGGCAGCGTCACCTATAATTTCACCTACCTGGACCGGGTGATGGACGGGTACCGCAGCCTGGGCCTGAAGCCTTTCCTGGAGCTGGGCTTTATGCCGGACAAAATGGCCAGCGGCAGGCAGACCATCTTTTATTGGAAAGGCAACGTGACGCCTCCCAAGTCCTACGAGGCCTGGACGGACATGGTGCAGGCCCTTCTTGAGCATCTTTGCGGACGGTACGGCCGGGAAGAGGTGGTCACCTGGCCCGTGGAGGTCTGGAACGAACCCAATCTCCCCGGCTTCTGGAAGGGTGCCGACATGGAGGAATATTTTAAACTCTTTCACCTCACTTTCCAGGCGGTGAAGGAGGTGGACGCCCGTTTCCGGGTGGGAGGCCCCGCCGTGTGCGGAGGCAGCGATGAAAAGTGGATCCGGGCTTTCCTGGAATATTGCGCCGCCCACAAGCTGCCGGTGGATTTCGTGACCAGGCATCATTATACCACGGAGGTTCCCGATCACGTGGGCCACTATGGCTATGCGGAGCTGATGAAGGCGGAGGACGGGTTTGCCAATCTGCGCACCACCCGGGACATCATCGACAGCTTCCCGGAGTATCGGGGACTGGAGATCCACATCACGGAGTTCAACACCTCCTACATCCCGAACTGTCCTTTGCATGACACCAACCAGAATGCGGCCTTCCTGGCCCGGCAGCTGTCCAGGCTGGGGGACGGCAACGCTTCTTATTCTTATTGGACCTTCGGGGACGTGTTTGAAGAGCAGGGCGTGCCCTTTACTCCGTTCCACGGGGGCTTCGGCCTGGTGGCAAACGGCTGCATCCCCAAGCCTACCTTCTGGACCTTCGTTTTTTTCAAAAAGCTGAAGGAAAAAGAGGGGATCTGCATTTACCGGGATGACAACGCCGTGGTTCTGCGCTATCCGGACGGCAGCCGCCGGGGCGTGCTCTGGAACATGACCAATGAGCGGACGGGGAAAACCTTGGAATTTGTTCTGGATTTTCCGAAAGAGGAGGAGGGCTGTCTGCTGACCCGTCTGGTGGACGAGGAGCACTGCAACCCTCTGAAGGTGTGGCATGACCTGGGAGAACCCGTCAATCCCACCGGGGAGGAGACCGCCCTGCTGCGGGAGGCTTCCCTGCCCTACACCCGCACCCTGCGGCCCGCCCTGAGAAACGGCGCCAGGCAGGCGCATCTTGCGGTGGAAGAAAACGGGGTGCTTTATTTCCATTGGACGCCGGGAAAGATCCGGCCCGACCTGGGATATTCCTACGAACGCACCATGCAGTACCCTCAGATCAACCCTGTGACCAGGCTGGACTATCCGGATCCGGACGTGATTCGGGTGGAGGATACCTATTATATGGTGAGCACCACAATGCATTTCATGCCGGGCTGCGAGATCCTGCGCTCCTATGACCTGCGGAACTGGGAGCACGCCGCCTATGTGTACGAGACCCTGGACGGCACCCCCGCCCAGAAGCTTCAAGGCGGTCAGAATATTTACGGCAAAGGCATGTGGGCGGCTTCCCTGCGGTACCGGAAGGACCCGGAGGGCCATGGGGGCACTTTTTACGTATGCTTCGTGGCCAATGACACCCACAAGACCTATCTTTACACCGCCCGGGACATTCAGGGCCCTTGGGAAAAAAAGGAGATCCAGGGCTTTTACCATGACAGCTCCCTGCTGTTTGACGATGACGGCAGCGTCTATATCGCCTACGGCAACCGGGACATCTACATCACCCAGTTAAAAGAGGATTTGAGCGGCCCCTTGGAGGGAGGGCTCCACAGGCTGGCCGTCAGCGACAGGGGCAATCCCAACCTGGGCTATGAGGGAAGTCATTTTTACAAGATTCATGGAAAATATTATCTGTTCCTGATTCATTCCAGGCCGGATCGCTGGCGCAGGACGGAAAGCTGCTTCGTGGCGGATTCCCTGGAAGGGGAATTCACGGGAGGAGAGGTGCTGGACGACGACAGGGGATATTTCGACCAGGGCGTGGCCCAGGGGGGTATCGTGGAGACCCCGGAGGGAAAATGGTACGCCCTGCTGTTCCAGGACAGCGGCGCCGTGGGACGCCTGCCCGTGCTGGTGCCCGTGACCTGGCGGGGGGACCGGCCCGTGTTCGGGACGGAGGGAAGGATTCCGGAGACCTTTTCCCTGGAGAGCACCAGGCCCGGCCATGAGTATCGGCCCCTGGTGGAAAGCGACGACTTCCGGGGAGACTTAAAGCCTTGCTGGCAGTTCAACCATGAACCGGACTGGTCCCTGATCGAACATGACAGGGAAAAAGGGATCTGGAAGCTCGCCACGGCGGAGGTCTGCGGGCAGCTGACCCAGGCGGTGAACACCCTGACCCAGAGAATGCTGTATCCCGGCTGCGCCGCAGAGGTGACGGTGGACGGCAGCGGCCTGGGAGAGGGAGATTATGCGGGACTTTGCGCCCTCCAGGGGCAGTACGCCATGATCGCCCTGACCCGCCGGGAAGGAAAGCTGTATCTGGCGATGCTGGCCGCCTCTCAGGAGGAGCCTGGAATCCGGCGGGAGAAGTCAGGCATCGCTTCCTGGCGGGAGTTGGCAATCCTTCCTCTGGAGAAGGAAAAGGTGCGCCTCAAGCTGGAGGCGGACTTCGCCGACCGGAAAGACGTGGCTTCTTTCTATTATTGGAAACAGGAAGGGGAGAGAAGCTTCTTCGGCCATTGGGAGAAGCTGGGACCGGCTCACAAGCTGCATTTCAGGCTGGACCATTTTACGGGCTGCCGTTTCGGTCTGGCCCTGTATTCCACCCTGCAGGCGGGAGGGGCTGCGGAGTTCTCGGATTTCCGGTATCGGAAACGCTGAAGATGTTTGAATCACGGCATTGCTTTTTCCTGTCTTTTGTGGTAAGATAATTGATGGTTTTCAATACACTCAAAAGGGTGGATATTCTGATGAAAAAGCAATTTAAGAAAATAGGGTTCTGCCTTTTTGTATGTGCTGTGATCATCGCAGTGATTCTGATCAGCCTGGTCTATGTTCAGTATATTTCCCGACGAATATTTGAGGACAGCACCCGATCCCTGGATGAGATCTACAGCCAGGTGAACCGTTCCTTTGGCGCTTTTGTGGAGCGCAACTGGGGCTTGCTGGAGAGCTGGGACGATGCCCAGGTCTTTTCGGAGGCCATGGACGGGGAGGCGTCTGCCTTTGTGGCCGAGGAGCAGGCCCGTTGGGGTTTTTCCGATTTTTACTTCCTCTCTGAAAAAGGGGAGAGCTTGTCCATCGGCGGGGAAAAGGACCTCCTGGATCTGGGGGATGCGCTGGCTGCGCTGACCGAGCAGCGCCAGCCCCTCATGGCCGGGACCGTCCTTTCCTCCGGCGAGGAGGTGACCGTGTTCGCCGTGCCGGTGAGCCGCCAGACGGTTCAGGGCTTTTCCTATGACGCCATTGCCGTCACCTACACCAACTCGGACCTGGCCAGATCCCTGAATGTGGACGCCTTCTCCGGCAAAGCCCGGTGCTTCGTGATCCATAGCGATGGACAGGTGCTCCTGTCCACCCAGGCCGGGGGCAACGTATTCAGCAATTATCTGGTATATCTGCGGGCCGTCTCGGACCTGAGCGAGGAGGAACTGGCGGCCATGGCCCAGGACTGGGCGGCGGGCCGAAAGGGTCTGGTCCGCTGCGAGATCGGCGGGGTCAGTCACGTGATCCTCTATCAGAGCCTGGGCTATCTGGATTATCTCATGCTCAGCTCCGTGCCCCAGAGCGCCATCAGCGCAGGATTTTTGTCCGTGCAGAAAGCTACCATCAACGTGCTGGTGGCGATCTTCCTGCTGGTGGGAGCCGTGGCCGTGGTGCTGCTGGTGCTGCGCAGCAGTCGGCTTTCCCGGGAAAATCGGTTGGAGCTCCAGTATCGGGAGCGGATGTTTGACGTGCTGTCCAACAGCGTGGACGATATTTTCATCACCCTCAACGCTGCCGACCAGCATGTGGACTATATCAGCCCCAACATCGAGCGGCTCCTGGGCATCCCTGCGGAGGAGGCCCGAAAGGATATCCGGGTCATGGAGAAGTGCGCCGTCAATTACGACGTGGTGATCCCGAAGGACGTGCTGGAGTCCATCCCCTTAAATGGCAATCGTTACTGGGAGTGCGAGTATGTGCATCAGAATACCGGGGAGCGCCGCTGGTACCGGATGACCGTGTACCATATGAGCATCCAGGAGGTGCGCAAGTACATCATCGTCCTCAGCGACCGGACCATGGAGCAGCAGATGAACCAGCAGCTCCAGCAGGCCCTGAACGCCGCCCAGAGCGCCAACACGGCCAAGAGCAACTTCCTGTCCAATATGTCCCATGACATCCGCACGCCCATGAACGCCATCGTGGGCTTCTCGGTGCTGCTGGAAAAAAATGCGGATCAGCCCGAAAAGGTTCGGGAGTACACCCGGAAGATTACATCCTCCAGCCAGCATCTGCTGAGCCTGATCAACGATGTGCTGGACATGAGCAAGATCGAGAGCGGCAAGACCTCCCTGAATGTGGAACGGTTCAGTCTGCCGGAGCTGCTGGAGGAGCTGACCATCATCGTGATGCCTCAGGCCCGGGCCAAGCAGCAGGACTTCAGCATCCACGTCCAGGGCACACCCCCGGAGCATATCATCGGAGACAAGCTGCGCCTCAACCAGATCCTGCTGAACCTCCTGTCCAACGCGGTGAAATACACCCCCGAGGGCGGGAAGATCGAGTTCACCGTGTGCCCCATCCCCGGTGCGGGGCAGCAATATGCCCGGCTGCGCTTTGCCGTAAAGGATAACGGCATCGGCATGAGCGAGGAATTCCAGGCCACCATTTTTGAACCCTTCAGCCGGGAGATCAATTCCGTCACCAACAAGATCCAGGGTACCGGCCTGGGCATGGCCATCACCAAGAACCTGGTGGATCTCATGGGCGGCATCATCCAGGTGGAGAGCGCCCCCGGCCAGGGGAGCACCTTCACGGTAGAGCTGTCCTTTCTGCTGCCGGAGCAGGAGGAGACGGTCTCCTGGTACCGTGACAAGGTCACCCGAATGCTGGTGGCCGATGACGAGGAGGATATCTGCCTGAACATCCGGGAACTGATGCGGGATTCCGGGGTGGACGTGACCTGTGTCCACGATGGGGCCGATGCCGTGGATCTGGCCGTGACGGCCTGGCAGCGGGGTGAGGGCTTCCACGTCATCCTGCTGGATTGGAAAATGCTTCGGATGGACGGGGTAGAGGCCGCCCGGCAGATCCGGGCCCGGATTGGGGAGCAAGTGCCCATTCTGGTGCTGACCTCCTACGACTGGAGCGACATCGAGACCGAGGCCCGGCAGGCGGGTATCGATGCCTTTATGCCCAAGCCTTTCTTCGTTTCCACTTTCTGGGACACTATCCGTCCCCTGTTTTCGGAGGACCAGGCCGCCCGTTCGGCGGGCAGCGCCCAGGTCCTGGCGGGCAGGCGGTTCCTGGCTGCGGAGGACAACGAGCTCAATGCCGAGATCCTTACGGAAATGCTGGAGATGGAGGGAGCTTCCTGCCAGGTGGCTCCCGACGGCCAAAAAGCGTTGGAGATGTTCCAGAACTCCCAGCCCGGCACCTATGATTTGATCCTTATGGACATGCAGATGCCCGTGATGAACGGCTATGACGCCGCCCGGGCCATCAGGGCCTGCGGCCATCCTCAGGCGGCGAGCATCCCCATCGTGGCCATGACGGCCAACGCCTTTGCCGAGGACGTGCGCAACGCCTTGGACGCCGGGATGGACGGGCATCTGAGCAAACCCATCGATATGAATGCCGTGCGTGAGATGATAGGGCGGCTGCTTGACAGAAAATCCGCCCCGTCTGCGGACGGCGAAGGAGAGAACCTATGAAGCGTCTTTACCTGACGATCTGCCTGCTTCTGGCCGTGACACTGCTGTTTGGCGCCTGCGGCAGAGCGGACAGTGATTCCGATGGCGTCACTTTGACCATTCTCGGCAAGGAGAGCGACCTGAACAAGCCCTACCTCACCCGTCTTTTCAAGCTCTATCAGGACAGCACCGGCAACCGCCTCAAGCTCCTTTCCTACGAGGATGCGGAATTTGAGACGAAGGCCGCCCAGGACGTGGCGGAGGGCCGTGTGCCGGACATCCTGCTGCATTTTCACAATGCGGATCTGAACCGCTACGATGTGGCCAGGGACTTCTGCACGCTGGAGGACCAGGCCTGGAGCGCCGGCCTGACGGACAGCGCCCGGGCCTATTGCACGGACAGCGCCGGGCATCTGCTGGGCCTGCCCTTCTGGGAGAGCTCCGTGTCGGGCTGCTACTACAACAAGACCCTGCTCACCCAGCTGGGTCTTCGAGCCGCCGCCACCCAGACGGAATTTGACATGCTCTGCCAAGTACTTGCGGAAAGCGGCTATACCCCTATTTGCTGGCCAGCCGATGGCTGCACCTGGATGCCCCAGTTCGCCCTGGATCCGGTGTTTGCCGATGATCCGGCCACGCTGGAGCGGCTGAATGGCGGAGAGATCGGCTACGGTGACATCCCCGCCGTGGCGGAAATGGTCCGGTGGGTGCAGTCTGCGGCGGAGAACGGATGGTTCGGCGACGCTTACGGCAGCACCGGTTGGAATGACATCGGCCCCCAGCTCGCCTCCGGGCAGGCGGTGTGCACCTTCATCTGGGACACCTGGTTTTACACGGATTTCCCCGAGGGGACCTATACCATGGACGATTTCGCCCTGATGCCCGCCTTTATGGGCACTGCGGACGAGGGCACCTATGAAGGCGGCAACCTGAACATGATGATGGTGTGCAAGGCCGGCTCCCATGTACAGGAGGCCCTGGATTTCCTGGCCTTTTGCGCCACGCCGGAGTCGTACAATGCGGCCTTTGACGGTATCTCCACGGTGAGCTGCTTCCAGGGACAGACCACCAACATCCAATCTCCCATGGTCACGGAGGCGCAGGCGTCCATTCAGGCTCATGAGCGAGTCTCCACGGCCGCCTCCAAGATTGTGGGTTACAATGCCGAGGACGTGATGGCCGCTCTGAATGCCATGCTCCGGGGTGAGACGGACGTGGACGGGTGCGTCAGGCAGATGGACGAGGCCCGTCTGGGGGAGATCGCCCTGCAGAATGAGGTCGGCGGAGAGACGGACTGAGGGGATGCGCTTGTCATGTCAGAATCAAATCATTCCTGTGAAGCAGGAAGTCGAGAATGTTCAGATGGATGATCCCGTCATGGCTCATGTCGATCCTGTCCAGGGACATCACGTATTTGGGAGATGCGTCCGTTATCTTGTCATAGGCTCCGAATTCCCGCTTGATGACGGATTCTCCCGCCAGCAGGTAGGCCACCTGGAGGAAGCATTTTTTCCCCTCCCGAATGGCGACGAAATCGATTTCTCCCTTGTGGGTCTTGCCGGCATACACGGTGTATCCCCGGGAGATCAGTTCGTTATAGATGATATTTTCCAGAAAAAAAGTATCCTCGAAATTGATGGTGTTGGTGTTGATGGTTCGGAATCCCGTATCAACGGCGTACTGTTTTTCCCGATTGCCCAGCGCCGCCTTCCCAACGATGTTGTATCTGCCCACCCCGTGGATCAGATAGGCTTTTTTCATTTTTTCAAGATAATTGTAGACCGTCCTTTTGGAGATTTCCCGATTACTTTTACGGTAGGCGGCGATGATATTTTCGGTGGAAAGCTCTTTTCCCGCATTGGCCAGAATATACAGCGAGATGTCCCGAAAAGCTTTTTTGTCCGAACTCTTGCTTCGCCCGATAATGTCTCTGTTCAGGATACTTTCGTATAGATTCATAAGATATCTGCGTGTGGAGGCTTCGTCCCTGTAATCAAACCGGAGGGGAAATCCGCCCCATTTCAGATAGTCGAAAAAAAGTTCCTCGGACCATTCCCTTTTGTTGAGCTTGTAGTATTGCTCCATTTCATAAAAGGAAAAGGGGAGAATTTCAAATTCCACCGTGCGGCCCGTCAGAAGCGTCGCCAGTTCTCCCGACAACAGGGTGGAATTGCTTCCGGTGACGAACAGGGATACGTTCAGGGTCGCCCGGAAGGAAGCCAACGCTTTTTCAAACTGCTCCACGTGCTGTATCTCGTCCAAAAAGACATAGTATTTTCCATCGTTTACGATTCTGCTCTTGATCTCCCGGTTCAGATCGGAGGCATTGGTGATATATTCATAGTCCATGTCTTCCAGGTTCAGATATATGATGTTGTCCCCGGAAACGCCTCTTTCAACGAGTTCGTCCTTGATCGTGTCCAACAGTATGGATTTCCCGGCCCTTCTTACCCCTGTGATCACTTTGATGATGTCTGAATCGTAATAAGGGCGGATTTGTCGGAGATAGGTTTCTCTTTTTAGCCTCATTTTGTGCACCTCCTATTTGCACATAATAACATAAAAGCCGATTTTGTGCAAGCATATCGTGCACAAAATCGGCTTTAAAAAATCCCTCACCCTCCGAACCGTATTTTGGTGTTCATGGCCCGGTATTCGCTGGGGGTGCAGTTCTTGGACTTCCGGAACAATCTGTTGAAGGTGGAGATGCTGTTGAAACCGGCCTGGAGGGCCACGTCCGTCACGGGCAGATCCGGCTGGGCCAGCAGTTCTTCGGCCACCTTCAGTCGCTTATAATTCACGTAATCATTGAAGGAAAAATTGGTGTACTGCCGGAACAGTCTGGAAAAATGGAACTTGCTGAAACCGATCACGTCCGCCAGCTCCTCCAGCTCCAGATCCTCCGTGTAGTGCAGGTCTATGTAGTCCAGAAGGTCATTGAACTTCTGGATGTATTCTTTCTGTTTGGTCAGGCGCACATTGGGGAAGGGATTCCTGGTCTCAATGTGGTCATATCCCAATTTTACCATGAAATTCAGCAAAAGGGCGAAAATGGACAGCTCCGCATATTCGTTTTTGCCGAAATATTCCGTCTGCATCTGGTTCAGAATCTGGTAGAGATCCCTGTAGATCTTGGGATAGGTCTCCTGAGTGATGTAGAGGGGATCCACCAGTATGGACTGGATACCGGCGTAGCCCTTCAGCTTCATCAGAACGGAAGGGTCGAACAGATAGATGAACCGCTGCCCGCTGTCCGGTGCGATCAGGTGGTGCATCTCTCCGGGCGGGATCAGCAGGATCTCCCCGGGCATCAGGTGGTAGGAGGTCTCTTTGGCCACCACGTCATAGTAATTGTTCAGGGGCATGATGATCTCCATCGCCGTGTGCCAATGGGATGCGAAATCAGTCGTCTGCTCATTGTACCAGATCCGGATGGAAGAGTTGTTGCGGAACTGGACCACTTCCTGGGTGTCCCGGACATTCCGGTTCCCCATGTAATCCTCGTTGACGGAATAAAAATCCAAACTTTTTTCTTCCCGTATGTCAGCCATAGGTTTCCTCCATAAACAGCAAGACTGCGCAAGTTTTGCGATTTTATTGATGCCAAAATCGAAAAGATGATGATAAAAAATTCACAAAAAAAGGTTCGCTCAATTCATTTTCCCCTCTGATATTTTAACACCCAATGAACAAAAAGTAAATAATGCATAATGCAAAAATCAGGGTTGTTTCATGAAACTCAGGCACAAAAGAAGGGAAGCCTTTCCATGCCCGGTACAGTTTTCCGCCCCGGAA
>CANQPH010000048.1 GCA_947625675.1 uncultured Acetatifactor sp.
TTTATGGGCAAACCCGAGATGTTTTCCTCCATCTTCGTCCTGTCCGGCGTGTGGCAGAGTCTCGGTTGGAATTCCATTATATATATCTCGGCCTTGTCCGGCGTGTCCTCGGACCTGGTGGAGGCGGCCCGGATCGACGGGGCCAACCGCTTCCGCACCATGTGGCACATTTACATCCCTTGCATCATGCCGACGATCATCATCACCTTTTTGCTGCGGGTGGGCCATATTCTGGATCTGGGCTATACCAAGATCCTGCTGCTGCAGAACAGTATGAACCAGGAGGTTTCCAATGTCATTTCCACCTATACCTATGAGATCGGCTTCCTGAACGGACAGTACAGCCGGTCGGCGGCGGTGGGCCTGTTCAATAATGTGATCAATATCATGATCTTGCTGTTGGTCAATAAGATCGTCAAAAAACTGTCCGATACCAGCCTCTTTTAGGGGAAAGGGACAAAGCGGAACATATGTAGAAGTGTATAGATTGCCGAGAGGAGCCATATAGGAAGAAGGAGAGGTATATGAAAAATAAAAATGAAAAGAATGTGAGAGGGAAGATTCAGACGGTCCTGAAACGCCGCAGATCGAAGGAAGACATCATTTTCCTGGTGATCGTCTATGCGAGCGTATTGATCATCACTTTTTCCTGCCTGTATCCCATGTATTTTACGGTGATTGCCTCTTTTTCCAAAGGGAGCGACGTTTATTTGGGCAAGGTCAACCTGCTGCCTTCGGGTTTCAATTTGAAAGCTTATATAGAAGTTTTTGAGAATGCAGAAATCTGGCGGGGCTATTCCAATTCCATTTTTTATACGGTGGCAGGCACGATGGTCAATCTCTTCCTGACCATTCCCACCGCCTATGCCTTGAGCAGAAAGCGGATGTTCGGACGGGGACTGTTCATGACGCTTTTCATCATCACCATGTATTTCGGCGGCGGCATGATTCCGACCTACCTTTTATATAAGAATCTTGGGCTGACGAACACGCCCTGGATCATGGTGATCAGCGGCGGCCTGAGCGTATATAATGTCATTGTGACCAGGACCTATTTTCAAAGCAGCATTCCGGACGGGCTCTACGAGGCCGCCAGGATTGACGGAGCGAGTGAATTCGTGATCTTTGGAAGGATCATGCTTCCCTTAAGCAAGCCGATTCTCGCCGTGATCACGCTGTATTATGCCGCAGGGCACTGGGGATCCTACTTCGGCGCCATGATCTATCTCAATGACAGAAAACTCTATCCTCTGCAGCTGGTCCTGCGCAACATTCTGGTCCTAAATCAGTCAGCATTGGAGATGATGGAGGGAGATACCTCTGGGAAATTGATGATGACGCTTTTGGAGCGCGTGGAACTGAACCATGTGATGAAATTCGCACTTGTCTTTATTTCCAGTGCGCCCATGCTTGTCGTGTATCCATTCGTACAAAAGTACTTTATCAAGGGCGTCATGGTGGGGGCTTTGAAGGAATAATTGTATATTCTGTATTTGGTTTTGATATCGGGAGTGGAGCGCTACATTTCCGGTATAAAAATAGAAGCAAATGTCAATCACAATTACAAAGAGGAGGTTTCAATGAAAAAAGCAAAGAAAATGAAAAGGTGGCTGTTGTCAATGGTTCTGATCCTGGCCCTGGCGGCGGGGAGCCTGGCGGGCTGCGGCGGCAATGAGAACGGTTCTTCCGGCGAAACGGGAGCCGCTTCCGGCGAAGGAGGGTCTGCTTCCAGCGAAAAGAGCACGGAAGCAGGCGGAAAAGACAAGGAGGTTTCTTCTGAAGAGCCGATCAAGATCTCGGTTATGACGAAGAACAGCTCATTGGCGGTGAACGTGGATCCCGATGACTACTATTTCTTCCATTATTTGGAGTATTATATGAAGCAGTTGGGCTACAATGTGGAGCTCGACGTGATCGAAGGATCAAATGACGCCGATAAGATGCAGACCCTTCTGGGAACCGGTGATCTGCCGGATCTCGTCTTAGGAAGAGCCAATTCCCTTTCGAATCTCAATGCGGTGACTTACGGCGCCAACGAAGGCATGCTCCTGGATTGGACTCCCTATATCAATGACAAGGAGATCATGCCGAACGTCAATGCGCTGCTGCAGTCCAATCCGGAAGTCTTTGAGGCATCTACCTGCATAGATGGAGCCATTTATGCACTGCCTTGCTTTAGCGAACGCTGTTATTTGTGGGGGAATGGGAATCTTCCGCGAGGCATTACGTTATATTATGATACCGTCAACTGGCTGGAGCCCCTGGGCCTGAAACCGCCGGAGACGGCTGAGGAGCTGATCGAAGTAATGCGGGCCTTCCAGAAGAAGAAGAAGAAGAAGGAAGAAGGCGGAGACGGCGTTGTCTATATGGGCACTACGGGAAATCTGGAACAGTATCTTTGGACGGCGTTAGGGTTCTTCGGTAACGTTATCAATGACAGTGGTACGGCAATAGCTGTCAAGGACGGGGAGGTTTATCTGCCTGCGGCGACGGAGGAATATCGGGAATACATCGAACTGATGCATACCATGTATACGGAAGGCCTGATTCCCCAGGATTACTTTACCATGGATCCCGAAACGGTGAATAGCATGGTAGCGACCCGTGCTTATCCCATGGTTGGAAATAGTAGGTGGGGTATTGAAGATTATTCTGAGGAGCTCCTGGACTGGGTAGCCTGGCCGGCAGTTACCGCCGGCAGCAACGAGAAGGCCATATGCTCTATTTCTTCCAATATAGACTACGGATGTGTCTGGGTTTCTGCAGAGACGGAGCATCCGGAAGTGATCGCCAGAATGATAGATTATGCCTATGGAGCGGAAGGCTATGACATACTTGTCCTTGGCCCGAAAGAAGGGGAAGATCCTCTGGGTCTGGTGGATGGATGGTACGCAGGAGCAGACGGCGGAATCACGACGAAAATGATGGAAGATGGATATTATGATTCCTGGATAGAATATGATCAGAACGTCATCTGCCCTTTGGACGGAAAGTTCGGTTCCCTTATCGGTGCCAGGATACTTACATTCAATTCGGATGGCAGCAGCGTCGATTTCGGAAGAAAATCCTGGACCGATGCAATTACCGGAGAAGAGATTTCTCTTCCTATCATGGGTGATAATGATCAGTTAACACAGGATAATTGTTGGCGTAAAAGGTTAGAAGAAGAATGGGCATTGAAGGGACATTTGACCACCTTGTGGCTGCCGGGTGTTTTCTTTGACCAGGCAACGACAGACAGAACCACTGATTTGAAGGTGCTTATCAAGGACTATGTCACTTCCGAGTCCGTGAATTTCATAACCGGAGTCCGTCCCCTCGAGGAGATCGATCAGTTCTTCGCAAAGCTGCAGGAACTCGGGGTGGAGGAATATGTCGAGTATTATCGGGAAGCTTACAGCAATTTCCTGAAGGAATATTTTGACTGATGGAAAAGTCTGCGGATCTCGTCTGAAAAGGAAAGACGAGCTGAGAAAGGGGCCTTGCAAGAGTGGTCCCTTTCTCTTTTGAAAGGATGGAAGAATGCTGATTACAGAAAAAGAGCTTTTGAAAAAGTATGATGCGCCGTACCGGATATGGCAGGGGATCCCGGGAATCGAAAGGAGCAGGGGCGGCAGATTGTTCGTCACGTTTTATTCCGGCGGCACGAAGGAAGCATATGGGAATTACGTTGTATTGCTTAAAAGCGATGACGACGGCCGCTCTTTTAGCCCGCCCGTTGCAGTCGCTTACCATTCCGAAGATTATCGCTGTTATGATCCCTGCCTTTGGGTGGATCCCTTGGGGCGTTTGTGGTTTGTCTGGTCGATTATGCCGGAGCGCGCAGTATATGCGGTGATTTGTGACGATCCGGATGCGGATACCCTTGTATGGGGCGATGAATTCGTGATCGGACATGATACGATGTTGAATAAGCCGCTTGTCACGTCCTCCGGCAGGTGGCTGTTTCCCATTGCGGTGTTCGCTGAAAAGCTGCAGAAGCTGCAGCATGACGTGATCGACGTGGCGCCCACCCAGACCAAGGAATCCGGCGCCTTTTTGTACGAAAGCACGGACTGCGGAAAAAGCTTTCGCAGACTGGGAACTCCGGATCTCACGGCCCGCAGCTTTGACGAGCATATGGTGCTGGAGCTGAAGGACGGGAGACTGATGATGCTGACCAGGACGTTTTACGGGATTTCTCAGACCTATTCTGCGGACGGAGGCCATACATGGAGCGAGGAACAGCCCTTTTCTCTGGGAGGGCCGAATTCCCGTTTTTATATCAGAAGGCTGAAATCCGGACGGATTCTTTTGATCAACCATTATCTTTATACGGGGAGAAACAACCTGACGGCTTTGTTGTCTGATGATGAATGCAGAACCTGGAAGGGACGGTTGCTTTTGGATGAGAGAGATGAAGTGTCTTATCCCGATGCCGTGGAGTCTGAGGATGGTTATATCTATGTCATCTATGACAGGGAGCGAGGGTGTTTCAAGAAGAACTTTGAAGAGGCGAAAAGAAGCGCCAGGGAAATCCTCATGGCCAAGATCACGGAGGAGGACATTCTCTGCGGCAGGCTGACGGACAGCGGAAGCAGGCTGCGTCAGGTGGTGTCTAGGCTGGGAGATTATGCCGGGGACGCAGAAAGTATGTTTCAGAAAGAAAAGAAAAGGTGACGGGATGGACACCGTCAGGAGGAGTGACATGAAAAAGGCGGAATTGATCGTTGACAAGGATTTTCAGGTAGGACAGGTGGACGAGAGGATATTCGGTTCCTTTATTGAACAGATGGGACGGGCGGTGTACAACGGGATTTACCAGCCTGAAAGTCCCTTTGCGGACGAGGAAGGGTTCCGCAGGGATGTGCTGGATCTGGTACGGGGGCTGCGAGTTCCGGTGGTGAGATATCCGGGAGGAAATTTTGTGTCCGGGTTCCGGTGGGAGGACAGCGTGGGGGAGAAATCTCTGCGGCCCGCCAGGACGGACTTGGCCTGGAAGAGGATTGAGACCAATGAATTCGGCCTCAATGAATTTGTTTCCTGGGCCCGGAAGGCGGATACGGAGATCATGATGTCCGTGAATCTGGGAACCAGGGGGCCGGAGGATGCCAAGAATCTTTTGGAGTATTGTAATTTCCCGGGAGGTACCTATTACAGCGATCTGAGAAAAAAGCACGGATATCCCAGGTCCCATGATATCAAACTCTGGTGTATGGGAAATGAAATGGATGGTCCCTGGCAGATGGGACATAAGACCGCCCAAGAATATGGCAGAGTGATGCAGGAAACGGCCCGTCTGATGAAGCAGTTGGATCCCTCCATTGAGACAGTGGCCTGCGGGAGCTCCAATCTGGCGATGAAAACCTTTGGAAGCTGGGAGGAGACGGTTCTGGATATCGGTTATGACGAGATGGATTATCTGTCACTGCACCAATACTATGAGAACATGAGCGGCGATACGGCAGATTTTCTTGCAAGCACCGTGGGCATGGATGAGTTTATTTCTTCCGTGGTGTCTATTTGTGATTGTGTCAAGGCCAAAAAGCGCAGGAAAAAGAAAATTTACCTCTCCTTTGACGAATGGAACGTATGGTATCATTCCAAAATGAATAAGCAAAAGCCGGAAAAATGGGTAAAAGCTCCGCATCAGGTGGAGGATATCTATAATTTTGAGGATGCATTGTTGGTGGGGAGCATGCTGATCACCCTGCTGCGCCATGCCGACCGGATAAAGATTGCCTGCCTGGCCCAGCTGGTAAATGTGATCGCCCCCATTATGACTTCCGACTCCGGCGCATGGCGTCAGACCATTTATTATCCATATCAGCTTACCAGCCGGTACGGACGGGGAACGGCGCTTCAGACGATCGTGAAAGCGCCGGTTTATGAGAGCAAAACCTATGGGTATGCCTCTTATCTGGACGCCGTGGCGATCTTGGGGGAGGGAAAAGAAAGGCTGTCCATCTTCGCAGTAAACAAGAGCCTGGATGAGGATCTGGAGCTTTCCTGCGACCTACGCCAGTTTGTCAACTGTCGTCTTGCCGAACACCTGATCCTCACAAATGATGACATGAAGGCGGAGAATACGGAGTCGGAGCCGGATAAGGTGGTTCCGGGAAAGGCCGATACACTCAAATTTGAAAGCGGGATTCTGTCGGGAGTCCTGAGAAAGCACAGCTGGAACCTGATCCGGCTGGAAGAAACGGAACCGGAAAGATACCAATCGGACGGGAGGCAAATACATTGAGAACCATATTATTCCAGGGAGATTCTATCACGGACGTGGAACGCTCCAGGGACAATAATCAATTCATGGGCATGGGGTATCCGCTTCTGATATCCGGAACCCTTCATGCGGATTATCCGGGACAATTCCGGATCTACAACAGAGGGATCGGCGGTAACCGGGTGGTGGATCTGTATGCCCGGATCAAGGCGGATTTTATTAACTTGAAGCCGGATATTATCAGTATTTTGATCGGTGTGAACGATGTGTGGCATGAATACATCTATCAAAACGGAATCAGTGCGGAGAAATACTATAAGGTTTATTCTCTGCTGATAGAGGAATTAAAAGAAGCGCTTCCGGACGTAAAGATTGTGATCCTGGAACCTTTCGTGCTGAAAGGATCCAGCACAGAAAAAAAGTGGGAAAATTTCAGTACGGAGGTCCACAAGAGGGCCGAGATGGCGAGGGCGGTGGCGGAGAAATATCAGCTGCTCTTTATCCCCCTGCAGCACTGCTTTGACGAGGCGGCAAAATTGGCTCCCAATGATTTCTGGCTGATGGACGGTGTGCATCCTACGGCGGCGGGACAAGAGCTGATCAAGAGAGAGTGGCTGAAGACAGGGATGTTTCGTGAAGAATGTAACTCGAATAAAAGAAAATAGGAGAAACCAGAAAAATGTCATCCGAATTGTCCGGTATCGTCTATGAAGGAACCTTTGAGTCGTTCAAATATTATTTAAATGCTGTTTTTCCCTATTATGTCCATGTTCCGGAATATTGCGGCGAACAAAAGGAATGTGCGTTGATATTGACCCATGATGGCCTCAATCGGGAAGAAGCGGCTGCCGCAGAATTTCTTTATCGATCCGGCGGCGCACCGGCCTGCATCACAATAGGAATTTCCCCCGGTACCTTAAGGGCTACCACGCAAAACGGCACAGACCGGAATCTGCGGATGAATACCTACGACCTGTCAACGGAACGGTATGCGGATTTCGTGGTAGAGGAACTCTTGCCCGAGCTGACGAAAAAATACCATCTGAATCTTTCCGCTTCTGCCGACATGCATCTTGTCTCAGGCGGATCTTCCGGCGGGATCTGCGCCTGGAACTTTGCATGGCATCGCAACGATTTTTTTCATCGCGTATATGCCAGCAGCCCTACTTTTTCCGCTATGGGGAACGGAGAAGACATTCCGTTTCTGATTCGAAAGTATGAGCCAAAACCTATCCGTGTTTTTACGGATTACTCTGAACGTGAACCGGATGATTATTTCGGCAGTTCTCTGGTCGCCGCCATAAATTTCGAAAAAGCTCTGTGCTTTGCGGGATATGACTTCAAAAGTGAATATCATCCGGGAGAGAGACACTGCAGCCGTCTGAATAATTATGAATATGCCGTTTTTCGCCTTTTATATTTATGGCAGAATTGGAAAAACGAACCGATTATGGTAAAAAAAGTATCGCACCGAGCTGAAAAACTGATCGATCCGGGGAACTCCTGGATGCCGGTTCAGCATACCTTTCCTTCTCACAAGACGATACAAACGGAAAAAGGTATATATCGGGCGGAGGGAGACAAAATCATTTTGACGCTTTATAACGGAGACGAAATTCTTTTAACAAAAGAGTTTGAAGATATTTCCGCCATTGTTTTATCCAGCGACCAATGGAGAATGTATATCGGAGACAAAAAACGCAGGTGTATATATGCGGCGACACTTGCAGAGGATGGTACATTTAACGGGATCTATGTGTTCGCCTCCCTCCATGTTCCAACGGAATTCCGTAACCCTGGTGTCTTAGATTTTTGCATAGACAGCGGGGACCGTCTCTATGCGGCGACAGAATTAGGAATTCAGTGTGTCCGTTCATACGGGTTGGTGGATGTGATCCTTCTCAACCCCCAACGAGCTTCGGCCGTCTGCAAACTTCATCTGGATGAAGACGGGAGATTATATGCCTCATCGTCGGATGAAGCTTATGTGAGACAGCTAAAAGAGATATTTCCCGCCCAATCCTGTTCGGTCAGCACTCCGAAACAGAGCGGCTACTATGATTAACGATTAACTTTGCACAACAACTCAGCCTTGCGGCTAAACTGACGGACATTGCACCGGCTTAAAATATGAAAATGTCCTTGACAGACAATGGAAAAGTGGATAAAATAGGCTTCTGAAAGGAAGCGACAGCAAGCCCTTTCGTCTCTGCAGCGGAAGGGTTTGTTTATGCCTTTTGGTCGAAGCAGATGCGGGGATGTGACGGACGGCACGGGGAAGGCTTTTTCCCATTGTGCGTTCCCTATGATGAAGGAGGAAAAAAATGGCAGTACCTTATAACCACAAAGAGGTAGAACGGAAGTGGCAGGCGATCTGGGACAAGGAAAGGGCCTTTGCCACCTCGGAAGATTACAGCAGGCCCAAATATTATGCGCTGGTGGAGTTCCCTTATCCTTCAGGCCAAGGACTTCACGTGGGGCACCCCAGACCCTACACCGCCCTGGACATCGTGGCCAGGAAGCGCAGGATGCAGGGGTACAACGTGCTTTATCCCATGGGGTGGGACGCTTTTGGCCTGCCTACGGAGAATTATGCCATTAAGAATCACATCCATCCCAGGATCGTGACCAAGAACAACGTGCAGCGTTTCAAGGGCCAGCTGCATTCCCTGGGGTATTCCTTTGACTGGGAGAGAGAGATCAACACCACGGATCCCGGCTATTATAAGTGGACCCAGTGGATTTTCCTGAAGCTGTTCAAGGCCGGACTGGCCTACAAGGCGGAAATGCCCATCAACTGGTGCACCTCCTGCAAGGTGGGCCTGGCCAACGAGGAAGTGGTGAATGGCGTCTGCGAGCGCTGCGGTTCCGAAGTGGTGCGGAAGGTCAAGAGCCAGTGGATGCTGAAGATCACGGAATATGCGGACCAGCTCATCCGGGATCTGGACACCGTGGACTATGTGGAGCGGGTGAAGGTTTCCCAGAAGAACTGGATCGGCAAGTCCCAGGGTGCGGAGGTGGATTTCGCCCTCACGGGGAAGGAAGACAAGCTTCGGGTCTACACCACCAGGCCGGATACTTTGTTCGGCGCCACCTACATGGTGGTGAGCCCGGAACATCCGTTGATCGATAAATATCAGTCCGAGATCCGCAACTGGAAGGACGTGGTGGCTTATCGGGAGATGGCCGCCAGAAAGTCCGACTTTGAACGGACGGAGCTGGCCAAGGAGAAGACCGGCGTGCAGATCGAAGGGATCACCGCCACCAATCCGGTGAACGGGACGGAGATTCCCATCTGGATCTCCGACTACGTGCTGATGACCTACGGCACCGGCGCCATTATGGCCGTGCCCGCCCACGATGAAAGAGACTGGGAGTTCGCCAAGAAATTCGGCCTGCCCATCATCGAGGTGGTGGCGGGGAGCCCGGTCAGCGTGCAGGATGCGGCTTACACGGACGTGGCCACGGGAACCCTGGTGAATTCTCAGTTCCTGGACGGCATGCCCGTGGACAGCGCCAAGGAGCGGATCATCGAGTGGCTGGAGGAGCGGGGAATCGGTACCCGCAAGACCAACTTCAAGCTTCGGGACTGGGTGTTCTCCAGACAGCGTTACTGGGGGGAGCCCATCCCCATCGTGTTCTGTGAAAAATGCGGTTACGTGCCTCTGGATGAAAGCGAGCTTCCTCTGGAGCTCCCGGAGGTGGAGAGTTATATGCCCACGGACAACGGGGAATCTCCCCTGGCGGCCATGACCGATTGGGTCAATACCACATGTCCCTGCTGCGGCGGGCCCGCCAAGAGAGAGACGGACACCATGCCCCAGTGGGCGGGTTCCTCCTGGTATTATCTGCGCTATACCGATCCTCACAATACGGAAGCCCTGGCCAGCAAGGAAGCCCTGGAATATTGGATGCCCGTGGACTGGTACAATGGGGGCATGGAGCACACCACCCTGCATCTTCTGTATTCCAGATTCTGGCACAAGTTCCTCTATGATCAGGGCGTGGTGCCTTGTCCGGAGCCTTATCAGAAGCGGACCAGCCATGGCATGATCCTGGGTTCCAACGGGGAAAAGATGTCCAAGTCCCGGGGCAACGTGGTGAATCCGGATGATATCGTGAACGATTACGGTGCGGATACTCTGCGCACCTATGAGATGTTCATCGGCGCCTTCGACTTGAGCGCAGCCTGGTCCGACGACGGCGTGAAGGGCTGCCGCAGGTTCCTGGAGAGGGTCTGGAAGCTGCAGGACATCCTGGTGGAAGGAGAGGGCTACAGCGCCGACCTGGAGACGAAGATGCATCAGACCATCAAGAAGGTCAGCGGTGATTTTGAAAATCTGAAGTACAACACCGCCATCGCCGCCATGATGGCCCTGATCAATGAATTTTACAAGAAAAATGCGGTTACCAGGGGAGAGTACCGCACTTTGCTGACCCTGCTGAATCCCGTGGCCCCTCACATCACGGAGGAACTGTGGGAGACCTGTGGCTTTGAAGGAAGGATCTATCAGACCACCTGGCCGGAATACGATGAGGCCAAGACCGTGGAGGACACGGTGGAGATCGCCCTGCAGGTCAACGGCAAGGTCCGCGGCACCATGAGCATCCGGAAGGACGAGGCCAAGGATGCGGTTCTCGCCATGGCCAAGGAGGCCCTGGGCGGCAAGCTGACCGGGAACATCGTGAAGGAGATCTACGTGCCCGGCAGATTGGTGAACATCGTGGCGAAATAAAGTGCGGCGAGGGATAAATGCGGCTCGCATCCATGCCTCGTGCGGCATTTCTGTGTGAAACAAATACCCGGAAGGGAGCGCCTGTGCAGGCTGCTCTTCTTCCGGGTTCTTTTTTCTCAGGTATGTATGCCTGGGGTGTCTGCCGACTTCCCTGTAACGATTTCTTTTTTAGTCGGGTCCCTGGCTCCGGGCCAGAATTTTGTCTATTTTTTTCAATTCTTCTTCCGTGCTGTATTTTCGGATGGCGGCGATGGCCAGGTTCATCTCCTGTCTGGTAAAGCTTAGGTGTTCCTGTTTGGCCTTGCGCATCATGGGCATCAGAAAGGACATCAGATCCCCCTTGCTGCGTTTGCCGTGGCCTTCCATAAAAAGTTGGTTCAGAAAGTCCAGTTTTCTCGGGTCTATGGATTGGACGGATTCATCCTCCATCCAGGCAGGTCTTTGCGAAGAATCCATTATTTATGTTCGTTCCTTTCCGAAATCGGCTTATTTGAAAAAAATTTTACGGAGAGGTTAGCGCAAGTATCGGCGGTTTACGCTTCCGGAGATTCTTCCGCCGGGGACATCATCCGCAGGAGCTCCAGAATCTCCTTCATCTGTATCATGGTATCGCTTTCCGCATTCCCCCCTCCCGGGCCCGTCAGTCCGGCCAGCAGGTCAGAGAAATTGTCAGCCGCCGCAGGATCTTTGGATGAGGAATCCTGGGGAAACAATTCCTTCATCATTTCCATGGTCTCCATGATCTGTCGGTATTGTTCCATTGTCTGGTACAGGCTGCGTATGCCGTTTAAGCGGTCTTGTTCCGCTTTCGTACAATAGGGAAACAGTTCCTCGCACAAGCGGGGAAGTGTTTGGCCCTGGGGGAAAGCGTCCTGTCCGGTTTCATTCTCCCGCTCCCTTGACGGGAGAGGAAGAGAGCCTCTGGGTTTGTCTTGCAGGCGGCGGAAAGCGCACTGCAGCTCCAGGTACTTGATGTAAACGGCCAGGTTCCTTTGCAGGGCCGGATCCAGATAGGGCAGAAGAACTTTAAGCTTCTGGATATGTTGATTGGTAAAAAAAGCGTCGAAGGCCGCCACCCGGTCCTGTCCGCAGGATCCCATGCCGTTTCCCTCCTGAAGGTATCTCAATCTATCCTATGTGCGGGAAAAAATTTATAGAACCTGTACCTGTCCCCGCAAGGGGTCCTGTCCTTCGTTTCCCGAGTTGTCTCTGCGCAGGGAGGCAGGCCCTTTTGGAGGAGCCTGCTTCCCTGAGTCTTTGCATCCGGCGCTTTCACAGGCTGCCGGACGTTTCCCCATGGAGATGGGCGCAAGGAACGGCATCCTTATTTTGGAGGAGCCTGCTTCCCGGAGTCTTTGCATCCGGCGCTTTCACGGTCTGCCGGACGTTTCCCCATGGGGATGGGCGCAAAGTGCGGCATCCTTATGATCAGCAGCCGCATCCGTTGTTGTAGCTGGTGGTGTTGCCGCAGCCGGTGTTACAGCTGTTGCCGCAGCCGCAACTGCCGTTGCCGCCGCAGAGGCTGGACAGGATCAGGAGCCAGATGATCCATTCGCAGCAACCGCCGCCGTCATTGCCGCAGCTGTTGTTGCCCAGAAGGCTGATGCCGTTGCCGCCGCAGCCATTGCCGCAGCCGCCCAGGAGCAGGAGCAGGATCAGCCAGGAGTAGCCTCCCCCGAAGATGCCGCTGCCGGTATTGCAGCCGTTGTTGCAGCTGTTGCAGCCGCAGTTGGTAGCAGTTAAATCGCTCATATTGTGTTGCCTCCCTGTTTTGTTTACGGTTTATTGTATGCGCCACGGCCTGTCAATGTTGACAGGAAACGAGAACAAAACCTCGAGATGTGAAAACCTTTGTGTCGCTGTTTTGCATCCTTTCTCATATAATAAACCAAAGAAATTTTCAGGCGGAGAAAATGCAGAGAGTGCGGGCGCAAGTGGGGGCGGTCTGGGAGACCAGGGAAGAGTGGATGGAGAAATCGACGGTCATCGCCGTTCTGGATACCGGGATGGGGAAACATCCGGATCTGCAGAACAGGGTGTTGGAATTCCGGGATTTCGTGGGGCACAGGAATTTGATCTATGATGATAACGGTCATGGGACGCATATCTGCGGGATCCTGTGCGGGAGCGGCCTGCTGTCGGAAGGGAGGTTCGCCGGCATGGCGCCCAACAGCCGTCTGCTGGTGGGCAAGGTGTTGGATGAAAAGGGGGACGGGCTCACCCGGCACATGCTGGAGGGGCTGGACTGGGTGCTGCAGAACAAGGATCGGTATCGGATCCGGATCCTGAACATTTCCGTGGGGATCGGCAGTCTGAAGGAGCCGGAAAAGGAGAGGGCCCTGAAGGAGAAAATTGAGCTTCTCTGGAGTCAGGGGATCCTGGTAGTCTGCGCCGCAGGCAACAAGGGCCCGGCGGAAGATTCCATTTCTTCCGTGGGGGGCAGCGAGAAAGTGATCACGGTGGGCTGTCATGACGGGATCTATGGCAGGAACAATCCCAGGAGCTGTGATGCTTATTCCGGAAGGGGCCCCTTCGGCGCTCCCGTGAGGAAGCCGGACATCGTGGCCCCGGGGACGGACATCGTTTCCTGTAATCTGCAGATACAGAAGCAGTACCGCCGTTTCCTGCACCCCTACGTGCCCAAAAGCGGCACTTCCATGGCCACGCCCATCGTGTCCGGGGCCCTGGCCCTGATGCTGCAGAAATACCCGGAGATGGACAACGAGACCGCCAAGCGCCGCCTCACCTATACCGCCACGGATCTGGGAGAGCCCTGGAACAAACAGGGCTGGGGCATGGTCAACGTGGAGAGGATGCTGAACGCACCTCTGTGATCTGTTACCATTCGTGGCCGCTTCCCCCTGCATTCGCAAAACCAGCCGGCTTATAATGGTAACTTTTTTTTATAAAAGGTATTGACATGGGGTGTATGGTTGTATACAATAATACGAGCGCAAGCGCGAGGTTTGCTGCGCCAGAATACTGTGGAAGAGATGTGAGGTTTGTTTATGAGAGAAGAATCATCCTTTGCCAATAGACCGGTCACCATGAACCAGAAGAACAATCTGCTGGAGATCGAGGAGCATATGTACATCCTGGACGACGTGAAAAAGCCCAACGTCTTCCGGAACATGTTCCCCTATTCGGAGATCCCCAAGATCCCCTTTAATGACCGGATCGTTCCCCACAACATGCCCAGGAACATCTGGATCACGGACACCACCTTCCGGGACGGGCAGCAGTCCAGGGCTCCCTATACCACGGAGCAGATCGTGACGATCTTCGACTATCTGCACCGGCTGGGCGGGCCCAACGGCATGATCCGGGCCAGCGAGTTTTTCTTGTACAGCAAAAAGGACCGGGATGCGGTCTACAAGTGCATGGAGAGGGGATATGAGTTTCCGGAGGTGACCAGCTGGATCCGGGCCAGCAAGGAGGACTTCAAGCTGGTGAAGGAGATCGGCATGAAGGAGACTGGGATTTTGGTATCCTGTTCCGATTACCATATTTTCATGAAACTGAAAATGACCAGGAAACAGGCCATGGATCACTACTTAAGCGTGATCAGGGAGTGTCTGGAGGAAGGGATCAGCCCCAGGTGCCACCTGGAGGACATCACCCGGGCGGACATCTACGGTTACGTGGTGCCTTTCTGTCTGGAGCTGATGAAGCTGATGGAGGAGTATCAGATCCCCATCAAGATCCGGGCCTGCGACACCATGGGCTACGGGGTGAATTATCCCGGCGCCGTGATCCCCAGGAGCGTCCAGGGGATCATTTATGCCCTGCACACCCATGCGGGGGTGCCCCACGAGCTTTTGGAGTGGCACGGGCACAATGACTTCTATAAGGCGGTGTCCAATTCCACCACGGCCTGGCTCTACGGCTGCTCCGGCATCAATACATCCCTGTTCGGCATCGGAGAGCGCACCGGCAACACGCCCCTGGAGGCCATGGTCTTTGAATATGCCCAGCTGAAGGGCGACCTGAACGGCATGGATACCAGGGTGATCACGGAGCTGGCGGAATATTATGAAAAAGAGATCGGCTACGAGATTCCTCCCCGCACCCCCTTCGTGGGCAAGAACTTCAACGTCACCAGGGCGGGAATTCATGCGGACGGCCTCTTGAAAAATGAAGAGATTTATAATATATTTGATACGGAGAAATTTTTGAACAGACCGGTGCTGTGCGCCATCTCCAACACCTCCGGGCTGGCGGGCATCGCCCACTGGCTCAACACCTATTTCAAGCTGAAGGGCGAGAAGCAGGTGGACAAGAACTCCCAGCTGGTCAAGGAGATGAAAAAATGGGTGGACGAGGAATATGCCGGCGGCAGGGTGACGGTGCTGACGGACGAGGAGATCCTGGCCTGCCTGAATCGGGTCTGCGATGAACTGGGGGTTACCCTGGGGTGATGTTGATCGGGGCGGAAATGAGTTTTCGGCCGATGGATCAGTTTGGGAAATGGAGCGTGGATTGAAGTGGGCAATTATGACGTGAAACAGGAAGTAACGGACAAGTATTCTCTGCGGGGCAGGGTGTTCCACCGGCTGCGGGACGATATCCTGAGCGGAAGGTACGAGGAGCATGAGGAGCTGCGGGAAGTGGCCATCAGCGAGGAAATGGGGGTCAGCCGGACTCCGGTACGGGAAGCCTTGCGGCAGTTGGAACTGGAAGGTCTGATCCAGATTATCCCCAACAAGGGAGCCTATGTCACTGGCATCACCATGAAGGACGTGGAGGATATCTATATGATCCGTTCCCTTCTGGAAGGGCTCTGCGCCCGGTGGGCCACGGCCAATATCACCGGGGAGCAGATGGAAGAGATGGAGGAAAACGTGTACCTGGCCCGTTTCCATGCCCAGAAGGGCCACATGGAGCAGATGGCCCAGCTGGACAACCGTTTCCATGAGATCATGTACGAGGCCTGCAACAGCAAGATTTTGGAGCATCAGCTGAAGGATTTCCATGAATACGTGCTCCGGGTGCGGAAGAAAACCTTGTCCAACGCCAGCCGGGGGCTGAAATCCAATGAGGAGCATGCCCAGATCATGGAGGCCATCAAGGCCGGGGATGCGGACAGGGCGGAGCAGCTGGCCAACCGCCACATCCTGAACGCTTACGAAAATATGAAGAAAAACGGCCTGCAGGAGGCCTACCGGAGGGAAGAGACCGGTAAAGAGGAAAATTGAGACCTGCAGACCGAGAAAACCTGAACCGAAGATTTGGGAAAACCGAACCGAGGAATGAGAAATTTGAACCGGAAGACTTGGGAAATCCGAACCGGAAAATGAGAGAAAACCTAAATCGAAAAGGTTGGGAAAAATCGAAAAAACGGGGCGCAGTAAGGAAGCTGCGCCGGAAAGAGGTTAATGTGGAAAAAATCAAGATGATCACTCCCCTGGTGGAGATGGACGGAGACGAAATGACCAGGATCCTTTGGCAGATGATCAAGGAGGAACTGATTCTGCCCTATGTGGATCTGAAGACGGAATATTATGATCTGGGACTGAAGCACCGCAACGAGACGTCTGACCAGGTGACGGTGGATTCCGCCCAGGCGACCCTGAAATACGGGGTGGCCGTGAAATGCGCCACCATCACCCCCAATGCGGCCAGGGTGAAGGAATATGATCTGAAGGAAATGTGGAAGAGTCCCAACGGCACCATCCGGGCCATCCTGGACGGCACCGTGTTCCGTGCTCCCATCCTGGTCAAAGGCATCGTGCCTTACGTGGGCAACTGGACTAAGCCCATCACCATCGCCCGTCACGCTTACGGAGATGTGTACAAGAATACGGAGATCAAGGTGCCCGGCCCCGGCAAGGCGGAGCTGGTGTTCACCGGGGAGGACGGAACCGAGATCCGTCAGACCATACATACCTTTGACGGCCCCGGCATCCTTCAGGGCATCCACAACACGGAGAAATCCATCCGAAGCTTTGCCAAGGCCTGCTTCAACTATGCGGTGGATACCAAGCAGGATCTGTGGTTCGCCACCAAGGACACCATTTCCAAGAAGTATGACCATACCTTCAAGGATATTTTCCAGGAAATCTATGACGCAGAATATGCGAAGAAATTTAAAGAGCTGGGCATCGAATATTTCTACACCCTCATCGACGATGCGGTGGCCAGGGTCATCCGTTCCCAGGGTGGCTTTATCTGGGCCTGCAAAAACTACGATGGGGACGTGATGAGCGACATGGTGGCCACGGCCTATGGGGATCTGTCCATGATGACCTCCGTGCTGGTATCCCCAAACGGCGTCTATGAATACGAGGCGGCCCACGGCACCGTGCAGCGCCACTATTACAAGCACCTGAAAGGGGAGGAGACCTCCACCAATTCCATCGCCACCATCTTCGCCTGGACCGGCGCCCTGCGCAAGAGGGGAGAGCTGGACGGCATAAAGGAACTGGCGGAATTCGCCGACAGGCTGGAAAAGGCCTGCGTCAAGACCGTGGAGGACGGCAAGATGACCAAAAGCCTTTCCCTGATCTCCACCTGCGAGCATCCGGTGATCCTGAACAGCCTGGACTTCATCCGGGCGATCCGGGAGACCTTCGAGACACTTTAATACGGAACTCTAATTTGGCGTATGTAAACGGCCGTGATCCCGGATTTCAGGAACCACGGCCGTTATTTTACTCCGCAGAAGCCAGGGTTTCCCAGAGTTCGTACAATGCTTCCAGCTGAGAGGAGATTTCCCCGGCTTCTTTCGCCAGTTCCTGGAGCCTGGCCGCATTCGTGGCCACCTCCGGCTGGCTCATTTCTTTTTCAATGGAGGACTGGCGTTCCTCCAGGGAGGAGATTTTGTCCTCACATTTTTTCAGATCATTTTCCTGCTTCCGGAGCCGGGCCTGTTCCTCTTTGCGGGCTTTCCAGTCCTGCCGGCTTTCGGTGACCGGGGCGGCGGCCGTTTCCGCCTTTTCCCGGGGCAGGGCGGCCGTCATGACGGCGTCATGTTTTTCCAGATAATAATCGTAGTTGCCGATATAATTTACGAATTGCCCGGCTGTCAGATCCAGGATCCGCTGGGCGGTCTTGTTGATGAAATACCGGTCATGGGAGACGTAGAGCACGGTGCCCGTATAGGCGTTCAGGGCGTCCTCCAGGATCTCCTTGGACAGGATGTCCAGGTGGTTGGTGGGCTCGTCCAGGATCAGGAAGTTGGCGTTGGACAGCATCAGCTTGGCCAGGGAGACCCGGCCCCGTTCTCCGCCGCTGATGCTTTCGATCTTTTTGAACACATCTTCCCCGGTGAAGAGGAAGGCTGCCAGGACGTTGCGGATCTCCGTGTTGTTCAGGTAAGGATAGTCATCGGAGATTTCCTCGAACAGCGTTTTCTCCGGATGGAGCACGTGATGCTCCTGGTCATAGTAACCGATCTCCACGTTGGTGCCCAGCCGGAAGGTGCCGCAGTCCGGGGGCAGCAGGCCGTTGAGGATCCGGAGCAGGGTGGTCTTGCCCGTGCCGTTGTCCCCGATGATGGCCACGTGTTCTCCCCGCCTGATCTCGAAATCCACATGCTCAAACAGCTTCAGAGAGCCGAAGCTCTTGCCCAGGTCCCGGACGGTGAGCACGTCTCCGCCGCTCACCCTGCGGGGGGTCAGGGTCAGCCTCATGTCGGCCTTGACTTCCGTTGGCTTCTCCAGCACCTCGATCTTTTCCAACATTTTTTCCCGGCTTTCCGCCCGCTTGATGGACTTCTCCCGGTTAAAGGAACGGAGCTTTTCGATGACTTCTTCCTGATGCCTGATTTCACGCTGCTGGTTCAGGTAAGCGTTCCAGGCGGCCCTGCGCAGTTCCTCTTTTTTCCGGGCGTATTCCGTATAATTGCCCTGGAACACGGTGGCTCTGGTCTGGTCCAGCTCGATCACCTTGGTGGCGATCTTGTCCAGGAAATACCGGTCATGGGAGACGATGATCACCGCTCCCTTGTAGTTGAGCAGATAGGTCTCCAGCCAGGCGATGGAATTCATGTCCAGGTGGTTGGTGGGCTCGTCCAGGATGATCAGGTCCGGTTTCTGCAGGAGAAGCTTTCCCAGGGCCACCCGGGTCTTCTGGCCGCCGGAAAGGGTGCCCACGGATTTCTGGAATTCTTCCTCCCCGAAGCCCAGCCCCTTCAGCACGCCGGTCAGTTCGCTGCGGTAGGTATATCCTTCTCCCGTTTCAAAGGCGTGGGTGAGGGTGACGTACTGCTTCATCAGTTCTTCCAGGGAAGCGCCCTCGGCATGCTTCATGTCCTCCTCGCAGCGCCGCATTTTTTCCTCCAGGTCCACCAGGTGCCGCTTTACGGAAAGAAGCTCGTCATAAATAGTATTGGAGGTGTCCACCGCCGCATTTTGGGAGAGGTATCCCAGGGATTTGTCCTTGGACAGCACCACCAGCCCCTCGTCGGCGGGGAGCTCTCCCACGATGATGCGCAGCAGGGTGGTCTTGCCGGCCCCGTTGATGCCCACGATGGCCGCCTTCTCGTTTTCTTCTATATGAAAAGATACGTTTTTCAGCACGGGCACTTCCAAAAAGGCCTTGGAAAGGTTCTGACAGGAAAGGATCATGATAAAATCGCTCCTTCGTTGAAAATGTGGCGGCCCTGCCGCCCTCGGTCAGCAACCTTCATTTTACCAGAGTGGAAGCTTCTTGGCAAGCGGTTTTGAGGCATCAGTTCAGCCAGGTGGTAGTCTGAACTGTTACATTCTGAGAACGGCAGCCCTGTCCTGGCTTTTTTCGAGATGCTGATTGACTTTGATGGGAAAATTGGATATAATGTTAGTCAGTGAGCGCAAGAAGAGGTTCCGCCGGTTTGGCTGGGGAGGGGAAAAGTTGGGCCGCAGATCGGGCCGGTTGGAACGGATGCAGGAGGCATCACATGGAGGAAAAGGGGATATCGCAGGCCGTCATCGGCAGGCTTCCCAGGTATTTCCGTTACCTGGGAGAGCTTAGGGATCGAGGAGTGGAGCGGATTTCTTCTCAGGAGCTGAGCGAGATGATGAAGGTGACGGCCTCCCAGATCCGGCAGGATCTCAATCATTTCGGAGGCTTTGGCCAGCAGGGCTATGGATATAACGTGGAGTCCCTTTATCGGGAGATCGGGAAGATCCTGGGATTGGACAAAACCCATCATTTTATCATCGTGGGTGCGGGCAATCTGGGACGTGCTCTGGGAAATTATATCAATTTTGAACGGAGAGGCTTCATTTTTACGGGAATGTTTGATCAAAATCCGGATCTGGTGGGCATGGAGGTGCGGGGCGTCAAGGTGCAGCCCATGGAAAACATGGAACGGTTCATCCGGGAGAACGACGTGGACATCGCAGTGCTGACCATACCCAAGACGGGGGCGGAGAAGGTGGCGGAGCGGCTGGTGCGCAACGGGATTAAGGCGATCTGGAATTTCGCCCACGTGGATCTGAATGTGCCGCCGGACATTCAGGTGGAAAACGTGCATCTGTCCGACAGTCTCATGAAATTATCTTATAATATCAACCGCTACCAACAGGAACAGAAGGAAAAATCGGAGAATTGAAAGGGCGCAGAAGGGCTGTTGGGAAACAGTCCTTTCCTTATGGGAGGAAAAATCGTGGAATATTTGCTGACGGCGGAGGAGATGCGGGCCTGCGACCGCAGGACCATAGAAGAGATCGGGATTCCGTCCCTGGTCCTGATGGAACGGGCGGCTTTGGCCGTGGCGGAAGAAATTTTCGCCGCCTGTGAGGAAGGGAGCGGACCGGAGTGCTGGCGGACGGAAGGGTTTGGGCCGAAGCGTCCGAAGGCGGAAGGTGCCGGACCGGAGTGCTGGCGGACGGAAGGGTTTGGGCCGAAGCGCCCGAAAGCGGAAGGTGCCGGATCGGAGTGCTGGCGGCCGGAAGACTTTGGGCCGAAGCGTCCGAAAGCGGGAGGTGCCGGATCGGAATGCCGGAGGACAGAAGGGATTGGTTCGGGCCGCCTCAAGGGCCGGATCCTCGTCCTGGCGGGCTGCGGCAATAACGGAGGGGACGGTCTGGCCCTGGCCAGACTGCTGACGGAACGGGGATGCCAGGTGGATGCGGTGATCTGCGGCAACCCGGAGAAGGCCACGGCGGAATGGAAGACCCAGAGGGCCGTCCTGACCCATTATCCGGTGCGGGTCTGGGCATCGGAAGAGTTTCCCGCCGGAAGGGACGGCGGGATAGGTAGAAAATCCGAAGAACCGGAATATACTATAATAGTAGATGCCCTGTTGGGCCTGGGATTGTCCCGGGAAGTGACCGGGGAATACGCCAGGCTCATCGAATGGAGCAACGCAGCGCCGGGCTGGAAGGTGGCGGTGGATCTTCCCAGCGGCGTCCATTCCGATGACGGCCGGATCATGGGATGCGCTTTTCGGGCGGATCTGACGGTGGCCCTGGCTTTCCCCAAGAGGGGCATGTACCTTTATCCCGGCTGCGAGTATTGCGGACGGGTGAAAGTGAAAAAGATCGGAATTCCGCTTCCCCCGGAGGGAGGATGTGAGTGCCGAAAAGATCCGAAAGCAGGATGGGACAGTCAGGAAGCTCCGGAAATAGAGCTGGGCCGCAAGGAAGATCCGGAAATAGAGCTGGGCCGCAAGGAAGCTCCGGAAATGGGGCCGGACCGTTGGGAAGCTTCGGAAATGAGCTGGAGCGGCGGATGGCGTCCTGAGATGTTCCGTTTGACAGAAAGCTTGGCGGAGCTCTTGCCCGTCCGGAAATCCTCCGGCAACAAGGGAACCTTCGGCAAGGTGCTTCTGGCGGCGGGCAGCAGGAACATGGCCGGGGCGGCCCTGTTGTCCGGTGGAAGCTGCTATAGGAGCGGTACGGGCATGGTGAAGGTGTTGACGGAAGAGTGCAATCGGCTGATCCTGCAGGAGGCGCTGCCGGAAGCCCTGCTGGAGACGTATGAGCCGGACCGGAAAATAGAAGAAGGCACGCTGGGTTCGCAGGCATCCCTTTCCTGGGCGGACGTGCTGGCCCTGGGGCCCGGCCTTGGAACCGAGGAGAGGGCCTTGGAGCTTCTGGAACTCTTTTTGAAGGAAGGGAAAAAGCCCCTGGTGATCGATGCGGACGGCCTGAATCTGCTGGCGGCGCATCCCGGGCTCCAGGAAATCTTGGCAAAACAGGCCGGAGAGGGCAGAACGGTGATATTGACCCCTCATATGGGAGAGCTGTCCCGGCTGACGGGGCTTGCAATCGGGGAACTGAAGGCTCGTCCCCTGGAGCATGCCAGGGAACTGACGGGGAGGCTGCACTGCATCCTGGTCAGCAAGGACGCCCGGACCTTGGTCTGCCGGGAAGAAGGGGCCGTCTGCCTGAACACCGTAGGTAACAGCGGCATGGCCACGGCGGGCAGCGGGGACGTGCTCACCGGCATGATCGCCGGCCTTCTGGCCCAGGGCATGGAGCCCTTTGCGGCGGCCTGTATCGGCGTTTACTGGCATGGCCTGGCCGGAGACAGGGCGGCGGAGGAACTGGGAACCCACGGAGTGACGGCCTCGGCCATCATTTCCCATATGGCGCCTGATAAGGATTTTTCGCATGACACTTAATGCGGATGCCTCACATGGGGGCTGATATGGAGAATCGAAGAAGATCCGCTGGAGCAATGGAAAAGTTATGATGCGGGGGAATCGTTACGATGCGGGGAGTCCGCAAGGAATCGTTATGATGCGGAACCGTAGGGAATCATAGAAGGAGACAAGGACAATGGACAGTCTGTATCGGATAGACGGACGGGACCGCAGGAACTGGGAGTGCCAGCGGGTTTACGCCCAGGTGGATCTGGAGGCCGTGAAGGAAAACGTCATGGCGCTGAAGGCCCATATGGAGGATCACGCCAGGATGATGGCGGTGATCAAGGCGGATGCCTACGGCCATGGCAGCGTGCCCGTGGGAAGATATCTGGAAAAGCTGGACTTTTTGTTCGGTTTTGCGGTGGCAACGGTGGAGGAGGCCCTGGAACTGCGGGAGGCGGGCATCCAAAAGCCCGTCTTGATCTTGGGCTATACCTTCCCCTACGGCTATGAGGCCATGATCCGGGAAAGTATCCGGGCCAGCGTGTTTCGGGAGGACATGGTGCGGGAAATGTCGGAGGCGGCCTGCAGGCTGGGCAAAGCCATGAAGGTCCATGTGAAGGTGGACACGGGCATGAGCCGCATCGGTATCTCGCCGGATGATTCCGGCATCGCCTTTCTGCAGAGCATCAAGGAGCTGCCCGGCATCGAGATTGAGGGAATTTTCACCCATTTTTCCAGGGCGGACGAAAGGGACAAGAGCTGCGTCCATGAGCAGCTTCGGAGGTTTCTGGAGTTTTTGGGCAGGGTGAGGGAGGAATGCGGTCTGGAGATTCCCATAAAGCATTGTTCCAACAGCGCTTCCATTCTGGAGCTCCCCGAAGCCAACATGGATCTGGTTCGGCCCGGCATCGTGCTGTATGGGGTCTATCCTTCGGATGAGGTGAGAAGGGATCAGGTGCTTTTGCGTCCCGCCCTGTCCCTGCACAGCCATGTCGTATACGTCAAACCCCTGCACCCCGGGCAGAGCGTCAGCTACGGGGGCACCTTTACCGCAGAGAAAGAGATGCGGATCGCCACCGTTCCCGTGGGCTATGGGGACGGATACCCCCGCTCCCTTTCCAACAAAGGCTACGTGCTGATCCGGGGGAAGCGGGCCCCCATCCTGGGCCGCATTTGCATGGACCAGTTCATGGCGGACGTGACGGACATAGAAGGGGCGAAGGAGGGAGATCCCGTGACTTTGATCGGCCGGGACGGGGAAGATGAGATCACGGCGGAGTCCCTGGGAGAATTGTCCGGACGGTTTTCCTACGAGCTTCTGTGCGACCTGGGGAAGCGGATTCCCAGGATTTACCTTTCAGAAGGAAACTGATCCCGGGAGCGTTCCGCAGTCTGAAAGCAGAGGCACCAGGCAACGATTCGAAACCAGGTGACCGGGATGTCCGGGCAACGCCTTGGTATCAGACGAACGGCCAGGGGAAGCCCGGGCAACGTCTTGCTCCAGGCGGCCGAAACCAGACAAAGCCAGCCGCCTGGAAAATGCAGAAAACGGATGTATACCTTCAGATAAACTGGAAATAATGTTTGATAGAAGAAAACCATGTTTTGAAGAAGGAGCGGTTATGAGACGAGGAGACGTGTATTATGCGGATTTAAGGCCGGTGGTGGGTTCGGAGCAGGGCGGAGTGAGGCCCGTGCTCATCATCCAGAACGACGTGGGCAACCGCCACAGCCCCACCGTGATCTGTGCGGCCATCACCTCCAAAATGAACAAGGCGAAACTGCCCACCCACATTGAACTGACGGCGGGACTCCATGATATGGATAAGGACTCCGTGATCCTGCTGGAACAGCTGCGCACCATTGACAAAAAGCGCCTGAAGGACAAAGTCTGTCATCTGGAAGGGGAGATCATGCGAAAAGTGAACCGCGCCCTGATGGTCAGCTTGGAACTGGATACATAGGGTAACAGTTCAGCCAGCCGCCTGATTTGATGGAAAATCGTGCTTGCACGAATTTTCCATCATGTCTGGCGCTGCTGAACTGTTACAACAGTGTCCAAACGAGCTGCCCAGGGTTGTTTCACAAAGAATAATCTTAACCAGAAAAAACGTTGATCATATCGGGAGTTATGGATGCTATACAAA
>CANQPH010000049.1 GCA_947625675.1 uncultured Acetatifactor sp.
TTATATTTTTGGGATTTTTTCAAAAAAGTTCATAAGTAATGCATTGTCGGTAGACAGAACTGCGGAAACTCAAGGAATAATTCGGGATTGACACAAAGTGAATATGATGATATGATTGAATTTAGAAGATAGAGGTTGCGTATTTTAAGAGTATTTTCTCTGATGTGGCAGGCACAGGGGAAGAGAGGAGAAAGGGAAATGCGCCGAAAGAGGAGATCGTCTGCGGATTGAATCTTGGGCATGCGGTGAAGAACCGTATGACTGTCATCTGATTGTAGATGGAGTGCTATCAAGGAGTTCGTATTTTACGCCGGCGCTTCCTACGCCGGCGTTTTTTCGTCACTTGGCGGCAATGCGGAAGGTCAGATTCTGTCTTACATAACTGTTAAATCCAATAACGGAACGGAGGGTAATATGGCTATTTTTAAGGGATCAGGCGTTGCGATCGTGACGCCGATGAAGGAAAACGGAGCGGTCGATTACGAAAGTTTTGCCAATTTGATCGAGTTTCAGATCGCAAACGGCACGGATGCGATCATCGTCTGCGGGACCACGGGGGAGTCTTCCACCCTGTCTCATGAAGAACATTTGGAGGTGGTCAAGTTCTGTATCGACCAGGTGGCGGGAAGGATTCCCGTAATCGCCGGAACGGGCTCCAACTGTACGGAGACGGCGGTTTATCTGTCTCAGGAAGCGGAAAAATACGGTGCGGACGGTCTTTTGCTGGTGAGCCCTTATTACAACAAGGCCACCCAGAACGGCTTGTACGCTCATTATAAGACCATAGCGGAATCCGTGAAGCTGCCCATCATCCTTTACAATGTGCCCAGCCGTACCGGCTGCAACATTCTGCCGGAGACGGTGGTCAGGCTGTGCCGGGACGTGGAAAACATCGTGGGGGTGAAGGAGGCCAGCGACAACATCGCCCAGATCGCACATCTGGCGGCCATCGGAAGAGGCGTCGTGGATATTTATTCCGGCAATGACAACCAGATCGTGCCCATCATGGCCCTGGGCGGCCTGGGAGTGATCTCCGTGCTGGCCAACGTGGCGCCCAGACAGACCCATGAGATCTGTCAGAAGTTCCTGGACGGCGACGTGGAGGGAAGCCGCAAGATGCAGCTGGACGCCATGGATCTGTGCAAGACCCTGTTCTGCGAAGTGAACCCCATTCCCGTGAAAAAGGCCCTGAACCTGATGGGAATGAAGGCGGGAAGCCTGCGGATGCCTTTGTCCGAGATGGAGGAGCCCAATGTGGAGCGGCTGAAGAAGTCCATGACGGAGTACGGGCTTCTTTGACGGCAGGTCTGCCTGTTTCGGTGGGTTTTACAATAGCGGCTTTCCTCGAAGGGAGGGGAGCGAATTGGATGAGGAGGATGGAACGAATGATTCGATTGATCATGAACGGCTGCAACGGCAAGATGGGTCAGATGATCAGCAGAATGGCTGCGGAGGACGAAGAAGTCGTGATCGCAGCCGGAATCGATAAATGGGATGATGGGCATAATTCTTATCCGGTGTTCTCGGATCTCGAGAACTGTGATCAGGAAGCGGACTGCCTCGTGGATTTCTCCACGGCTTCCGGCGTGGATCACATGCTGGAATATTGCGTGAAAAAAGGGCTGCCCTGCGTGCTCTGCACCACGGGCCTGAGCGAGGCCCAGACCGCAGCCGTGAAGGAGGCTTCCGCCAAAGTGGCGATCCTGCGTTCCGCCAACATGTCCCTGGGGATCAATCTGTTGTTGAAAATGTTGAAGGAAGCGGCGGCCAAGCTGGCTCCCGCCGGTTTTGACATCGAGATCGTGGAGAAGCATCACAGGATGAAGCTGGACGCTCCCAGCGGCACGGCCCTGGCCCTGGCGGATTCCATCAACGAGGAGTTGGGCGGCGATTATGAATACGTTTATGACAGGAGCGGGCGCAGGGAGAAGAGACCCGTGAAGGAGATCGGCCTGAGTGCGGTCCGGGGCGGCACCATCGTGGGCTGCCATGACGTGATCTTTGCAGGAGAGGACGAGGTGATCACCTTTTCCCACACCGCTTATTCCAGGGCGGTGTTTGCCAAGGGGGCGCTGCAGGCGGCCAAGTTCCTGACAGGCAAGCCGGCGGGCATGTATGATATGGGCGATGTGATCGGATAGCGGGTGAACGGGGGCGTTATGAAAGAAGAAGAATTCAAATTACTGAAGAGTCTGTCTCATCAATATCCCACCATTGCGGCGGCATCCACGGAGATCATCAATCTCCAGTCCATTTTGAACCTGCCCAAGGGGACGGAGCATTTTTTGACGGATATCCATGGGGAATATGAACAGTTCAATCACGTCCTGAAAAATGGTTCCGGTTCCGTCCGCCGCAAGATCGACGAGGAATTCGGCAACACCATCAGCCAGAAGGATAAAAAGAGTCTGGCCACTTTGATCTATTATCCGGAAGAAAAGCTGGAGATCGTGCAGAAGGAAGAGGACAATCTGGAGGATTGGTACAAGATCGCCCTCCACCGTCTGGTGCAGATCATCAAGCGGGTGGCCTCCAAGTATACCCGTTCCAAGGTGCGCAAGGCCCTGCCCAGGGATTTCGCTTATGTCATCGAAGAACTGATCACGGAAAAAGAGGAGATCCAGGACAAGGAAGCTTATTACAACGAGATCATCCGCACTATCATCCGGATCGGCCGGGCCCCGCAGTTCATCATCGCCCTGGGGCATCTGGCCCAACGCCTGGTGATCGATCATCTTCATATTGTAGGGGATATCTATGACCGGGGGCCGGGGCCCCACATCATCATGGACACCCTCTGCGATTATCATTCCGTGGACGTGCAGTGGGGGAATCATGACATCGTGTGGATGGGGGCGGCCAGCGGCAGTCTGGCCTGCATCGCCACCGTGATCCGGATTTCAGCCCGTTACGGAAACCTTTCCATCCTGGAGGACGGCTACGGCATCAATCTGCTCCCGTTGGCCACCTTTGCGCTGGAGACCTACGAGAACACCAACTGTGACGCTTTTGCCATCAAATACAATACGGATTACAACACCAAGGACCTGAGCCTGGACACCAAGATGCACAAGGCCATCGCCATGATACAGTTCAAGCTGGAAGGCCAGGTGATCCTGCGTCATCCGGAATTCGGCATGGAAGACCGGATGCTCTTGAATTTCGTGAATTTTGAAAAAGGGACCGTGACCGTGGGAGGAATCGAATATCCCATGAAGGACATGGATTTTCCCACGGTGGATCCCGCCCATCCCTATGAGCTGACGGAGGAAGAGCTGAAGGTGATGCTCCGTCTGCAGCAGGCTTTCCTGCGCTGCGAGAAGCTGCAGCGCCACGTGCGCTTCCTGTTTTCCAAGGGCGGACTGTACAAGGTCTACAATGGGAACCTTCTGTATCATGGCTGCGTGCCCATGAACGAGGACGGCAGCTTTACAAAAGTGAATGTTTTCGGCAGGGAATACAGCGGAAAGGCTTTGTATGACGTTCTGGAGCAATATGCCAGGAAGGGATATTATTCCAAGGATCCTTCCACCAGGCGGGATGGTCAGGATATGATGTGGTACATCTGGACCGGGGCCGGTTCTCCGGTATTCGGCAAGGAAAAAATGACCACCTTCGAGCGGTACTTCATCGATGACCCCGTCACCCATAAGGAGAAAAAGAACAGCTATTACCGCTTGCTGGAAAAGGAAGAGGTTGTAAACGGGATCCTGGAGGAATTCGGTTTGAGCACCGAGGATTCCCACATCGTCAACGGACATGTGCCGGTGGAGCAGATTCACGGTGAATCCCCTTTGAAATGCGGCGGGAAGCTGCTGATCATTGATGGCGGTTTCTCAAAGGCTTATCAGAAAAAGACGGGGATCGCCGGTTATACCCTGGTCTGCAATTCCTGGGGCATGCGCCTGGTGGCCCACGAACCCTTTGAATCCAAGGAAGCCGCCGTGCAGAAGGAATTGGATATTTTTTCGGACTCCATCGAAGTGGAAACCTATAACCGCAGGAGACGGGTGGCGGACACGGACAACGGCCGGGAGATCCAGGAAAGCATTCACTACCTGGAGGCCTTGCTGGAAGCCTATCGTGAGGGCAGCATCATCGAAGGACAGAGCTGAAAAAAAGAGGGCGGACGCCCTCTTTTTCATAGAACCTTTTTAGTATCCGGCGCCCGTTCCCGTGCCTGCGCCTATGCCGGCGTTTGCGCCCATGCCTATATCGGTGCCTGTGCCGCCGGTTATGGAATCCATGGCTCCGTTCATTCCTGCCCCGATGTCTTCTGCGGCATCTCCAAGGGCGTCCCCCACGTCGTCCAGAAGGCCGTCGCCCTGCGAACCGCCGCCGGTTCGGGAGTCGTAGCTTTCCGTCTGCCGGTTCCCATGATTATCGGCCAGACTGCCGGAATTGCTGTTTCCCTGATCGTTGCTCCTGCAGGCGGCCGCCGTGCAGATATAGGCTAGGATCAGGCCTAAGACAAGAAGCTTTTTTCCTTTATTCATAATTTCCTCCTAACCGGGACCCTTGTTCCAGTGAAATTTTGTTTCAATGCCGCTTTGCTCCAATGGAACTTTGCTCCAATGAGGTTTTGTTCCAGTGTCACTTTGAATATTCTGGTCCCGGAATTATTGTGCGCAAAGCGCCGGATTTTATACGGATGGAAATTTTTGAAATTTATTTTTTGAAATTTATTATTTTGAAAATCATTCAGAAGGAGAAGTCGGGAGGGGAACCATGGAATTCAGACCTTGCATCGATATTCACAATGGCTGTGTGAAGCAGATCGTGGGAGGCAGTCTGCGGGATCAAAACGACGCCGCCGAGGAAAATTTCGTCTCCGGCCAGGATGCGGCTTTTTATGCCGGGCTTTATCGGAAGCTGGGAATAAGGGGCGGCCACGTGATCCTCTTGAATCCCTCTTCCAGCGAGTTTTACGAGGCCACCAAAGCCCAGGCCCTGTCGGCTCTGAGGGCCTATCCGGGGGGCCTGCAGGCGGGAGGGGGAATTCATCCCGAAAATGCGGGAGAGTTCCTGGAAGCGGGGGCTTCCCACGTGATCGTGACTTCCTACGTGTTCCGGGACGGGCGGATTCACTATGACAGACTGCTGGAAATGGTGAAGGCCGTGGGAAAGGAACGCCTGGTGCTGGATTTAAGCTGCAGAAGGGTGGGAGAGGAATACAGGGTCGTGACGGATCGATGGCAGAAGATGACGGAGGAAACCCTGACGTTGGAATTGCTGGAAAGGCTTTCGGAATATTGCGATGAATTCCTGCTGCATGCGGTGGACGTGGAGGGAAAGGCCAATGGAATCGAAAAAGATCTGGTGCGCCTGCTGGGAGCCTGGGAAGGGTGTCCCGTCACCTATGCGGGAGGGGTGCACAGCTTTGAGGACTTGAGGGAGCTGAAGGAGCTGGGAAGAGAGCGGGTCAACGTGACCATCGGGAGCGCCCTGGATCTGTTCGGAGGAAGCTTGAAGCTGGAGGAAATTTTAGATTACGTAAGGAGCTGATTAAAATATATCAGGCTGCATATCTCTTGACATGCAGCCTGTGCCTGTTTGTTATTTGTTTTTTCTTTTTTTACAGCTTGGTCACATTGACAGCCTGGGGTCCCTTTTCACCGTTGACCACTTCATATTCCACGGCAGCGCCCTCTTCCAGGGTCTTGAACCCTTCCATGTTCAGCCCGGTGTAATGTACGAACACGTCCTTGCCGCCTTCGTCGGAAATGAAGCCATAACCCTTCTGGTTGTTGAACCACTTTACTGTACCTTTGTTCATGGTAATACCTCCAAATCATAAATCGCAGTACAACACTGCTAGTTCTGCTGCAGTTTTTTGCAACAGTGTAAGAATAGCACAACCTGGAGAAAAAGTAAAGGGGTTTGTGAATTATTACAAAAATATTAAGAAGCCGTTGATTCAAATAGGTTTATGTGGTAGAATAATTTTTATAGAATGATTTGACGCCTGGGGATGGGAGAGGGTTTCGGCGATCCCGCAGGCGGCGGAAAGGCATGGTTGTATTGATTTGGAACACAGAAAGCATAAGCGTGAACAAAAGAAGCACGTGATCATCATGACTTCTATGGATACGGATGCGGACGTCAAGCAGCTCGGACTTCCTCCCTGGCTGACCCGGGGGCTGATCATCGTCCTGTGCGTCGTGGTTGGGGCCGTGATCGGGTATTTCATCAATGAGGATAAGATACGGCAGTTCGTCAACCGGAAGTCGGATGCGCAGCAGGTGGTGATTGACACGTTGGAAGGGGACAGGGAGAAGCTGGAGGAAGAAAAGAAGGAGCTTCAGGCACAGATTCAGGAGCTGGAAGGGACCATCGGGGAGTTGGAAAACGAGGTGGAGAACCTCAATTCCCAGATTGCCGTATTGAGCGATACGGTCAACCAGAAAACGGAATCTGAGAATGCGCTGCTGGCCCAGATAGAGAGTCAGAAGATCCCTACGGAATACCCTTTGACGGGCTCCGCCACACTGGATGAGGGGGCGGGAACGGATATCAGCGTGTTTACCGCTTCGGAGGGTTCCACCATCGTGGCCACTGCGGCGGGGACGGTGACGGCGGTCAATGACGACGGAGAATTCGGACACAATGTATGGATTGACCATGGGAACGGTTATATCACGATTTACCGCAATGGGGGAAATGCCATCGTCAGACTGGGGGACGAGGTGGTTCCCGGCACCGCCATTTTTGTGATCGGTTCCAAAAACACCAAATTCGGCTATCAGATCATAAAGGATGACGCTTACATCAATCCCATGGATATGCTGTCCATCAACGGGTAAACCAAAGATAGAGAAGGAGAAATACGGAAGATGAGCAAGAAGGATAATAACACGGTGAAAATCACGTCCATGCTGGGGCCGGGTTCGGATCTCCAGGGGGACTTTACGGCGGAAGGCTCCGCCAGAATTGACGGCAACGTGAACGGCAACGTGAAGATCTCGGGGATGCTGATCCTGGGTTCCTCCGGAAAGATCAGCGGCAACGTGGAAGCGGTCTCTTGTCTGATCGGGGGAGAGATCCAAGGGAACGTGGTGTCCCCGGAGAAAGCGGAGCTGACCGCCACCGCCAAGGTGTTGGGGGACGTGACCACACGGGTGATCGTGATCGATGAGCACGCCGTTTTCCAGGGAAGGTGCAACATGACCCAGATCCCTTCGGAAGAGGGCGCACAGTCCCAGGGAAGCTCCATTGCCCAGAAAATGCGGGACGTGCTGCAAAAAGATGCGGAGGACGGGGTGTCGGAACAGAATCGTTCGGAAGAGGGATGAAAAGAATCCGGCAAAAAAGGCTGTGCAGAATCGTTGTTTCGGCAACGGTTTTGCACAGCCTTTTCGATTCTAGGATTCTTCCTGATGCATCCTTCCAAACACCAGCTCGTAGCCGTCGTTGCCATAGTTCAGGGAACGATTCACCCTGCTGATGGTAGCGGTGGAAGCGCCTGTTTTCTCCGCAATTTCCAGGTAGGTCTTGTGGTCCTTCAGCATGGAGGCCACCTCGAAACGCTGGGAGAGGGAAAGCAGCTCATTGACCGTACAGAGGTCTTCAAAGAAAAGATAGCATTCTTCCCGGTCCTTCAAGCTCAATATGGCGTCCAACAGATCGTCCACGGCTTCCGTTCTGATTTTTTTATTCATTTTCATTATACCTCATTTCGTGCTTTCATGCTGTAAAATTTTACTGCCATGACTTATTTTAACACATGGCAAATGTAAAGTAAATATCAAAATTGAAAAAAAGTAGTTGTCATGTAGTTTTGAATACTATATAATAGAGGTAACAGAGGAGGATATGCAAGATGACCATTCAAACGGAAGATTTGCTTAACAGCATCCTGCGGAGCCTTGACAGGGTGGAATATATCAAGCCCTCGGAGATTCCGAATATTGATCTGTACATGGACCAGGTGACCACTTTCATGGACAAGAGGCTGAAGGCGGCCTCCAGGTTTCCGGAGGGGGACAAGATCCTGACCAAGACCATGATCAATAATTATGCCAAAAACGACCTTCTGCCTCCGCCGGTGAAGAAGAAGTACTCCAAGGAGCACGTGCTCCTGTTGATCTTCATTTATTATTATAAGAATATATTGTCCATCAACGATATCCAGACTCTGCTCAAGCCCATTACGGAGAGGTATTTCCAAACCGAAGAGGAATTCAACCTTCAGAGCATCTATGAAGAGGTGTTCAGCCTGGAGAAGGAGCAGGTGGAGCTATTGAAGGCGGACGTGGCGGACAAGTTCCACAAATCGGAAGAATTGTTCCAGGATGCGCCGGAGGAGAATGCGGAATTTTTACGCAGGTTTCTTTTATCTGCCTGCTGAGTTTCGATGTGTACATGAAGAAGATGATCATTGAGAAAATGATCGATGATCTGGCTGCCAGGGGAAAAGAGGACGGCGGCAAATAAATAGGAAAAGAACATTTTCCCTCTGAAATCATATATTATAGCATCATAAAATTTTTGGAGGGATTATGAAAAAGTATCTGAAGACAGCGCTTCTCGCATTTTCATTGACGGCGATGGCCCTTTCCGGCTGCGGCAACAAGGGGCAGGGGGATGGCGGGAAGCTGACCAGGGTCACTTTGAACGAGGTGGCCCATTCTATTTTTTACGCCCCCATGTACGTGGCCCTGGAAGAGGGTTATTTTGAAGAAGAGGGCCTGGAAGTCCAACTGGTGACGGGGTTCGGGGCGGATAAGACCATGACCGCCGTGCTCACCGGGGAGGCGGACATCGGCTTCATGGGGAGCGAAACCACGATTTATACCTATGCCGGAGGAACCGAGGACTACGTGGTGAATTTTGCCCAACTGACCCAGCGGGCGGGCAATTTCCTGGTTGCCAGGGAGCCCATTCCGGATTTTACCTGGGATATGCTGGTCGGCAAAAACGTGCTGGGAGGAAGGGCCGGGGGAATGCCGGAAATGGTCTTTGAGTACATCCTGAGAAAGCACAGCATCGATCCGGCCGCAGATCTGCAGATCGACCAGAGCATCGATTTCGGCTCCACGGCAGCCGCCTTTTCCGGGGGGCAGGGGGAATTCACGGTAGAGTTCGAGCCGCATGCGACTTCGCTGGAGGAAAAGGGGGACGGCTACGTGGTGGCTTCCCTGGGAGAGGAGTCCGGTTACGTCCCTTATACCGCTTTTTCCGCCAAGAAAAGCTATATTGAGGCTCACGGAGAGGTGATCCAGTCCTTCACCAACGCCTTGCAGAAGGGCATGGATTATGTGCAGTCCCACAGCCCGGAGGAGATTGCGGAGGTGATCGCCCCTCAGTTCGAGGGCACGGGCAAAGAGACCCTGACCACCATCATCCAGCGATATTATGACCAGGATACCTGGAAGGAAAATTTGATCTTCGAAGAGGACGCCTTCACGCTCCTGCAGAACATCCTGGAGGATTCCGGCGTGTTGGAGAAAAGGGTGCCCTACGGAGACCTGGTCAACACGGACTTCGCCAGGAAGGCCGCCGGAGAGAAAGGGGACGGTCAATAAAAGGGGGGATGGTCAGTAAGGGAGCCGGAAAAGGGGATCGTTGGTAAAAGAGACGGATAATACGGGAAACGGTCAGTAAAGGAGACGGACAATAAAAAAGGGGAGGGCCGAGAAACTCAGCTCTCCTCCAGATGAATGTTCTTGATGGCCCAAAGGCGCAGGGCCTTGGCGTTCAGACTGATCTTTTCCAGAGAGTCCAGAATGTCCTGGAAGGCACCCCGTTCCGATTCCGTGATTACCCCGTCCTCTGAAATGGCGATGAGGGAGGCCCTCAGGGAATCGATGTCCTTGAGGGAGCCCAGTACCTTCAGGGCCAGGCGGTCGAAATCATCGATGGCCACCTCCTTCACGCTGTTCCGGCCCAGGGGGCATTCCTTGGCGCAATAGGAGTTGCACAGCTCCGGCGTGTTGTAGGCCTGGGCCATGGCCTTGACCTCTTCCGGATAGGGCATAATGGTGTCCAGTTCGATCCGGGCCAGCCTCGTGCGGTCGATACCGATGATCTCAGCCGCCTTCTCCCGGCTGCTCAGCTCGGGATTGTCCTCCGCCGCTTCGGAGCGGGCGATATAATACATATTGTCTGCAGCTTTGGTAGCTTTCTTTCCCATGTGATTCTTCTTGACGCAGGAGCCTTTCGCTTCTGCGCTTCCCCCTATTAAAGTATTTATCCTGTCCATAGTTTACTTGAAAAGTCAGTTTTTGTAAATATATTTTGCAAAAGATATTGAGAGAATTCCCAAAATTTGATACAATGAATTCAGCACCATGATGAATTCGGCACCATGATAAATTTGGTGCGATGATGGATTCAGTGTTACGATGAATTCGGCATTACGATAACGAAAGCGGGAGGTAAGGAAGCATGGGTTTGATTAAAGCGGCGAAGGACGCCATCAGCGGCCTTTTGGCGGATCAGTGGAGAGAGTACTTTTATTGTGATTCCCTTTCCAACGACGTGTTGGTGGTAAAGGGGAAAAAGCGTATGGACGGCCGGGGCAGCAACAAGGGGTCCGATAACATCATTTCAAACGGCTCCATCGTGGCGGTGAACGAGGGGCAGTGCATGATCATCGTGGATCAGGGCCAGGTGGTGGAATTCTGTGCGGATGCAGGAGAGTTCGTGTACGATACGTCCACAGAGCCCAGCCTCTTTTCCGGCAATTTGGGAGAAAGCGTCAAGAACACTTTTGCCGCCGCAGGGAAGCGGTTCACTTTTGGTGGCACTTCCGCCAAGGATCAGAGAGTGTATTATTTCAATATCAAGGAAAATATGAGCAATCTTTTCGGCACCGCCACGCCCATTCCCTTCCGGGTGGTGGATGCCAATATCGGTTTGGACGTGGATATCTCCATTCGGTGCAACGGGGAATATTCCTTCCGCATCATGGATCCGCTGCTTTTCTATAAAAATGTGTGCGGAAATGTGACGGACCGTTATCAGAAATCCCAGATGGCCAGCCAGATGAAGGCGGAGCTTTTGACCGCCATGCAGCCCGCCCTGGCCCGGATTTCCGCCCTGGGCGTGCGTTACAGCGCCGTGCCGGCCCACAGCGCAGAGCTGGCGGAGATCCTGAATCAGGAGCTTAGCGGCAAATGGAAGGATCTGCGGGGAATCGAGATCGTGTCCATGACCATCCGGGGCGTCAACGCTTCGGAAGAAGACGAGAAGATGATCAAGGAGCTGCAGAAGACGGCGGTGCTGCGCAATTCCAGCATGGCGGCGGCCACCCTTACGGCGGCTCAGGCGGAAGCCATGAAGGCGGCGGCCTCCAATCAGAACGCCGGGCCCATGATGGCCTTTGCCGGAATGAACATGGCGAACATGGCCGGAGGCATCAATGCGGGCCAGCTGTTCCAGATGGGCGGACAGAGCCAGGCGCAGGCCGGGCAGCCCACGGCGGAGCAGATGGGTTTCGGCCCCGTGAGCGGACAGAAGGCGGCGCCTTCGTCCGGCGCTCAGAAGATGGAACCCGTGCCTGGCTGGACCTGCAAGTGCGGCAAGACGGACAACCGGGGCCGGTTCTGTGCGGAATGCGGTTCTCCCAAGCCCGCAGAGGCCGGTTGGACCTGCAGCTGCGGCGCCGTGAATCAGGGCAAGTTCTGCACGGAATGCGGGGCGAAGAAGCCTGCGGGAGCGCCTCTGTACAGGTGCGACAAGTGCGGCTGGGAACCGGAGGATCCTGCCCATCCGCCCAAGTTCTGCCCGGAGTGCGGGGATGTTTTTGACGAGAACGATATCCGGTAATTCCATTACAGCGAGGGCATATGAGCGTATATGATACATTGAACAAAGAGCAAAAGAAAGCGGTCCTGACTACGGAGGGGCCGCTGCTTTTGCTGGCGGGGGCCGGGAGCGGCAAGACCAGGGTGCTGACCCATAGAATCGCCTATTTGATAGAGGAACTGGGGGTGAGTCCCTGGAACATCCTGGCCATCACCTTTACCAACAAGGCGGCGGAGGAGATGCGGGAGAGACTGAACCGGATCATCGGATTCGGGGCGGAGCAGATCTGGGCGGCCACTTTTCATTCCACCTGCGTGCGGATCTTGCGGCGCCATATCGACCGTCTGGGCTTCGACAATCATTTTACCATCTATGACGCGGATGACCAGAAAAGCGTCGTCAAGGACATCTGCAAGCGCTTCGGCATCGATACCAAGCAGACCAGGGAGAAGGAATTCCTAAACGTGATTTCCTCCGCCAAGGACAAGCTGATCAGCCCTCTGGAGTATCGCTCCCAGACTCGGGGAGATTTCACCAAACGCCGGTACGGGGAGGTGTACGAGGAGTATCAGGAGGTCTTGCGCAGGAACAATGCCCTGGATTTTGACGATTTGATCGTGAAAACCGTGGAATTGTTCAAGACGTGCCCGGAGGTGCTGGAAAATTATCAGAACCGTTTCTGCTATATCAGCGTGGACGAATATCAGGACACCAACAGAGCCCAGTTTGAACTGATTCGGTTGCTGGCGGAAAAGTCCCGGAACCTGTGCGTGGTGGGGGACGATGACCAGTCCATTTATAAATTCCGGGGGGCGGACATCCGGAACATCCTGAATTTTGAACAGGTGTACCCGGAGGCTAAGGTGATCAAGCTGGAGCAGAATTACCGATCCACCGGAAACATATTGAATGCGGCCAACGCCGTGATCCGTCACAACAAGGGACGGAAGGACAAGGCGCTTTGGACGGACCGGGGAGAGGGCAGCAACGTGCATTTCCGGCAGTTCGACACGGCCTACGAAGAAGCGGATTACATCGTGGGGGACATCGTTTCCAAGGTGTCCGGAGGAACCAGAAAATTCGGGGATTTCGCCGTGCTGTACCGCACCAACGCCCAATCCAGGCTGCTGGAGGAACGGCTGATTACGGAGGGCATCCCCTATGACGTGGTGGGAGGGGTGAATTTCTATTCTCGTCGGGAGATCAAGGACGTGCTGGCTTATTTGAAAACCATCGACAACGGCCTGGACGAGGTGGCGGTGAAGAGGATCATCAACATCCCCAAACGGGGCATTGGTCCCTCCACCATAGCCAGGCTCGATGACTATGCCCAGATGCGGGATATCAGCTTCTACGAGGCTCTGGAGGATGCGGACAACATCATGGATCTGGGCCGTCCCATTGCAAAGATCAACGCCTTCGTCACCCTGATCCGCACCTTCCGGACCAAGGCGGAGTTTATGAGCATCAGTGACCTGATCCTGGATATCCTGGAAAAAATTGATTATAAATCTTATGTGGACAGTTTTGCGGAAGAGGATGCGGAAGACCGGATCCATAACGTGGAAGAGCTGGTCAATAAGGCGGTGAGCTTCCAGGAAGCCCGCGACCAGGGAAGCTTGAGCGAGTTTCTGGAAGAGGTGGCGCTGGTGGCGGACATCGACAATATGAACGATGACGGCAACCGGGTGCTGCTCATGACCCTGCACAGCGCCAAGGGACTGGAATTCCCGGCGGTGTACATGGCGGGCATGGAGGACGGGCTTTTTCCCAGCTATCAGGCCGCCAACGCCGAAGATCCTTCTGAATTGGAAGAGGAACGGCGGCTGGCCTATGTGGGCATCACCAGGACCAAGGAGGATCTGACCCTCACTTCCGCCCGGACCAGGATGCTACGTGGGGAGACCCAGTACAATACGGTGAGCCGGTTCGTGAAAGAAATCCCGGAGGAACTTCTGGACGGCGGTACAGTTTGGGGGAGGAAGCAGTGGCAGAGAATGGGCGAGGGCGGGGATGATTTCGGAAATGGGACTGCCTGGGGAAGGTCAGCTCGTAAGGGCGCAGGCAGTTTCGCAGCAGCAGAGAATGGATCCTCCCGCAGTGAGGCCCGGGATTTCCGCCCGAAAGCGGTGCTCCGTCCCAAGACTACGGCGAAGGCGGACAAGCCTTTCATCGCCAAGGGCATGGACAGTCTGAACCGCCTGGCGGGAGTTTCCAAGGGAATGCCCAAGCAGGCCCCGGCTGCGGTGGACTACGCCGAAGGCGATCGGGTAAGCCATGTGAAGTACGGTTTGGGAACGGTGCTGCATCTGGAAAAGGATGTCAGGGACATAAAAGTGACGGTGGATTTTGACCGGGCAGGTCAAAAGATCATGTATGCTTCCTTTGCCAAATTAAAAAAAGTATGATCTTATAAATGCCAGTAGTATTTTTTTGAAAGTTGTGGTATCCTAAGAATAGTAAGCGTGAATATACTGTGTATGATACACCTGTTGTGAAGATGTTTTGAATAAAAAGGAGGAGAAAGAGAATGAACAAGCTGGAAGATGTTTTGAAAATGATCAAGGCCAATGACCTGCTGCATGAGAAGGAAGAGGAGAACAAGTGCTGCAAGAAGGTACTCTGGATCCTGGCCATCATCGGTGCGATGATCACGGTGGCCCTGGTGATTTATGCCGTATACCGTTATTTCACCCCCGATTATCTGGAAGATTTCGAGGATGAAGACGAGGATGATTTTGAAGAAGATGACGAGGACGAGGAAGAAGATCTCTTTGTAGACGAGAGCGAAAGTAAAGAGTGAGAGGAGTTGGCTTAAAGCCATCGGTCTGTTATGAAAAAAGGACAGGTATATGAGGGAATTGTGGAGCGGGTGGATTTTCCCAACAAGGGCGTCGTCCGGGTGGGAGAAGAAACCTGTATCGTGAAGAACAGCCTGCCCGGCCAAAAGATCAAGCTTATCGTCAACAAGGTCAGAAAAGGGAAGGCGGAGGCCCGATTGCTTGAGGTGTTGGAACCATCACCCATGGAAACAGGTCATCCGTGTTCCCATTTTGGCGTCTGCGGGGGATGTGCTTATTTGTCCCTGCTCTATGAGGATCAGCTTGCCATCAAGGAAAGCCAGGTAAAGAAGCTGTTGGACAAGGCTCTGGAAGGACAGGAGGAACCCTGGACTTGGGAAGGGATTCGGCCCAGTCCCAGGGAATATGAATATCGGAACAAAATGGAGTTCACCTTCGGTGACGAGGTGAAGGACGGTCCATTGGCCCTGGGAATGCACCGGAGAGGCAGCTTCTATGACGTGGTGACGGTGGAGGACTGCCGGATCGTGGACGGGGACTATCGCCTGATCCTGAAAACGGCGCTGGATTATTTCGCAGAACGGAAGGTTCCCTATTATCACCGCTTGCGGCATGAAGGATATCTGCGGCATCTGCTGGTGCGGAAGGCCTCCGGCACCGGGGAAATCCTGGCGGCGCTGGTGACGAGCTCCCAATTCCCGGGGGGAGAGGAAGTGCTGTCTGACACTGGGGGGCAGGCATCGATGGAAGGCGGAGAGCAGCTTTCAGTCGGGGCTCGGGTGTCAATGGAAGGTGGAGAGCAGCTTCCTGTCGGAGCTCGGGCGTCAATGGAAGGCGGAGACCTGCTTCCTGCAGGAGCCCGGGCGTCAGCGGAAGAGGAAGCGCTGCTGGAAGGATTTCGGGACGCCTTGCTTTCCTTGGAACGGGAGGGGAAGCTGTCCGGACGGTTTGCCGGTATCCTACATATCCTCAACGATTCTGCAGCGGATGCGATCAAAAGCGATAGGACGGATGTCTTATACGGCAGGGACTATTTTTATGAGGAATTGCTGGGACTTAAGTTCCGGATCTCTGTTTTTTCTTTTTTCCAGACCAATTCCTATGGGGCGAAAGTGCTTTATGAGACTGTGCGGGAGTATGTGAAGAGCAAGGATGCGGAAGGGGTCGTCTTCGACCTCTACAGCGGAACGGGCACCATCGCCCAACTTGTGGCGCCCGTGGCCAGACAGGTGATCGGTGTGGAAATCGTGGAGGAAGCGGTGGAGGCGGCCCGCAGGAACGCCGGAGAAAACGGATTGGCCAACTGCAAGTTCCTGGCCGGAGACGTGCTGAAGGTTCTGGACGAGATCGAAGAGAAGCCGGATCTGATCATCCTGGATCCGCCCAGGGACGGCGTCCATCCCAAGGCCCTGCCCAAGATTTTGGCCTACGGCGTAAGGCGCATCATCTATATTTCCTGCAAGCCCACCAGCCTGGCGAGGGATCTGGAGGCTTTCCGGGAGAACGGTTATCAGGTGGAAAGGGCTGTGGCCGTGGATCAATTCCCCTGGACGGCGAATGTAGAGACCGTGTGTCTCTTGAGCAACCGAAAATCGGATACGAAAGTCAGGACCGATGTGGATCTGAAAGATTATTATCGTATCAAGGATTCAGAGAAAAAGGGTTCGAGCCTACGTTTATAAACTTTTTCATTGGAGAAAACGGTACAGGTAAAGTGAGAAATGAGAGAATTCTGGAGTGAGATACTAAAAAGAAAGGGACGATGAGGTGAACGATATCAAGAGATTATTTGAAAGGCCATTACCGTCTACAAGGAGCGGGGCTTTCTTTAACACATTTTCCTATCCGACCAAAATATCACCAGAGTCAATAGCTGTATATATTGCTGCAACAACTAAACCAGGGGATACTGTTTTGGATACATTTAGCGGTAGTGGAAGTACCGGTATTGCAACATTGTTATGCGAACATCCTACTAACCGCATGAAAGAATTGTCTTACGAATTAGGTATAAATCCTATTTGGGGGCTAAGAAATGCAATCGGGTATGAAATCGGAACGTATGGTTCATTTGCTGCCAAAACTATAAGTAACAGATTAAAGGCGAGCGAATTTCAAAAAGCAGTTGTGGATTTTGTGGAGAAGGAAAAAGGTCGGTTAATGCATTATTACTCTGCCATAGATCCTAATGGAGAAATTGGGGTTATACGCTATATCATATGGTCTGAAGTATTATTATGTCCGCATTGTGGCAGAGAGATATCATTTTTCGAGAGAGGAACCACACGAAATCCTGTTAAATTTAATAAGAATATAACTTGTCCACATTGTTATAAAAAAACTTCTGTTGATGAAATGAAATTCCAGACAGAAGAGTATATGGATAGATTGTTAAAAAAAACCACTGTGAGGAAGAAACGTATACCTGCATGGATTTATGGAACCACAAATGGGGAAAACTGGGATAGGCCGGCGACTGATGAAGACCTTAAAAATATTCTTAGTATTGATATGGAATTACAGGGCGTTAGTGACGAACCAAAGAAAATTCAATGGGGGGAACTACATAGAAAGGGATACCATTTTGGTATTTCGTATTTACACCAATTCTATACGTCTCGCAATTATTTAGTCATGCGTAAATTGTGGGATGATACTGAAGCATATGATCCTAAAATAAAAGATGCCTTGAGGTTATTGCTTCTTAGCTATAATGCTTCGCATTGTACCTTGATGACGCGTGTTGTTGCGAAGAAAAACGCTAAGGATTTCGTTTTAACAGGAGCGCAAAGTGGGGTTCTATACATAAGCAAGTTACCTGTCGAGAAGAACATTATTTTAGGACTGGAAAGAAAATCGAAACCATTTTATGAGGCATACAAATTGCTTGAGAGGTGTACAGGTGATTTTGTTACAAAGAATAAATCAAGTGAGCTATTGGATGAAGAAGATCATACAATTGATTTTGTTTTTACAGATCCTCCATTTGGCGATTTTATTCCCTACGCAGAAGTTAATCAAATTAATGAATTGTGGTTAGAAAAATCTACTGAGAGAGAAAAAGAGATTATTATCAGCGCATCTCAGAACAAAGGAATTTTGGACTATCAGAGAATGCTTTCAAAAGTGTTTTCTGAGATTAAAAGAGTATTAAAAGATTCATCGTATGCGGCCGTTGTATTTCATGCAGCTAAAGCACAGATATGGTCTGCTTTTGAGAAATCAGTAGCGGATTCTGGACTGAATATTGAACTGACAAATATTCTGGATAAAAAGCAAGCCAGTTTTAAGCAGGTTGTATCAGAAGCTTCGGTTCAAGGAGATCCTTTACTGTTATTAAGCAACAAGGTTCATAAAGTGGATGGGCTTGAAAATGAAGAAGATATTATGAAAAGAATTATCCTGTCGATGAGTGACGGAAACATTTTTGATGAACGGAGGGTATATTCTTTATATGTTAATGAATGTCTTCAAAAAAGCATTCATGTGACATATGATGCTAAAGATGCATATGTCCTTATTCGGCAATTAAGAAAGGATGTTATGGATGCGGCGTTACAGGGATGATGACATAAAAACAAAGCGATATGGGCAGGTCTTTTCTGGGGAACGATTAGGCGAGTTGTTAGTATCGATGTTGCCACAAAATTTATCTATAAAATCAATAATAGATCCGATGGTAGGAAAAGGGGATTTATTAAAGGCGGCATATGCAAAGTATCCTCAAGCGGAAGTTGTTTTAGGAATAGATATTGATGGCGATGTAAGAGAGAAGTGCAGTAATGCCGTGCCGGAAGCGGAGATCCTCATTAAAGATGTTTTTAAGAGCGATGAAGTTGATATTACTGAGGGTTGGGATTTGGTAATAACAAATCCTCCTTACATTAGATATCAAACGTTAAAGAGCAATCCAGAGATTGGTCTGCCAGATGGGAAGGATCTAAGGGACGGTTTAATACACCATATTCTACGTACAAAACTTTTAGACGACCGGGAAAGACGGCTCTATCTAGAAATATCACGAAGTTACTCGGGTTTGTCGGATATGGCCGTGCCATCATGGATATTATGTGCTTCCATAGTAAAAAAAGGTGGCTACATGGCGATGGTAGTTCCGGAAACGTGGTTGAACAGGGATTATGCAATGCCAATCCACTATTTGCTTCTGCGTTGCTTTGAAATTGTCGCTGTAGCACGAGATGTAGAGTCTGCATGGTTTAAGAACGCCGAAATACGGACGTGTCTGGTTATATGTAAAAGAAAAGGAAACGAACCTATAGGGAGTAGCTTTTCAGATACGGTACTTCTTGAATTAAAATCTGGAATAAAAAACCAAGAGTCACTTGTTGGCAACATGAAGTATAAGGGTTATTTTGGTTATGAGGCGGTAACTCAGATTATTGTTACAAAGGCAATATGTTCATCGGAGAATTATTCTTCAAGGATTATTCCAGCGGTAGAGTTGTTTCCCGGCCTGATCGGAAAGATCAATGAGCAGAGGTGGGTACGCGAAGAGGATAAAGTGATAGTTGAGGATTCGGATTTTCTTCCGAATGAAATAAGAGAGATAGTGAACAATTGTAATGGAGTTGAATATGAATCCTTGGAAGCCATGGGGTGGTCTGTCGGGCAGGGGCTTCGTACAGGCGCAAACGATTTCTTTTATGCTCAGTTACTATCAGAAGGTACAGTGTCCGTCGTTCAAACAGAATCATGGCATGATCATAGAATAGCACTGTCTTCAGATAATGTAAGAAAAGCTTTTAAGAAACGTTCTGATATTAATGGGCTTGTAGCTAATTATGATGATTTACATAAGTGCATATTTTACATTCAGCATCAAGTAAGGCAAGCGGATTACTATAGATTAACGAAAGAAGCAGCTTCACACTATACCATAATGGATTCTGATTTAGATGATTATATTACCCAAGGAGAAAGCTTCATATCTCCATCACGGAAAAAGCCATTTAAGGAACTTTCAGCTGTCATTACGAATGAAAAGAAAATTGGTGATGAATTTGAGAGATTTTGGTATATGCTCCCCACATTGAGGAAAAGACATGTGCCAAATCTATGTATTTCTCGTGTTTGCAGTGAGAGCCCTGAGACCATATTTATTAATCAGGTTTTAGGAAAAGAGATAATAGTTGATGCAAACTTTATTACACTCTGGAATCCAAGGCAACGAGACCAACTTATTACATTTTCTTTGTTCAACTCTACGTGGGTAAAGCTTTTTCTTGAAATCATAGGAACTGCAATGGGCGGTGGTGCCTTAAAAATTGAAGCAAGTCATGTGAGGAAAATAGTGTTTCCCAAAATTGATGATACTAAGAAAACAGAGCTTGAAAGCATTGGTAAGACGATTCTGAAAAATAGAAATATGAATGGAAAGATTCAAAAACAAATTGATGAAATTGTAACATCTTCATTTGGGGATGAAAACAGAGGGTTTGTGAGTAGACAGTTGGAAGCATTACTCATAAAAAAAGTAGAGGAAAGGACTGGGCGTAAAACTGATGAATAAAGGCGAATTAAGATCATTTGCTGCAATTGCTCAGCATGAAATAGATAATGGCTCCGTGGAAGATAAACTAAGGCACCTGCTATCAGCGAGCCTTAGTAGAATATTTCCTGATAGACCGTGGTGGATTCAAGAGCATGTGATGGGAACAGAAACCTATCTTCATTTTGCGAATACTAAAGGAAAAGAACGGATAGGATTTGCAGATTCAATCGTTGGAAAAACTGCGATTGAATATGAAAAGAACCTTAAGATTCCTGCTATTTTTAACGAAGGATATCATCAAGTAAAGGAATACTGTGCAGCGCTATGCAATTTAGGCATTGCTGAAAATGAAATCCTTGGAATACTGTCAGATACGGTGAGATGGTATGGATACACGATTCAGATTGTAGATAATTTTGACAGAGGAAGACTATTTGGGGCCAACGATATCAAACTTGAACAAATTGATTCTGTAGACCTTTCTGATTGTACGGATGAGGAAATGGATAAGTTCGAGTTGTTTGTAAATAGGTTTCTAGGCAGGGAAGAATCCAGAATTCTTACGGCAAAAACATTAGTGCTTGATTTCGGATTGGAAAGTGATTTTTATCGCAGAGAAATTGATGGCTTCAAAAGCGTAGTTGAGAATGCAATGCGTACAAATCCTTCTTATGCAGAGCTAATCAAAAACGTTTGGCAGAATTTTGTTGCGTATTTAGGAGCATCCGAATACGGGACATTTTCTATGGATACATATACAAATGAGTATTATTTGGTTACTGTTGCGAAGGTCATTTGCGCAAATATTCTTAATGGCGCTCCATTAATTTGTAATGATGCAGAAATTATTAAAATCTTGAATGGGAAATATTTTCAGCAAAAGAATATACAAAATCTTGTGGATTATGATTATTTTGGCTGGTTAAATAATTTGCCTTATGTTGATGGCCTTGTAGAATGCGCAAAAAGAATACAACGGCTCTTGGTTAGTTATGACTTTAAGGTAATTGCTGAAGAAGACCTGTTTGGGGCTTTATTGGCGCAATTGTCGAATCGTGAACATCGTTTGCTCCTGGGACAGGATTTCACACCTCATTGGGTTGCGAGAAGCATGGTTGATCATGTCATTGAGGACATTGATGAAGCGCTGCGAATTTTGGATATGTGTTGTGGTTCGGGAGTGTTCTTAATTGAAACAATCAGAAAAGTGCGCAAGAAGTATGCAATAAACACACGTGATTATGATGCCGCAAAAGACGAAGTGGTATTCTCATGTGTTATGGGATTTGATATTGATCCTCTTGCTGTAATGCTTGCAAAGGTCAACTGGGTAATGTTTATGAGGGATTTATTTCCATATCATAATGGTCAAATCACTATTCCGGTTTATCATGCTGATTCACTTTTTGCAGCGACACCTATCACACATAATATGCCTTCCAGTGGCCAGGATTCTTATGTTATGCATTTTGATAATAATAAGGTTGAAATTCCGGGACACATGCTGACACCTGCTCATAGGCGAAATTTTGACGCATTTATGTCTATTTGTTACCAATATGCCATGAAAAGAGCGGCCCAGGAGGAAAGTGATCTTACAGAAAAACAGATCGATTATGTGTTATCTTCTGTGGAAGCAGAAAGCAATATAGTTTTATCTCATATTGAGAGACAGGAGCAGAGAATTTCAGCATATAGCTTGATATTGCAGTTGGAAAGACTTCAAAGACAAGGACGCAACGGAATCTGGTATTTTATTCTGAATAATAGTTATAAGCCAGGACTAGTTACAAATCAGTTCAACTGTATTATCTCTAATCCACCATGGCTTGCGATGAGTAAATTGGCTGACAATCCATATAAAAAAGCTTTGCAAAGAAAAACAGATTCTTTCGGGATAAAGCCGCCGGGGGCATCTCATCTTCATATGGAATTGGCAACAACCTTTTTATTAGCATCAATCGATAAATACCTAAAAGATGGTGCAAGATGGATGTGTGTTATGCCTGGAAGCATATTAAGCGGATATCATCATAATCCATTTAGGCTGGGGAAGTATAGAGATTCAGACCATTCTGTTGATGTCAATGTAGATACAATTTGGGAATTGCCTATAACTACATTCAAAAATAAAGCTGTTGTTCTCGGAGGGTTAAAAACGGAAGAAAAGACCGAATATCCAATTATAGGAAGAGTTTATGATGAACCGGATTCGTATGTTGAGTGTAACTATACACTTAATAGGCAGGGAAATAGGTCTGCATGGACAAACAAAGGAGAGGCAGCGGAATTTCTAGATGTTATTAATTCAAATCCCTGGGAATTTAATCAAGGTGCTGATGTTATGCCAAGAACGGCGTTGTTCCATGAGTTTACTAAGTTACCTAACGGAACATGGTCTATCAAGAAAATTGATAATACATCGGAATTGTATTATCTGCTTAGTGACAGTCATAAGGATGTATGCAGAGATTTGGTTGCTGAAGGTTTCAGTGATGACTATATGTATGATTGCTTTATCTCAAAGCACTTGTCTCCATTTTTAATTGCAAGACCAGCGAAAGTTATCCTTCCCGGAAAAAATGTCGATGGTAGATGGAAGGGACTAACTGATGATGAAATAGCTTTGTTGAATCCTGGGACATCCTATGTGTTCAATGAGATTCAAATAGAGAGCAAAATGTCATTGTCTACACTATTTGATCAGAAGATCAATATAAGGAATAAGCTGGATAAACAGAGTTTCCTATTAGCAAGATGGCTTGTTTTATCTAATGCAGGCGGTGCCAATCCATGCGCTGCTTATACGGATATGAATTCACTGGATAAGAATAAATTGATTATTGATCAAACGTTATATTGGTATTTGGCAGAATCTGAAGATGAGGCACTTTTCATTGTTGGAATATTGAATAGTGGCACTTTGTCTGTTGCAATATCCGATTTTCAGCCGCAGGGAGGATTTGGTGCAAGACATATACATACGCTCCCGTATAAGATTATTCCGCGATTCAATGCTGATGATGATTCGCATATGGAAGTTGTAACAAGGACAAAAGAGATAATTACTGAGTGGAATGAGTTCTGTAATTCTGATAAGATTGGAAAGTATCTTGCACCAAATAGTGGAAGTCTTAACAGTCGGCGTCGTAAGTTGCAAACAGCTCTTAAGACAATGCCTTCTTATGTGAAATATGAAGAAGCTTGTACTAGTGTTTTGGGTACAGAGTAGAGTTTGATTCAATAGAATACCGATTCCACCGCCAGACTTTGGCGAACAGCGCAGAAAGGTAATCTCGGATTTTACAACCAGAACTATAGAACGGGAAATGAAAAAACTGCGTGAGTCCGGACGCATTAAACGTGTTGGAGGAAAGAGATACGGGCATTGGAAGACAAATGATTAGACCGGTGGGGCAAAACGAAAATAAAGAAAATCCATGTGGAGGCTGCGGAAATGAATCTCGAATATGGCTCGCCGACAGATATTGAGAACTGGATGCACCTTGTAGATCGGATCAAGCTGAATTTTCCGGGTTTGGAAGCTGAGGAAAAGCTGCACGCCCATAAAACAACGGTGCTCAAGTTCATGAATAAGAGACAGGCAATTTGTGTAAAAGCAGAGGGCGAGATCGTGGGCGTTCTGCTTTTTTCCAAAAGCAGAAACATGATTTGTTGTCTTGGCGTTGCACCTGATTACAGACGTCTTGGAGTCGCCTCCATGCTTATGGATGAAGTTCTGCGAAATTTAGACAGAACCAAAGAAATTTCCGTATGCACGTTTCGGGCGGAGGATGAAAAAGGATCTGCTCCGAGGGCGCTTTACGAAAAGTACGGGTTTATCGAAGACGTTCTTGTTGAAGAACTGGGGTATCCGAATCAAAAATACGTTCTTCATCCCGTCGGTTCTGAACGCCGTGAACGGCAATGATTTTTATGTTCTCCAACCGGCAGTTGTAGATGTTGGAATATGTACAACACCCTGTCGCTTCCAATGCGTTTGAGAAGTGCGGTATAATTTAAGCACCAAGAAGGAAGAGGTGTAAATTGTGGTAAACAAAATTCATTTTGGAAAAAGGATGGCTGTATTCAGACGTAAGGCGGGCTTATTGCAAACAGATTTAGCCGAAAAGCTCGGTGTTACATCGCAG
>CANQPH010000050.1 GCA_947625675.1 uncultured Acetatifactor sp.
TACGCCATTTTCCGGGCTTTTCTTATACCCAAAATTCTGAAACGGCTGTCCAAATTTGACGTGATTTGAACCGTTTTTTATGGGTTTAAAGGGGTTAAAATTGGGGCTAACCGCCCTTTTTTGACCCCTTATGGGTTTAATCCGGGGCTAACTTTTGCCTCAAATTAACGGTTTACCGACTGAAAAAATTTTGAAATAGGTTTTCCTTGGAGGATCGGAAAGAAATGGGAAAAAATGTTTACAGCCTTCGTATATATGATACGGAACTTATGAAATTCACGATGGAAAAACGGGGCCTGGAAGGGCTGGTGGCGGAGACCGTTTCTGTGAATAGAGAATTTTGGCATTTATTCCCTCTGGATATGGACTGTACCGATGAGGGGATTATCAAATGGCTGGAACATCGTGTGATCCCGAAAAACAGAACCTTTGTGGATGAAATCCTGAAAATGTTGGGACTGAGCCATAACGATATCAAAGGTATCATCGATGTGTGCAAAGGCCTTTCGTTGAATGACAGCTATTGGGTCGTTCCAGAAGGTTTTGATGGAAAGTTTGCGGACTATAATCTGTATGAGAACCGTTTTTCAGAAATGTTGGCGCTGGTGGCTTACACCGGTGCGGGACAGAGTCGGGAGGCCTTCACAACTTCTCCGGAGTTGACCACTGGCGGTATGCTGCCAAAAGCGTGGCGTTTCATCGAGAAGGATGGAATTTATCTTTACAAAGGAGGCTCCAGCGGTGCCTCCAACACGGGCAGGGAACCTTATTGCGAATATTATGCTTCTCAGATCGCAGAAACCATGGGGTTGAACGCCGTTCACTACGATCTGGAAAACTGGAAAGGAATCACGGCTTCCAAATGCGCTCTATTTACTGATGTGGACACTTCGTATATCTCCATTGGCCGGTTGGTAAAGAGCGGAGGACTTCAAAAGTGTCTGGAATACTATGATGCCCTTGGCCCGGAATTTGGCGAACAGATCCGCAGTATGCTGGTATTTGATGCATTGATCTACAACGAGGATCGACATTTTGGGAACTTTGGCGTCCTCCGGGATAATCACACGGGTGAGATTAAGGCCCCGGCTCCTATTTTCGATAATGGATTGTCTCTTCTATGCTATGCCGGACGGGAAGAGATCGGGAATTTTGAAAAGCTGCAGGAATACGCTGCGACTCGAACAAATCCCTATCGGTTGTCCTTTGAGGAGGTCTGCGCTGCCGTGATGGGGGCGAAGCAAAAGGAGCAGCTTCGCCGGATGATTGGCTTTATGTTTAAGCGACATTCTTCCATCAATTTCCCGGAGGAACACCTGAAGGCGTTGGAGAAGCTTCTGGAGATCCGTGTCCGAAAGCTCTTGGCAATCCCCACGGGAAGAAAAGGTTCTTAATCCTCCTAATCGGCTCTTACTGGCTGAACGATTTTGATGGAGATACAGAAATTGATGTAATGGCCATAGACCATCAAAATAAGCGGATATTTGCAGGAGAATGTAAATACCATGGTAAACACCATGGTAAACACCATGAACAGCCGGTGGACGTGCCGGTGTATTTTGCGTTGAAAAAAAGGTTGATGGTGCTGCTGAAATTCGCAAGGCATTTCCCGGGTATGATGTTATCTTCGGAGTATTCAGTAAAAGCGGCTTTACGCAGCGTATGCTTGATACTGCAAAAGAAAACACCGGGCTGTTCCTGATTCATGAGGATCACTTGGTGTAATCTCTATTTCAGCACAAATCGCACATTTGAAGATGGAATATATGTATTCGTAAGATAATAAGCAAGTTAAAATGAGGTGATATATATGAGTAGCTATACTCCCCCATATACATATGGTTATATTAATATTATAAAACCTTTGACATTACGGATAATGTTACTTCTGTTGTGATTCCAGTAAATGAGGAGTATCTGGAAATAAAGAATGGTGCGAAACCCAAGGAAAAAGTTGAGAAACCCAAGAAAAAAGTTGAGATTGAGAGTGAAACCCAAGAAATCAAACAAATTATTATGGATTCACATTGTTCGTTCAGTACGAAACGTAAATTGATCCAAATATATGAGCAACTTGGCTCGGAAGTATTTGGTAATTCTAAAATAGTAGAAGTGTTGGGGTGTTCCGAACCTACTGCAACATCATATATCAAAAGGATGTGCGAATTGCACATTGTTCATGCAATAGAGGGAAGTGGGAAAGGAAAATATATTTTCCGGCAATAACGATCCTTTGTTACCCCTCCCACTTCTCCTTCGTGAACTCGTACATGGCGATGCTGGCTGCGATGGGGAGGTTCAGGCTGTCGATGTCCCGGGAGTGGGGGATGATGACGGTTTCGCAGAAATCCGCATATTCCTCCGGCAGTCCGGCGGCCTCGTTGCCCAGGATCAGGGAATAAGGCTCCCGTATGGAAATCCGCCGGATGGGAGTGCTGGCCGTGAGCATGAAGGCGTACCGGTGATTTTGCGGGAATCTGGCCATATAATCCTGAATATTTTCAAAATATTCGATGTTCACATGAAAAAAAGCGCCCATGGAGGCCCGTACCGCCTTAGGGTCGAAGCAGTCCACGGCGGGGCTGATCACGGCGATGTCCTTCAGCCCGAAACCGGCGGCGGTTCGCAGAATCGTGCCCAGGTTACCGGCGTCGGAAGGATTTGCCAGGACTAAGTGGGAGCCTTCCCGGAGCTTCCCGGAGCGCTTGCGAAATTCTCCGATGACAAAGCAGTTTCCTTTGGGAGAAAGAATGTTGAAGGCCTTGTCATTTTTCTCCACGGGAATTTCATTTTGGCCGCACAGCTTCAGAAGCTCCCCAATGCCGCCGGAAAGCTCCGTTTCTGAGCTGATGAAAATCCGAGAAGCCAGTTCCGGGGCGCATTTCACCAGTTCAAAGGTCAGGGTGGCCCCCAGGGTGTAGGAATGATCCATCTCATGTCTGTAGCGTTGTATTTTCAAGCTTGCGCCTCCTATTCTCCGTCTTTTTTTGCCGTCCTTCCAGAATTTTATCAAATTATAGCCCTTCCTACAAGAGAAAATCGTAAAACGGGAAATGTTTTTTGTCCCGGGAAGAGCGCCAGGCCCTGCCCTACATGGTTTTCTCCATTCAGTTCATCTGCGTGGCCTATTTCAATCGGTTCGACAAGTTTCGGCGCATCGCTGCGGCCAACGAAAAGATGCTGCGCTGGTTGTGGGAAAAAAGAGAAGAACTCTTGCTTTTCCAGGAGTGAGAGTATAAAATGGAAGGAGGAATCGTAGAAACTGGAAAGGCAAGCTGTTGATCTATGGAAAGTCGAAAAAAAGTGGTCCTTGGGATCCTGGCCCATGTGGATGCCGGCAAGACGACGCTGGCGGAAGGAATTCTTTATCTGAACGGGAAACTGCGCAAATTGGGCAGGGTGGACCACAAGGACGCTTTTTTGGATACCTATGCCCTGGAGCGGGCCAGAGGGATCACCATTTTTTCCAAACAGGCCCTGGTGGGCCTGGGGGAGTACCAGGTGACCCTGTTGGACACCCCGGGGCATATGGATTTTTCGGCGGAAATGGAGCGCACCCTGCAGGTATTGGATGCGGCGATCCTGGTGATCAGTGGTGCGGACGGGGTGCAGGGCCATGTGGAGACCCTGTGGCGTCTGCTGAAAAGGTACGGAGTGCCGGTCTTTTTGTTTATCAACAAGATGGATCAGGCGGGAACGGACCGGGGGAAGCTGTTGGCCGAGGTGCAGAAGCGTCTGGACGAGAGGTGTGTGGATTTCGGGGAAGATCAGGAGAGGGAAACGTTCCTGGAGAATCTTGCGCTTTGTCGGGAAAGCCTGATGGAGGAATATCTGGAGAGCGGGGAGATCGCAGATGCCAGCGTCCGCCGGGCCATCGGGGAGCGGGAGCTGTTTCCCTGCTTTTTTGGCTCCGCTTTGAAGCTGACCGGGGTGGAGGAATTCCTGGAAGGACTTCGGAGATTCTGGCCGGAGGAAAGTTCGTCGGCTGCGGCGGGCGGTCAGGCGGGAGTTTCCGGCGGTTCATCGGCTGCGGCGGGCAGCCAGACGGGAGTTTCCGGCGGCTCGTTGGTTTCGGCAGGCAAGCAGGAGAGGTCTTCCGGCAGGCAGGCCTTCGGGGCCAGGGTTTATAAAATTTCCAGGGATGCCCAGGGCAACCGTCTGACCCATCTGAAGATCACCAGCGGCTCTTTGAAGGTGAAATCCCTGATCGGTACGGAAAAGGTGGACCAGATCCGCATTTATGACGGGGCGGCCTTTCAGCTGGCGGACTTTGCGGACGCCGGGACGGTCTGCGCCCTGACGGGACTGAAGGAAACCTACAGCGGTCAGGGGATCGGGACGGAGAAGGAAGGGACGGTTCCGCTTTTGGAGCCGGTGCTCACCTATCGGATCCGTCTGCCGGAGGGCAGCGATGCGGCGAAAAGCCTGGGGAGGCTGCGGGAGCTGGAGGAAGAGATTCCGGAACTTCATATCGTCTGGAAGGAAGGACCGGGAGAGATCCACGCCCAGGTCATGGGAGAGGTGCAGATAGAAGTGCTGAAAAATCTCATCGAGGAACGCTTCGGCCTCGCCGTGGAATTCGATGAGGGCAGTATTGTATACAAAGAAACCATTTTGGGGCCGGTGGAGGGGATCGGACATTTCGAGCCCTTGCGGCACTATGCGGAGGTACATCTGCTCCTGGAGCCGGGGGAGGCGGGCAGCGGTCTGCAGTTTGAGAGCGTCCTGAGCGAGGACGCGCTGGACCGCAATTGGCAGCGGCTGATCTTGACTCATTTGGAGGAAAAACAACACGTAGGGGTGCTGACCGGTTCGGAGATCACGGACATGCGCATTACCCTGGTGGGCGGACGGGCCCATTTGAAGCATACGGAGGGCGGGGATTTCCGGCAGGCCACCTATCGGGCGGTGCGGCAGGGGCTTAGGAAAGCCCGGTGCGCACTTTTGGAGCCGATGTACGCTTTCACGCTGGAGGTGCCGGAGGAAACCATCGGCCGGGCCATGACGGACATCCAGAAGATGCAAGGCAGCTTTCAGCCCCCGGCGCTGGAGGGCGGGATGGCCCTCTTCAAGGGGAAAGCGCCGGTGGTCACCATGAGGGGATATCAGACGGAGGTGGTTGCCTACACTCATGGCAGGGGGCGTCTTGTCTGTGAAATGGCCGGATATGAACCCTGTCACAATGCGGAGGAAGTGATAGAGCGGACGGGTTACGACCCGGAGGCGGATCTGGAAAATCCCACCGGCAGTGTGTTCTGTGCCCACGGGGCGGGCTTCGTGGTGCCCTGGAACCAGGTGGATGCCTTCGCTCATGTAGAAACGGGCCTTCAGTTCCCAGCAGACCAGAGCGAGGAGATGGGAACCGGTGAATTTGGAAATGGCGAGCGTGGAAATGGCGAATCCGGGAACGGCCGTCAAGGCGGCCAGGGCAGGAACGGATGCGGGCCCGGTATAGGCCAGGCGTGGCCGGGAGCGGGCTCCGGCAGCAGGAGTGCCGGTTTCGGAGACCGGGGCGTTGGTTCCGACAGGCGGACAAGGAACGCTTCCCGGGGGTCGGCAGATGCTTCCGGACGACGTGCCTACGGGGCGGAGGAAGCGGAACTGGAAGAGATTTTCACCAGAACCTACGGCCCCAGCAAGAGAGACCGGAACCTTTTTGAGCGCAGCCGGGAACGGATGGAGACGAGAAGCGCTTCTTCAGGAAGAGATTCCGCTTCCGGGAACGGGACTTCGCTCCCGGGCGAGAGCACCGGCATGGGGCCAGGGTCGCCCCGGGAAGAATATCTTCTGGTGGATGGGTACAACATTATTTTCGCCTGGGAGGATCTGCGGGAGCTGTCCCGGGAAAGCATTGACGGCGCCAGGGGACGGCTTATGGACATCCTGTGCAATTATCAGGGATTCAGGCACAATACGGTGATCCTGGTGTTCGATGCCTATAAGGTGAAGGGGAATCCGGGCAGCGTGGAAAAATACCACAACATCTACGTGGTCTACACGAAGGAAGCGGAGACTGCGGACCAGTACATCGAGAAAACGGTTCATCAGATCGGGCGGAAATATCATGTGACGGTGGCCACTTCCGATGCCCTGGAGCAGATGATCATCTGGGGAGAAGGGGCGACCAGGCTCTCCGCCGCCGGTTTCCGGGAGGAGATCGAGGCGGTGCGGGCCCAGATCGCAGAAACGGCCCGGGAAAAGCTTCCGGACAAAAAGCACTATCCCTTTCAGGGGAAGCTTGATACTTGGGAAGAACCGGGCGGGCCGGGAGCGGAGCAGGGTTCAGCGCACGAATTTGAATCAGACATATAAAAATCGAGGGAGGACAAGGACATGCTGGATTTGGAAGCCATCATTCAACAGATCGACAAACTGCAGGAGGAAAACAGGGGGCCGGAATCGGAAACTTTGATGAAGGAAAGCATCGTTCAGGCGGTGCAGGAAGAGGACGACAATGCCCTTTTGACCCTGCTGAACGAATTGATCGGATATTACCGGGAGACCAGCCAGGCGGAGGTTTCTTATCAGCTGGCGGACCAGGCCAGGGCCCTCCTGGGACGGATGGGGCTGGAGGGGACCATTCCCTATGCCACCACCCTTCTCAACATCGCCAACGCCTACCGGGCGGGCGGACGGCTCCGGGACTCCATGGACTGTTATAGGGAAACCATGGAGCTTTACCGGAAATTGCTGCCCCCGAAGGACATGCTGGTGGCCAGCCTGCACAACAACATCAGTCTCCTGTATCAGGAAATGGGGGATTTCATTCAGGCAAAAGAGCACCTTCTGGAGGCCTTGGCCATCGTGGAGGAAAATCAAAAGGAGGGCGGCCAGGATTTCTCTTTTGAATTGGCGGTCACCTATGCTAACCTGGCATCCACCTGCCTGAAGCTGGAGGAGGACGAGGAAGCGGCGGAGGATTTTCGGAAGTCCATCGCCATCTTTGAGGCCAAAGGCATGGAGGAGGCCCACTACAGTGCGGCCCTGTCCTCCCTGGCGGCTTATTTGTATAAAAAAGGAAATTACCGGGAGGCGGCGGCCAATTACCGCAAGGCGATGGAATGCGTGCGCAGATCCCTGGGGGAAAACGAGCATTATCGCAGGCTGCAGGAATCCTTGAAGGTCTGCGAGGAAGCCATGGAATCTCCCTCCGGCCTGGCCCTGTGCCGGGAATATTTTGAAACCTACGGCAGGCCCATGCTGCGGGAAAAATTCCCGGAACAGGAAGCCATGATCGCCGCCGGGCTGGTGGGAGAAGGCTCCGACTGCTTCGGCCTGGACGATGCGGTATCCAGGGATCATGACTGGGGGCCGGATTTTTGCCTCTGGGTGACGGAAGAGGTATGGCAGCAGATCGGGCCCGAACTGCAGGAAGCTTATGAGCAGCTGCTGAAGGAGTTCAAAGGGTATACCAGGACGGTCAGCGGCCAGGGCCGGGGCCGTCGGGGTGTGCAGACGATCAACGGTTTCTATGACAGACTGCTGGGGGAGCCCTTGTCCGGAACCTGGGAGGAGATTGGAAGAAGTGTGTCTGGTGAGAGCGTGTCTGGTGAGAGTCTTTCCGCCGGGAGCATGCAGCGGCCCGTCAACTGGCAGCAGGTCTCCGATGCTTCACTGGCGGCTTCTGTCAACGGGGAAGTGTTCTATGACGGTCCCGGCATCTTCGGAGGCGTCCGCAGCCTGCTTTCCCAGGGCTACCCGGAGGACATCCAGTATCTAAAGCTGGCGGAAGGTGCGGCGGGGTTCGCCCAGTCCGGACAATATAATTATGGCCGGATGCTCGGCAGAGGGGATCGGGTGACGGCTGGAATCCTGCTGGCGGAGGCCCAGAAATGCGCCATGAAGCTGTGCTACTATATGGAGAACCGTTATCCCCTTCATGACAAGTGGTTATATAAAGGTTTGGAAAAGCTGGCGGACTGCGAAGAGGTGTCTTCCTTGCTGAAAGAGCTGGCGGATGCGCCGGTGGTGCCGGAGAAATCAGACGCTTTGGGAATTTCAGAGAGCGGCGCATTGTCCGGGAAAGTCCGGGAAGCCCGGGAAAAGAAAGCCTCCGTCCTGGAAAAATTGGGCCGGGTCCTGGCCGGAAAGCTGTATGCGAAGGGCTTTATCAGCGATACGGAAAGCTACCTGGACGCCCATACGGAGGAATTGCTGCAGAAAGCGGGACTTCTGCGGAAAACGGACAAGGAGCTGGTGGAGGAGATCGCCAGGCTGGAATTCGCCACCTTCGACAAGGTGCGCAACGTGGGCGGCCGGGCGGACTGCCAGAACGACTGGTACACCTTCAACATCATGAGACAGAGCCAGTACCTGACCTGGAACAGGCAGATGCTGCTGCAATATCTGTACGATTTTTATCGGGAGGTGTCCAGGGGGCACAACCTCATCACGGAAAAATACGGCCGCATGATGGAGAGCACAGCCCCGGAGGAATATGAGGCCCTGAAAAAGCATTTTTCGGAGCTCAGCCAAGAGAAAAAAGCCATCGTGGAGGCCATCGTGGGGCTCCAGGTGGGCTGGATGGAGGAATTCGAAGCCCATTACCCCACCCTGGCGGGGAACGCCAGAAGCGTGCATACCTCCGATGACAACCTATACAACACCTCTTACGAGACCTATTTGCGGGGAGAGATCAGCACCTATTCCGACAAAATGCTGGAGCTCTATGGGAGGTATGTGGTGGACTGCGCCAGAAGGGGCGGCAACCTTGCCTATGAAATCATGGGCAACAGCGTGAAAATGTACGGCTACAAGACCTTGGAAGAAGCGGAAGAACAGATGAGGAAATTGGCAGTAAAGTGACGGCGGTTATAAATGGGACCGGTTGTAAAACTTTGATGTGGCACGGGAAGGGGCGCACGTCATGTGATTGGGACGCAATATCACGGGCAAGCCCGTGATAAACAGGAGGGTTAGAAATGGATTTGATACCGAAACCGGCGAAAATGAAAATGGGAGAGGGTGAATTTCTGCTGCGGCAGGGCACCGCAGTGTGCCTTTCCCCGGACGATTCGGAAAGGTGCGTCAGGCAGGCGGCTTTGTTCGTGAAAGAAGCCGAAGCTCGTCTTGGCTTTGCCCTGATGCTCGTCCGGGGGCAGGGGAGACCCGGGGACGTGATTTTCCGAAAGCAGGACGAAAATTTCGAGGGCTGCGGTGAAGGCCGGAGCCTGGAGGACCGAGAATCTGTGTCTTTGGAGGAAACCGGAATTGAGGGCGATGCGGATATCGGACGGGAATGCTTTGGACAGGGGAGTCCGGCTGTCTCTGACCGGGAACTTCGGGAACAGAGCTACCGGCTTCGGATTTCCCCGGAGGGAGTGGAACTGTCGGGCCCGGAGCGGGGCCTTTGGTACGGGATGCAGACCCTGCTTCAAATCATCGATCAGGTGGGCGGGCTGCTTCCGGCCCTTGAGATCCGGGATGAACCGGCCCTTCCCAACAGGGGCTACTATTTTGACTGCACCAGGGGCCGGGTGCCGAAGCTGGAATGGCTGAAAAAGCTGGCGGATCGGATGGCCTATTACAAGCTCAATCAACTGCAGCTTTATATCGAGCACACTTATCTGTTCCGGGACATCCCGGAGCTGTGGAGGGACGACACTCCGCTGACGGCGGCGGAAATCCTGGAACTGGACGATTATTGTGCGGACCGGGGCGTAGAACTGGTGCCCTCTCTGTCCAGCTTCGGACACCTTTACAAGCTGCTTTCCACCAGAAGCTATGCCCATCTGTGCGAGCTGGAGGGGGCCCTGGGACAGCCCTTCTCCGTGCTGGGCAGGATGGCTCACCATACCATCGACCCCACCAACCCGGAAAGCCTTGCGCTGATCCAATCCATGATCGGGGAATATATGGCGCTCTTCCGCTCCAGGAAGTTCAATTTCTGCGGGGACGAAACCTTTGACCTGGGCACGGGCAGAAGCCGGGCTGCGGCGGAAAAGCTGGGGAAGGATCGCCTCTATATCGATTATGTGAAAGCTCTCGCCGAATTCTTGGTAAAAGAGGGCAGGCAGCCCATGTTTTGGGGAGATGTGATCTTGAACTTCCCGGAACTGATTCGGGAATTGCCGGAGGGAATCGTCTGCCTGAACTGGGGATATAGTCCGGACGTGGAGGAAACTCCTATACGGAAGCTGTGGGAAACGGGCGCAGTCCAGTATTGCTGTCCGGGCTGCGGCGGCTGGAATCGGTTCGCTCCCAGCCAGAGGGATTCTTACCTGAATATCAGCAGACAGTGCGGCTATGCCGTCAAGTACGGGGCCCGGGGCCTGCTCAATACGGACTGGGGCGATTATTACCATATCAATCATCCGGACTTAAGCCGGGCGGGAATGATTTACGGTGCGGCTTTTTCCTGGAATCCAGAGATCCCGCCCTATGAAGAGATCAATCGGCAGATTTCCCGCCTGGAGTACGGCGATCGAACCGGCAGATTGTTGGAGATTGCGGACGGGATAGGGGACAATGAGGCCTTCGGTTGGGGGCTGGTCTGTCATTTCCAGGAGCGCAGGCGGGGCATTTTGACGGAAAAGGAATTTGGGGAAAAGGAACTGCGGTCTCCCGCCTTGTTGGAAAAGCTTCGCCGGTCTGAGGAAAACAACAGGGCGCTGGAAGAAATCAGCAGGGCCTTGTATGGACATTTGCAGGAATTGTCGCCGGAAAAACGCACCGCCGCAGCTCCTTACCTGACGGCGGCGGAAGGCATCCGGCTGTGGAACCGGGTGGGAAGAGTGGTGACGGCCCGGGAATGCGGTGTGGAATTCGACACTGAGACGGAGGAGATCAGGCAGCAGGAGCCGGAGAATCGGCCGGAAGCTGAAAATCAGCCTGAGCCCGGGAAGTCGTCGGAAGAGGTCGAACGGCGAACTCTCGGGAACCGGCCGGAAGCCGAAAACCAGCGGGAGATCAGGCAGTCATCAGAAGAGGTCGAACGGCGAACTCTCGGGGACCGGTCGGAGGTCGAGAATCAGCGGGAACCCAGGCAGCAATCGGCGGTCTGGGAGCTGGCGGCGGATTTGGAAAACTGGCTGTACCGCTATAAGCAGCAGTACCGGATGGTGAGCAAGGAGTCGGAACTGAGACGCTTGGAGGCCTTGGTCTGCTGGTATGGAGATTATCTCCGGGACGGGGAAGATCGTTTCGTAAATGCATGAAATTGTAGAGCGGCTCCGGGAGCCGGGAATCTCTCCTGCCCCCGGAGCCGAAAAGCGTCAGGCCCGGAAAACGTCAGAACTGGAAAGCGTCAGGCTTGGAAAGCCCCCGGAGCCGAAAAGTGTCAGGCCTGGAAAACGTCAGAACTGGAAAGCGTCAGGGCTGGAAAGGACTGCGGATATGAAACTGAAAATTGCCATTTGCGATGACGAGGCGTCCCAGCGGGCGCAGCTTTTCGACCTGGTCTCCGCCTGGGCGAAAAGGAATCGCTATCTGGCGGAGGCGAAACAGTATGAGGATGCGGACTCTTTTTTCTTCGATTATGAGGAGGAAAAAGACTTTGACATCCTCCTGCTGGACATTGAGATGCCTGGAAAAAACGGCATTGAGCTGGCGAAACGGGTCAGAAGGGAAAATTCTGCGGTGCAGATTGTCTTTATCACGGGATACTACGAGTATTTCAGCGACGGCTACGACGTTTCGGCCCTCCATTACCTGTTAAAGCCGGTAAACGGGCAAAAGCTGTGCAGCGTGCTGGACAAGGCGGCGGAAAACCTGGCTTACCGCCAGCGCTCCGTCCTTTTGTCCACCGCCGAAGGCGAGGTGCGGGTGCCGCTTTCCGATATCATGTACGTGGAATCGGAAAACGTGCACATTGTCGTGCATACGGTGAGGGGAGAATATCGCTCCCGGATGGCCCTGGCCAGATTTGCGGAACAGTTGGACGATACTTTTTTCAAAGTGCACCGCTCTTACATTGCGGCGCTGAAATATATCAAGAAGGTCACCCGCACCCAGGTGACCATGACGAACGGGGATGCCCTCCCCATCAGCCGGGGCCTGTATGACGGCGTTCATGAGGCGCTGATCAGATACCTGTAGGAGGATGCAATGCTGTTGTTGGACAAGCTGATCGAAAAAAAGGTAGCGACCTTTGAAAAAGAGCTTCTGCAGAGATATTATGCGGAAGTGGAGAACATGTACGGCAAAATGCGGGGCTGGCGGCACGATTACCGGCACCACATTCAGACCATGAAAGCCCATGCGGCCAGAGGGGAATACGAGGAAATCGACAAGTACCTGGACATGCTGGACGAGGACCTGACCAGGGTGGAGACGGTGATCCGGACGGGGAACAGGATGGCGGACGCAATACTCAACAGCAAGCTTTCCCTGGCGGCGGAAAAAGAGATTCAGGTGAAGGCGGAGGCCAGGATACCGGTGGCCCTGTCCATATCGGAGCTGGATCTGTGCATCATCATCGGCAATCTGCTGGACAACGCCATCGAGGCCTGTATGGAGCTTCCGCCGCAGCGCCGCCTGATCCGGATCTATATGGACATGAAGGGCAACTATCTTTACTTTTCCCTGACGAACACGGCATCCGGCGGGAAAAAGGCGAGCTTACTTTCCTCCAAGGGGGAAGGCCATGGCTTTGGGATCGCCCGCACGGACGCCGTTGTAAAAAAATGCGGCGGCTATATTACCCGGGCCTCCGAGGACGAAGCTTTTTCCACGGAGGTGCTGCTCCCCCAGTGAACTGGACGCATTTCGCATCAATTTTTCGACATTTGACATCAAATGTCACTTTTTTTATTTCCGGCGTGGTAGACTGGAGGAGTCAGGAGGTGGTTGAACATGAGTCCTCGAGAGGGAAAAAAGCACCGGGCGGAAGGGCGGCATCCGGCGTCAGAGAAGCGCCGCAAATATTCCGCCGTCAGCTGTTTCGCCTGGGTGTTGGAAAAGCAGTGGAGGCTGGACAAGCCCTTTCTTTTCTTCGTGCTGGCGGGAGTGCCCCTGACGGTGGTCTCCCCGCTGGTGCAGTCTTATTTTTCCAAGGAGCTGATCGACCGGATCGGCGCAGGCGCAGCCTTTGCGGAGCTTGCGGCGGTGGCGGCGTTTTTCCTGGGAATTTCTTTTCTTTTGCAGCAAAGTCAGTTCTTTTTGGATCGCAAGTGCCGGGGAAGAAGGTATTACCTGACCAACGTCTATCAAACGGAAATGGACGTCTGGGAAAAATACTGGATGGATTATGAAAATACGGAAAAGCAGGATTTCCGGGAGATAAGCGGCTATGCCTGGTCGGATGCCAACAGGGGCAACTGTTCCATGGAATTTTTCTGGGAGGAGATGTCGCAGGGGCTGATCCACCTGACCGGATTCGTCGCCTATGCTTCTCTGATCATGGCGTTGAATCCCATTATTTTCGCCGCGGTGGCCCTCACCTCCGTCTGCACGTATTTTACCACTCGCTGGCAGCCGGAATATTATGAAAAAAACAAACACCGCTGGGAGAAGGATATCCGCAGGAAAGATTATCTGGAGAGGCTTTCCGAGGATTTTCAATCCGCCAAGGACATCAAGCTGTACGGCCTGGAGGGGTGGCTGGAGCGTATGATGCAGGACTATCAGGCGGGGATCCGGATGTGGAACGAGCGCTGCAGGCTGCGGGGCTTTTGGGCCTCCCTCTTGTCCGGGGGGATGAGCCTGCTTCAGAACGGGGCGGCTTATGCGGTCCTGATCGGAATCCTGTTAAAAGGCGGGCTCACCGTGGGAGAATTCGTCTTTTATTTCGGGCTGACGGGCAGCATCGCTTCTTATCTGCAGAGCCTGATCGGCGACATGGCGGGGCTGCGCACCCGGGCGGACAAAATCGCTTATTACCGGGATTTTTATCAGTATCCCAACCGGTTCCATCGAGGAGAGGGCTGTCCCCTTCCGGTTTCTCCCATCCCCATCGAGCTAAAGGACGTCTGGTACCGCTATGACGGGGCAGAGGAAGATACTTTGAAAGGGATCAATCTGAAGATCGAGGGCGGGGAAAAGCTGGCCCTGGTGGGGTTGAACGGTGCTGGCAAGAGCACCCTGGTGAAGCTGATCTGCGGCCTGTATACCCCGACGAAGGGGGAGATCCTGGTGGGCGGCCGCAGGATCGAGGAGTACGATATCGAAGAGTATTATTCCCTGATCTCCGCCGTTTTTCAGGAGATTCACATCGCCGCCTTCACCATTTTTGAATTCGTGGCCAGCGCTGATCTGAAGCGGCCCGGGGCCAGGGAAGCGGCAGCGGAGGCCATGAGGGCGGCGGGCATCTATGACAGGGTGATGGAGCTCCCGGGGGGCATGGATACCCATTTGATAAAAGGAATTTATGAGGACGGAGTGGACTTGTCCGGCGGCGAGCTGCAAAAGCTGGTGCTGGCCCGGGCCATCTACAAGAACGGCCCCATCCTGGTGCTGGATGAGCCCACGGCGGCCCTGGATCCCATTGCGGAGAACGATCTGTATCTGCAGTATCGGTCCCTGACCCGGGGAAAGACCTCCGTTTATATTTCCCATCGATTCGCCTCCACTCTTTTTTGCGACCGCATCATTTTGCTGGAGAAGGGCGTCATCACGGAGAGCGGCACCCATGAGGAATTGATGCAAAAACAGGGTCGGTATGCGCAAATGTTCGAGACCCAGAGCAAATATTACAGGGAGGGCGAGATGCATGGGTAGAGAAGAGCTAGAGCAAAAGCAAGAGGGAACCTCTGAGAAGCGTCTGGGAGATAACGTCCAAAGAGGAAATTCCAGGAGAAAGAACTCCGAGAGAAAAAAAGCATCCCCCAGCGTGACCAAAAGGGCCTTCCTGCAGTATCATTCCTACAATCCCCGGTATTTTCCCCTGTGTTTTCTGTGGACTGTTTTCCGGGAAATTTCCCCTTATTTCAATCTCTGGATGTCCGCCGAGATCGTGACGGCCCTCTACGAGGGAAGGGAGAAGCGGGAACTGTATGTTCTGGTGGCGGTCACCCTGTTGGGCAATTTCTGCGTGCAGGCATTTCAGGCGTTTCTGGGGAAGCGTATGGAGAAGGCCCTGGAGATTTTGCGGGACAACGAGCAGCGGGCATTCTATCGGAAGACCCTGTCCCTGGATTACGACAAAATGGAAAATCCGGAGATCCGCAGGCTTCGGCGCAAGATTCGGGAGAATTCCAGCATCAACTCCTACGGGGTGGAGAATATGCGGGGAGATCTGCTGAGCCTTATGTCCTGTATCGTCAACCTGTCGTTCTGCGTGATTTTTCTCGGGGAAATGATTCCCCTGATGGCTGCGGCCCCTTTTCATCTCTTAAGTCTGCTTTTGCTCGGGGCCATGGTCGGATTCAGCGCCCTGAACGCCTGGATGAGCATCAGGTCGAACGTGGCGGGCTCCGGCAATTGGAACAAGATCGGCGATCTGATGCTGGAGGAAAACAGGCTGGGCCAGGGCTATGATCTGAACGGAATGGATTGCCGCATTTACCGGCAGCAGCCCATCATCACGGAGTTGTATGAGAAATTGAACCGAAAGCATCTCCGCCTCTTTTCCGAGGCTGCGATGAAGGATTTTTCCCTGCTTTTTCCTGCAGAGCTGGTCTCCACCCTGGCGGAGATCTGCATCTACCTGGTGGTCTGCTTCTACTGTACCCTGGGGGCGTTTCCGGTGGGCAGTGTGATCAAATATGTCGGTTATATGGGCCGGGTGGTCAGGAACCTGGTGCGGCTTTTCTTTCATATTGGGAGCATGAAGGGCAACGAACGGTATCTGAAGACCTATCTGGAGTATTTTGATATCCCCAACGACATGTACCAGGGGAGCCTGGCGGTGGAGAAGCGCAGCGACAAAAAATATGACGTGGAATTCCGGAACGTCAGTTTCCAATATGCCGGAAGCGACGCTTACGCCCTGCAGAACATCAGTCTGAAGCTGAAGGTGGGGGAGAAGCTGGCGGTGGTGGGACGGAACGGCAGCGGCAAGACCACCTTCATCAAGCTCCTGTGCCGCCTGTATGACCCCACGGAGGGCGAGATCTTGATGAATGATTTCAACATTCGGAAATACGATTACCGCCAGTATCTCGACATTTTCTCCGTGGTGTTCCAGGACTATCATCTGCTGGCCATGCCCCTGGGCAACAATGTCTCCTGTGAGGCATCCTGGGATGAGGAAAAAGCGGAGCGGCTCCTCCGGGAGGTGGGCTTCGGGGAGCGCTACGCCCAGATGCCCAAGAAGCTGGAGACGCCTCTATACAAAAATTTTGACGAGGACGGCGTCATCGTTTCCGGCGGGGAGGCCCAGAAGATTGCCCTGGCCAGGGCCCTGTACCGGGACGCTTCGTTTATCATCCTGGATGAACCCACGGCGGCCCTGGATCCCGTCGCCGAGGCGGAGATTTACTCCAAGTTCGATGAGATCGTGGGGGACAAGACAGCCATCTACATCAGCCACCGCCTTTCCTCCTGTCGCTTCTGCGACAAGATTGCGGTCTTTGACAAGGGCCGGATCGTGCAGCTGGGCACCCACGAGGAACTCCTGGCCGATGAAACGGGCACCTACTACGAGCTTTGGCACGCCCAGGCCCAATATTACGCATGATGGTAGTAACAGTTCAGCCAGCCGCCTGATTTGATGGAAAATCGTGCTTGCACGAATTTTCCATCATGTCTGGCGGCTGAGGGAGCGCCTTTTTATGAGCAAAGGTAGTATATCCGCTCCTTTGGAGCGGACTTAAAAGCGACGGAAAGCACGTAATGCGGCTTTGCCAGCCGAATTTATTCGGCTTGGGTGCAGTCTGAACTGTTACTAATGGCCACTGCATGATTTATCTATTTTGGTTCAAGCCCTTGACGCATCCCACCACACATGCTATGATGTTTTGTGCAACTTCTAAATTCTGTTGTATCCGGCGTGTCAGCCCTGTTCACCAGAAATTAGAGAAAATGGAATACGGATATCCTCGCATATTTGGTCGGTGCGTGAAAGGAGGTCGTTTTATGCGGGAGGAAGAGAAGTCCTATTTTTACGGAGAGGAAAAGATGTCCCTGGAGCTTGTGGGAAAGGTGGCGGAGGAGGCTTATTACGGGGCCTTTGGGCGAAAGAAAAAGCAGGGGGAGTACACCCTGGAGGATTATTACGCTCTGCCGGAGGACGTGCGGGTGGAACTGATCGATGGGGTGTTCTATGACATGAGCGCCCCCAGCCTGTCCCACCAGGGAGCTGCGGGAGAAATTTATCTGCAGGTGATGGATTATATCAAGCGTAAAGAAGGGCCCTGCCGGGCTTATGTTTCGCCCATGGACGTGCAGCTGGACTGCGATGACAGGACCATGGTGCAGCCGGATCTGGTGATCCTGTGCGATCCTCAGAAGAACATTGAGAAGTGTATTTACGGGGCCCCGGACTTCGTGCTGGAGGTCTTGTCTCCCTCCAGCCGGTTCAAGGATCTGTCGGTGAAGCTCAGGAAATATGAAAAAGCGGGGGTGAGGGAGTGCTGGTTCCTGGATCCCGCAAAGAGAACACTTCTGGTCTATTTTTTTGAAAAAGAGAACCAGCCGGTTCTTTACGGGCTGACGGGCAGGGTGCCGGTGGGCATCTACTGCGGAGAACTGGAGATCGACCTGGATCGGGTGGTGAAGTGGGGACTGGAGAGGTGAGACGGGCGGGCGAAAAACGCATATTGCGTTCCGCCCGCCCCGTTATTCTTTTTGCTGCAATTTTTCTGCAAAGGGATCGTGGGAATGCCAGGTGGCGCACTTCCCACTCCCGCTTATTTCACATGCTTATTTCACGTATTTCTCCAGGGTTCTGGTCACGGCGCCCGTGCCGGAGGAGAGCTCTGCGAAGTAGGCCTTCACGGTGTCGGCCATGCCCAGCTCCACCAGATCCACGCCGAAGATCTTGCTGTTGGAGAGAAGGCCGTCCAGCTTGGACAGATCCTTGGGAGCGTCGGACAACTCATAGCCCGCCACGTAAGGGGTTACGGCATCCAGCAAAGGATCCGGGCTTAAGGTAAAAGGCTTGCCCGTATCGTCCACGGCCATCAGGTACCGCAGCCACCCGGCGAACACTAGGGGGATCAGCTTCAGATCCGTTACCTTCAGGTCTTCCCGTTTCTGATAGGCCTTGATGGTCTCGCCGAAACGGATGGCCAGCTTCTGGGAGGTGTCGGTGGCGATTCTCTGAGGGGTGTCCGGCATGAAGGGATTGGGCACCCGGACGTTCACCACCGTGTCGATGAACTCCTTGGGATCCAGAATGCCGGGGTTCACCACCACGGGAAGGCCTTCCTGATAGCCCACGGTCTCCACGAAGGATTTCAGCAGCGGATTCTTCATCTCGTCGGAAATCAGGGTGTAGCCCAACAGGCAGCCGTAGACCGCCAGGGTGGTGTGCAGGGGGTTCAGGCAGGTGCAGACCTTCATTTTCTCCACCTTGTCCACGGTCTCCTTGTCGGTGAAAATGACGCCGCCCTTTTCCAGGGGAGGTCTGCCGTTCGGGAATTTATCCTCGATCACCAGGTATTCGCATTCCTCGGCGTTGACGAAGGGAGCGATGTAGGTGTTCCTGGAGGTGACCACCGCATCCAGCCCCTGGATGCCGTCGGGAGCGAGCATGGCCTCCACCTTGGGATCCGGCCTGGGGGTGATCTTGTCGATCATGGACCAGGGATAGGAGATGGCCTTGGGATCCCGGACGTAAGCCGCAAAACCGGCTTCCGCCAGACCCTTTTCGCACCAGGCGTCGGCGAAGGCCTTCACGGCGGCGGCCACCTTGTCCCCGTTGTGGGAACAGTTGTCCATGCTCACCAGGGCGATGGGCAGTCTGCCGTTCAAGTAGCGGTGATACAGCAGGGAAACCACCTTGCCCAGGTAACTGCCGGGCTTGGCGGGGCCCGCTTCAAAATCCGCCGCAATGGCGGGGAACACGTTGCCCTTGGGATCCGTGAGGGCGTAGCCCTTTTCCGTGATGGTGAAGCTGGCCATCTGCAGGGAAGGATTGGCGAAGATCTCCTTCAGGCGGCCGTACTGAGCCTCGTTTTCACTGTCCAGGATCAGGGATTCCATGACGCTGCCCACGATGGTCTTTTCCACCGTGTTGTCCGCCTTGAAGGTGGCCAGGATGGAAAGATTGTCATGGGGCCAGTACATTTTTTCAATGATCTCGTAGTCGAAGCCTTCCACGGCGATGATGCCCTTGTCCAGAACCCCTGCGTTCAGCAGATTCTGGGCCACGTTGCACTGAAAAGCCCGGAAGATGTTGCCGGCGCCGAAGTGGATCCAGGCGGGGGCTTTCGTGGTGTTTTTCCGCACCGTCTCGTAATCGAAGGTGGGAAGATGATAACCGGCGGCCTCAAAGGCGGCCCGGTCGTTTTGAATGCCTTGTAATGTCAATTCCATGGCGAAAGTAACTCCTTTCTTATTTCTTACTGTCCTTTGTGCTGCTTGTCGATGGCTTCCCAGAGGCCGTTTAAGTAAGTGGCGCCCAGGGCCCTGTCATAGAGGCCGTAGCCGGGCATGGCCACCTCGTCCCAGATCATGCGTCCGTGGTCGGGCCGGATAGGGCCGTCAAAGCCGATCTCATACAGGGCCTTCATGATCTGATACATGTCGAAGGTGCCGTCGCTGGACAGATGGGCCGCTTCTTCAAAGTTGGTGGGAGAGTGGAACTTCAGGTTGCGGACATGGGCGAAATGAATCCTGTCCTTCAGGGAGCGGATCATATCCGGCAGATCGTTCTCCAGGTTGGTGCCGTAGGAGCCGGAGCAGAAGGTCACGCCGTTGTGAGGGTTGTCCACCATCTTCATCATCCGCAGGATGTTGGTCTTGTTGATGATGATGCGGGGCAGGCCGAACACGCTCCAGGCGGGATCGTCGGGATGGATGGCCATGTTGATGTCATACTTGTCGCAGACGGGCATGATGCGCTCCAGGAAATATTTCAGGTTGGCGAACAGCTTCTCGTCGTCCACGTCCTTGTACATCTCGAAGAGCTCCTTGACGTGGGCCATGCGCTCCGGTTCCCAGCCCGGCATCACGGTGCCGTTCATGTCTCCGGCGATGGACTCAAACATCTTGTCCGGATCTAGGGCATCCACCGCCTCCTGGGTATAGGCCAGCACGGTGGAGCCGTCGGGACGGACCCTGGCCAGCTCGGTCCTGGTCCAGTCGAAGACCGGCATGAAGTTGTAGCACACCATATGGATGTCCGCCTGGCCGAGGCGCTCCAGGGTGGTGATATAATTGTCGATGTACATGTCCCTGTCCGGGGTACCCACCTTGATGGCGTCGTGAATGTTCACGCTCTCGATGCCGGCCAGCTGCAGTCCCGCATCCTCAATCTCTTTTTTCAGGGCCAGGATGTCCTCCATTTCCCACACTTCTCCGGGGGCCGTGCCGTAGAGCGTGGAGATCACGCCGGTGACGCCGGGGATCTGCCGGATCTGCTTCAGAGTGACGGTATCATACTTGCTGCCGTACCAACGTAATGTCATTTGCATAAGTAACCCACCTTTCCGCTTCTCTTGGAAGCTGTCGCATAATATTCGGAAAAGAGATACTCCTTTCTTGTCTTTTACTATACCATGTTTTAAAATGCATTGTAAGGGGAATAATTGCTTGTAATCATGCAAAAAATGCTGTATTATAATAATGGTTCAGGCCAATCGCCGTTTCATGAGAAATTGCGTCTCGGTCTGAACCTTTATGGGAGGTGCGGCATGGGCAATCGACAGGAAGAGGCCAGGCTCCGCCAGATGGCATCCTCGGACGAGCGTCAGTTCATGATCAATGAAAATTATGAGATTTACGAGAAGCAGGGGCCGCCCACGGGGGCCCTTTCCCTGCATTATCATAATTTTTATGAGATCATTTATGTCCTGGACGGGGAATATTCCTCCCTGGTGGAGGATCGGACCTATCACCTGAAAAAAGGGGATTTCCTGCTGATCGATTGTAACGTGATGCACAAGTATCATTTTGTGGAGAAAAAACACGATTCCTCCAAACGCCTGGTGCTGTGGATCACCCGTCAGATGTTGGAGAGGCTGTCGGACGCCGGGGAAGGCCGACGGGATGCTGCAGAAGGTTGCCGGGATGCAGGGATGGATCTGTCTGCTTGTTTCAGGAAGGAAGCCTGCGCCTATCATTTCCCCATTTATTATGAGGAAATGCTCCGAGGATTCCTCCTGAAACTGGCCATGTCCGAAATCATGGACATGGAGCTTCCGGGCTCCCGCAGCACCCTGGACCGGGGTTATCTCACCTTGTTTTTCGTCTACCTGAATGCCCTCTGCGGCAGGAAGGAATATATTTTTTCGGCGGAACACATGCCGGATTATCCCCTGGTGGAGGCGGTGTCCGCTTACATCGAAGAGCATATCGGGGAATCCATCCTGGTGGAGGAACTGGCGGAGCTGGTTCACATGAGCAAGTATCATTTTTCCCGGAAATTTAAGGAGCTGACGGGCATGACCGCCCATGCCTTCGTCACGAGCAAACGCCTGATCCGGGCCTGCGAGGGCCTGAAGGAAGGGAAGAGCGTCAGTCAAGTCTGCCAGGAAACGGGCTTCGGGGATTACAGCTCCTTCCTGCGGAACTTCCGCAAGGTGTACGGGGTGGCGCCGGGGGAGTATCGGGATTATTTTTGAGGAATGCAGGGATATTTTTCAGTCCGGCTCCGCAATCCTGGACACGCCCACGTAGATGTCCGACACCTCGTACCAGGTGGCATAGTCCGCAACCCCGGTCTGGGGCAGGCCGAAGATCCGTTGGAAAGTTCGTACAGCTTCCGCCGTGGCCGGGCCGTAGATCCCATCCGCCACCAGGGTGGGGATGGCCGGATAATTCCGGGCGATGCGGTTCAGCTGGGTCTGGAGCTGACGCACCTTTTCCCCGGAGGATCCTTGGGCCAGATCGTAGCCGGGCCAGGAGGAAGGCACGCCGGAAATGATGTCTGCGGTGTTGATGTAAATGTCGTTGCCGTAATAGTACCGGAGAATTTCGATGGTGGTGTAGCCTTCTTCCCCCAGATACATGGAGCCCCATTGGCTCAATCCGGAACAGGTGACCCGCCTGCCGTCGCAGTAAGAGGTAAAGATGGGCTGCCGCACGCCGGGGCGGGAGAGATAATTGGCAAAAACCGTGTCCACCAGGTAATCGATGTTTTCAAAAATGTTTCGTCCGTAGATCCATTTCTGGTCATAGGCGGTGGAGGAAGTGATGGTGAAGTCATAGCCCTGTCCACGGTACCATTCCGTGTACACCCGATTCAGGGTAAAGGACATGATCGCCAGAATGTTGGCATAGATGGTGGCTTCCGGCCAGGTGGAATAGATCTCGCAGGATGCCACGTTCTTGATGTAATCCTTGTACCTGACCCAGTAATTTTTGGCCGTGGAATCGGACGGGACCCCGTCATGTACGATGACATATTCCGGGATCACCACCCGGGACAGGACGATTTCGCCGTTTTCCGTCAACGTCTTGATTTCTTCTTCCGGGATCTTGGGCGGGTACTCTCCGAATAAGGCGTGCTCCGGAATAATGATCTTTTTTTCTTCTTCTTCCGTGGTTTCAAGGGGATTCATTCGGATGGGCTGGAGAGAAAGCCGGTCCGGCAGGATTTCCGTGCCGGTGACCAGAACTGGCTCGTAGCCCTCAGCCGTGACCAGGATGTTGTATTCCGAATAGGGTTGTTCCTCGGAATCCGGATTCAGGGACCACTCCAGGGGAGGGGCCGGGAGATTTACAGCCTCGGTCAGTCCGGAGCTGTCGGTGGTAAGTTGTTCCAGCACGGAGTCCGGATCACCCGTAAAAGTGATGGTTACGGAGGCATTTTCCACCGGAATCAGACCCAGGGAAGAGGTCACGCTGATTTTCAGAGAACCGAAGGTATCCCCGGCATCCCTGGCGGCCATGGCATTGTTGGTCTCCGTGAAGTCGGCGGCATCGGCGCTGCCGGGATCGGAAGCGTCCTGGGAATCGGCACTGCCGGGATTATCCGCTGCAGGGGTCTGCCGCACCAGATTCAATTCTTTGGGAGAAGGGATGCGAGTTGTATAAAGCATGTTTTCGGACATAATGTTTCCTTTTTTTTGACAACAAGGTTATGGTAAATATATGTCCGGAAAAGAAAAGGTATGCATCAAAAATTTATTGCGGAACCTTGTCCTCGTCCAGCCATTGCTCTACTTGTTTTATGTCTACATCTAGGAGATCTGCGATCATGTCCATGGAATCGCCCCGGTGGGACAACTTTTGTGCGAGGGCTTTCTTTTCTTCAACTTTGCCTCTTGCCAAGCCTAATTCTCTGCCTTTTGCCAAGCCTAATTCTACGCCTAATTCCATGCCCTCTGTCCTGCCTAATTCTCTGCCTTCTGTCCAGCCCTCCTCCCGGGCTTCCCTCTTCCAGAGTTCCCTCACCTTTTTCTCGTTGTACTCGCTCAGGATGGTCCCAAGCACTTCCCGTCTAGCCATGGTCAAAATGTCCTCCAATATTCCCTGCCTTATGCAGTAGTCGATGGCCTCCTCCGCCGCCCGGCGCAGCTTCAGGCCGTTTTGCAGTCCCTGGTTCAGCCGCTCCACGAAAAAGGAATACTCCCAGAGCCTGTGGCATTTCTCCATCAACTCCTGATTGTGCCCGAAGTTGATGTTGATCATGCGCACCCGCAGCTCCACGTCGGGATCTTCTTCCCGTTGTTCGTAGGCGTCCGACAGCCGCAGGACGCTTTCCTCCGGCGTATTCCCTCCTCCGTTGAAGAACACCACACACCTGGGCGTTGGGAGCTTCAAAAGCTGAGAGCCGTAGATCTTTTCCAAACCTTGCTCCGATATGACCTCCTGGTACTCCTGCCCCAGGTAGATCAAAAATCGCACGGGCATGTTAGGGTTGTAGCTGCTCTGCTGCTCGTACAGATTCAAGACCCCGGCGATGCTGAAGGCCAGGTCGTTTTTCATGGACAAATAAATCACGTTCTCCATGGTCATGATCTTGAGGGC
>CANQPH010000051.1 GCA_947625675.1 uncultured Acetatifactor sp.
CATGTTCAGCGCTTCCTCGATATCGAAGTCCACGAACTTGCCGTCCCGGTACCCAACCACCCGGTTGGTCTTGCCTTCCAAAAGGATGTCCACCGCATAAGCCCCCATGATGGACGCATAATAGCGGTCCTTACAAGTAGGGCTGCCGCCCCGCTGCATGTAACCCAGGATGGTGGCGCGGGTCTCAATGCCGGTGGCCGCCTCGATTCTCCTTGCCATGGAGGTGGAGTGGCCGATGCCCTCCGCATTGATGATGATGTGATGGGTCTTGCCCCGTTTGCGGTTGGCGATAATGTTGTTGATGATGTTCTGCTCGTTAAAATCATATTTCTCCGGAAGCAGAATGTCCTCCGCCCCATTGGCCACGCCGCACCAAAGGGCGATGTAGCCCGCATTCCGTCCCATGACCTCGATGATGCTGCACCGCTCATGGGAAGAAGAAGTATCCTTCACTTTGTCGATGGCCTGCATGGCCGTGTTCACCGCCGTGTCAAAACCGATGGTATAATCGGTGCAGGCGATGTCCAGGTCGATGGTGCCAGGAAGGCCGATGGTGTTGATCCCCTGTCTGGAAAGGGCCTGGGCCCCTCTGTAGGAACCGTCCCCGCCGATAACTACGATGCCGTCAATGCCGTGCTTCCTGCAGACCTCCGCACCTTTCTGCTGTCCCTCCAGGGTCTTGAACTCCATGCACCTGGCGGTTCCCAGGATGGTGCCGCCCTTCTGCAGGATCTCGGACACGCTCCGGGGCTCCATATCGATGATCTCTTCATTCAACAGGCCCATGTAACCTTTCTTGATTCCCTTTACCTTAAGCCCTCTGGCAATGCCGGTCCGCACCACCGCACGGATGGCCGCATTCATGCCGGGGGCGTCTCCGCCGCTCGTCAATACGCCGATCGTCTTCAGCTCGTTCGCCATGTTCCTACCTCCCTGCCCGCTTAAGGACGGGCATTCAGCTTTTTTTCTAAACAGTACCTAAGATATTTTAATACATGTCCATTCGCATTTCAATAGGTTTTTTTGTTCAAGAAACGATTTTCACGTTTCCCTGACCGAAGACCGCCCCCAGGCGGTTCACCAGTTCCTCATCATCCACCGCCACGTTGCGGTTGGGCGGCAGGACCTGTATCTTTTTTCCCTCCCGGATAAAGATTACCACGTTGTCGTTTCCATCGGAATCCGCAATGGTCTCGTAGAGGGTTCGCTCCGCCCGGGCGAAAGCCTCCATATCGGCGAACTGCACCCAAAGGCCGGGGGGAAGCTTGCTGCAGGCAGAAGCACCCCTCGGATTCCCCGCACTCCGAACGTTTCCTGAACCATATGCGCCTCCAAAACCTCGGGCGTTTCCAGCGCCATATGCGTCCTTCTGCCCGAAACGTCTCCGGAAAGGATCCTCTCCCCGGGCGGCGGCCGCTTCCTCGAAGGTCACGACCTGCTCGCAGAGCACCTTGCCGTCCTTCTCTTCCTCCAGGGAAACTCTTCCCTTCACGAAGACCTTGGCTTCCTCCTGCAGAACTGCAGAATATTTTTCATAATCCCTGGGAAACACCACCACTTCCACGCTTCCCAGCAGATCCTCCACCGTCAGAAAGGCCATGATTTTTTCCTGCTTCGTATATTTGATGGTCTTGTTCGTGATCATGCCCCCGATGATCGTGGGCGCCTGATCCGTCACCGCCGCCTTTCCTTCTTCCTCGTCCAGGAGAAAATCGCTGGCGGAATTGGTCTTGTACCGCTCCCAGAGCTCCTGATATTCCTCCATGGGATGGCCGCTGATGTAGATGCCCAGCACCTCTTTTTCAAAGGCCAGCAGCATCTCCTTGTCATACTCTCCCACGTCGGGCATCCGGACATCGAACTCTTCCTTGTGTTCCTCGGCGGCGATATCGAAGAGGGAAAGCTGCCCCGCCATATTGCTCTTTTTATCCTTCACCAGATTATCCAAAAGCTGGGCATAGACGCTCATAAACTGCTTCCTGGTGCCGCCCAGGCTGTCCAGAGCCCCGGCCTTGATGAAGTTTTCGATGGTTTTCTTGTTGATCTCCTTGTCGGACATGCGGGTGAGGAAATCCTTCAAATTGGTGAAGGGCCCTCTCTCCCGGCGTTCCTCCACGACGCTGTCGATCACGGGCCGTCCCACGCTCTTGATGGCGGTCAGGGCGTAACGGATGTTCTTGCCGCCCGTCACGGAAAAGCCCGCCTCCCCCTCGTTGATGTCCGGCGGCAGGAGCGCAATGCCCATGTTGCGGCAGGTCAGGATGTACTCCGACACCTTCTTGGGATTGTCAATGACGGAAGTCATCAGGGCTGCCATGAATTCCACGGGATAATAATATTTCAGCCAGGCCGTCTGATATGCCACCACCGCATAGCAGGCCGCATGGGACTTGTTGAAGGCGTATTTGGCAAAATCCATCATGTCGTCATAAATCTGTCCGGCCACTTCCTCACTGATGCCCTTGGCGATACAGCCGGGCACCCCCTCGGCTTCGTTGCCGTAGATGAAGTTGGCCCGCTCTTTTTCCATGACGGACTGTTTCTTCTTGCTCATGGCACGGCGCACCAGGTCGCTGCGGCCCAGGGTATAGCCCCCCAGATCCCGAACGATCTGCATGACCTGTTCCTGATAGACGATACAGCCGTAGGTGGGCTCCAAAATGGGCTCCAGCTGCGGGCAGGCATAGGTCACGGCGCTGTGGGAATTTTTGCCCTGGATGTATTTGGGAATAAAATCCATGGGGCCCGGGCGGTACAGGGAGATGCCGGCGATCACGTCCTCCAGGTTCTGGGGGCGCAGCTCCTTCATGAAGTTCTTCATCCCCCCGCTCTCCAGCTGGAACACGCCGTCGGTCTTGCCGGTGCCGATATAGGCGAAGATCTCCGGATCGTCATAGTCCAGCTTTCCCATTTCCACATGTCGTCCCGTATTTTTCTCGATGAACCGCTCCGCATCCCGGATCACCGTCAGAGTCCGAAGGCCCAGGAAATCCATCTTGAGCAGCCCCAATTCCTCCAGGGTGGTCATGGTGAACTGGGTGGTGATGGAGCCGTCGGAGCCTCTTGACAGGGGCACGAAGTTTTCCGCCGCCTCCGGGCAGATCACCACCCCCGCCGCATGCATGGAGGTGTGCCTGGGCAGTCCCTCCAGACGTTTGCACATATCGATCAGGGTCTTCACCTGTTCGTCGCTCTCATACATTTTCCGCAGTTCCGGGTTCATCTCCAGGGCCCGTTCCAGGGTCACCACCTTGTTTTGCTCCGTGGGAATCATCTTGGCGATGGAATCCGCAAAGGCATAGGGCAGATCCATGACTCTGGCCACGTCCCGGATCACGCCCTTGGCCAGAAGGGTACCGAAGGTGACGATCTGCACCACCTTCTCCGCACCGTATTTGCGCCCCACGTAGTCGATGACCTCCTGCCTTCTCTCGAAGCAAAAATCGATGTCGATATCCGGCATGGTCACCCGCTCCGGATTCAGAAATCTTTCAAACAGCAGTTGGTATCGGATGGGATCGATATCCGTGATCCGCAGACTGTAGGCCACGATGCTGCCCGCTGCGGAACCCCGACCCGGCCCCACGGGAATGCCGTTCTTTTTGGCATAGTTGATGAAATCCCATACGATAAGGAAATAATCCACGAAACCCATGGAACGAATCACGCCCAGCTCGTAGTCCAGCCGTTCCTCCAGGGTCTGGCCGGAGCCGTCCCCGGCGCTTCTGCCCACGTCCCCGTACCGCTCCGCAAGGCCGTCCCGGCAAAGCTTGTTCAGATACGTCCAGGAATCATAGCCTTCCGGCACCTCGTAATGGGGCAGCTTGCTCTTCCCGAATTCAATCTCCACGTTGCAGCGGTCGGCGATGACCTGGGTGTTCTCCACCGCCTCCCAGGCATAGGAAAACAGGCCCTTCATCTCTTCCTCGCTCTTCACGTAATACTGGCCGCCCTCATAACGCAGCCGGTCCTCGTCCGAAAGCTTTTTGTTGGTCTGCAGGCACAGGAGGATGTCATGGGCGTCCGCATCCTCCGCATAGGTATAATGGACGTCGTTGGTGACCACCAGGGGGATGTCCAGCTCCCGGCTCATTTTCAGAAGTTCCGTATTGACCCGGCGCTGCTCCGGGATCCCGTGGTCCTGCAGCTCCAGGAAAAAATTGCCCTTTCCAAAACAGTCCTCATATTTTCTGGCAGCCTTTCTGGCTTCCTCCGGCATTCCCTTGGTGATATAGCGCTGCACTTCCCCGGCCAGGCAGGCGGAAAGGGCGATGATTCCCTCATGATACCGGTTCAGCACCTCCATGTCCACCCTGGGACGATAGTAATACCCTTCCGTGAATCCCCGGCTGACGATCTTCATCAGGTTGGAATAGCCCAGATTGTTCTCCGCCAGAAGCACCAGATGATAATAACGATCCTCCCCGCCGGTCAGTTCCTTGTCAAAACGGGAGTTGGGGGCCACATAGACCTCGCAGCCGATGATGGGCTTGATCCCCGCCTCTTTGGCCGCCCGGTAGAAATCGATGACCCCGTACATGACACCATGGTCCGTGATGGCGGCGCTGTCCATCCCCAGGGCCTTCACCCTGGCCACGTATTCTTTGATCTTGTTGGATCCGTCCAAAAGGGAATACTCCGTGTGAACGTGCAAATGTGCAAATGCCATGGAAATCTCCTTTCCGCTCCATATCGTCCGGGAGGGTCGTGATAAATGTCGAAATTTTTCTCAATTAACCATAATTACAGTATACTCAAAAGGGAAAGGAGACGCAAGGGATTTGTTGTTTCCCGGCACAGTTTTTGTGTTACAGTTCGCTCGTCCGCCGAGCACCTCTTACAGAGCCGCCTTTAAGGATTCCGCCCTATCCGTTTTCTCCCAGGGCAGATCCAGATCGCTGCGGCCGAAATGCCCATAACTGGCGGTCTGCCGGTAGATGGGACGGCGCAGATCCAGCATGCGGATGATCCCGGCCGGGCGCAGATCGAAGTTTTCCCGGATGATCTCCACCAATCTTTCATCGCTCACCCTGCCGGTGCCGAAGGTATCCGCCATGACCGAGGTGGGATGAGCCACGCCGATGGCGTAGGAAAGCTGGATCTCGCATCTTTTCGCCAGCCCGGCGGCCACGATGTTCTTGGCCACGTAGCGGGCCGCATAGGCGGCGCTGCGGTCCACCTTGGTGCAGTCCTTGCCGGAAAATGCGCCGCCGCCGTGACGGGCGTAGCCGCCATAGGTGTCCACGATGATCTTGCGGCCCGTCAAACCGCTGTCCCCCTTGGGCCCGCCGATCACGAAGCGTCCCGTGGGATTGATGTAAATCTTGGTATTCTCATCGATCATCTCCGCCGGAAGCACCGCTTCCAACACATATTTCCGGATGTCCTTCCGAAGTCTCTCCTGGCTCACCTTCTCGTCATGCTGAGTGGAAAGCACCACCGCTTCCAAACGGAAGGGTTGGCCGTTTTCATCGTATTCCACGGACACCTGGCTCTTCCCGTCGGGACGCAGATAGGGCAGGGTGCCTTCCTTGCGCACCTCGGCCAGCCGCCTGGTCAGCCTGTGGGCCAGGGAAATGGGATAGGGCATCAGCTCCGGCGTCTCGTCCGTGGCGTAGCCGAACATCATGCCCTGGTCCCCGGCGCCGATGGCGTCCGGATCGAAAGTCTCCGAGCCAGAATTCCCGGCATCGTCCAAAACCGGCACCGCATCTAAGGTCGCCGAGCTAACAGCCTTCGCAGGGCCGAAAATCCCGGCCGAGTCACTTCCCCCGTCCGACATCCGCACCTCCAGCGCCCGGTCCACTCCCTGGGCGATGTCGGGGGACTGCTGTTCCAGGGCCACCATGACGGCGCAGGTGTTGCCGTCAAAACCCTTGTCGGAGGAATCGTAGCCGATCTCCGTCACCGTCCTGCGGACGATCTCCGGAATGTCCACCCTGGCCCTCGTGGTCACCTCCCCCATCACAAGCACGAAACCGGTTTTGGCGCAAGTCTCACAGGCCACCCTGCTGTAGGGATCCTGCGCAAGCATTGCGTCCAGGATGGCGTCCGACACCGCATCGCAAAGCTTGTCCGGATGGCCTTCCGTCACGGATTCCGAAGTAAACAGTCTTTTTTCCATAATCTCCTCTTTCTGCGCCGCCTTCGGCGCCATAAAATAATGGGTAAATCCTTCCTGCGTTTCTCAATTTCTCCGGCGGTTTCAGACCATTCTGGATTTTTGACATAAAAAAATCCGCTCACAAGAAGCGGACTCGTATCTTTCAATCAACAAATCCTCTTATTGTTCGAATTAACTCGCTCAGGTGGGCACCTTCCATTTAAGGGGTTGCCGTGGCTTCATCGATCCTATGTATCTCCACCAACTCTGAATAAGAGAAACTGCTTCGCTGCGCAGGCGCAGCTTACGCACAATATGAAATTGTAATATTACCTCATCCCACCTTCAGCTTGAATTTCTGCAGCTCCCGGTCGGAATTTACCAGTTCGATCTGAGCCCCCAGACCCTGGAGCTTCAGGTGGAAATCCTCATAACCTCTGGCGATGTAGTGAATGTCATCCACCACCGTGATCCCTTCCCCCGCCAGACCGGCCAGCACCAGGGCTGCGCCCGCCCGCAGATCCGGGGCTGCGATATGGGCCCCCGTATAGCCGGGCACTCCCTCGATAATGGCGGTATCCCCGCCCTCCACCTTGATGTTGGCCCCCATCTTGATCAGCTCGTCCACGTATTTGAAGCGATTTTCAAAAATACTCTCCGTCACGATGCTGGTGCCCCGGGACAACGCCAAAGCCACCGTGATCTGCGGCTGCATGTCCGTAGGGAATCCCGGATAAGGCAGAGTCTTCACATGGGTATGCATCAAAGGCTTGCTGGCCACCACCCGCAGGCAATCATCCTCTTCCTTGATCTCGCAGCCGATCTCCAGGAGCTTGGCCCCTATGGATTCCAGATGCTTGGGAATCACGTTCTTGACCACCACGTCGCCCTTGGTCACCGCTGCGGCGAACATGAAGGTGCCCGCCTCAATCTGATCGGGAATGATGGTATAATCGCTGCCATGGAGCTTTGAAACGCCCCGGATCCGAATCACGTCCGTACCGGCGCCCTTGATATCCGCACCCATGCTGTTCAAGAAATTGGCCAAATCCACCACGTGGGGCTCCTTGGCGGCGTTCTCTATGATGGTGCGCCCTTCCGCCAAGGTGGCGGCCATCATGACGTTGATGGTGGCGCCCACGCTGGAAATGTCCATATAAATATGACTTCCCGTCAAATGCTCCGCCTTGGTCTTGATCAAACCATGCTCGATAACCACTTCCGCCCCAAGGGCACGAAAACCCTTGATATGCTGATCAATGGCCCGACAGCCGATATCGCACCCTCCGGGCAGGGCCACCTCCGCATACTTGTATTTCCCCAAAAGAGCCCCTAAAAGATAATAAGAGGCCCTGATTTTCTTGATGTTCTCGTCTTCCACCACCAGACTGTGGATCTGTCCGCCGTTGACCACCACCTTGTGACGGCCATCATGGCGTACCTGAACCCCGATGCTCTCCATGGACTGCAGCAAAACCTTCGTATCCCTCACATCGGGAACATTATCTATATATACGGTTTCATCCGTCATCACGGAAGCGGCAAGAACAGGAAGCGCCGCATTCTTGGCTCCCCCTATTTCCACTTCCCCTACCAGCGGATTGCCGCCTTTGATCGCATATTGCTCCATTGGCTTTACCTCGAATTATTATCTCAAAGTATTATACCACATTCCAACGGTTTGTAAACGGAACGTTTGTTCTTTTGCAAAATATTCTACAGTTCACTCGTCCGCTCATCTAGGAGCAGATTCGTGCTTGCACGAATATCTGCTACTCGGTGAGCGGACGAAGGTGCGCCCATCCATGAGCAAAACAAGGAGCTGCGAAGCAGCGCTCGCCCTGAAAGGGCGGTTTTGCGAATGCCCGGATGGGCGCAGGTGAACTGTAGTCTCACGCCCGTCAATTCAAATATTTCAGCGGGTCCACCTGTTTGCCGTTGATCAGGATCTCAAAATGCACATGGGGCCCGGTAGTGACTCCCGTATTGCCGCTCAAGGCGATCTTTTCTCCCTGCTTCACCTTCTGTCCTACCTTCACCAGCACCTTGCTCAAGTGCCCGTACCGGGTCTGGCGGCCGTCCTCGTGGTTGATGTATACCACGTAACCATAGCCGCTGCCCCAGCCTGCCTTGACCACCGTGCCGCCGCAGGAGGCGAACACCGTCGTTCCCACCGGCGTGGCCCAGTCCACGCCCTTATGATAAGTGCTGGCCCCCTTGGTAGGCCGCTTCCTGGGGCCGAAACCGGAGGTCTTGCGCCCGCCGGAAATGGGCTTGATATAGGTGGGCGGGATCTTGGTCCCCCGCTCCACGATCTTGGCCACCGGCTCCATCAGCACCTCTTCCTTCAGGATTTCTTTGCCCACCTCCCGATTGTTTACATAAGAAGTGAGAGAAATGGCCCGGCGGAACCCGGCGGAGGGCTGCTGCCTCACCACGGACTGGTTGGTGTACCAGTCGTCATTCTCAATATAAATCACGTCCGCATCGTAGGTTTCTTCCACATACCGCTCTTCCTGCCAATCGATGGAAAGCTCCGGCTCCGGAATGGTGATAATCAGTTCGTCCCCCACGTGAATCATGGTGTTCTCATCCTCCAGGGAATCGTTCATGGCCACGATCTGCTCCATGGGAATGTTCACCTTCAGGGAAATCTCGGACAGGGTATCTCCGGCCTCCACCTCGTAGGTGGTCACCGTCTCCTGTTCCGCCGTGACTTCCTGGACAGCCTGATCCAGGTCCATCAGCTGGGACTTGGGCAGATAGGCCTCCACGATCTCCACCTCGTCCGTAAAATCCACGGACAAAAGTCCCTGGGGATAATCTTCAAAAGCCATCTCCTCCTGGGGCTTGGCCTCTTCGATGGCCTGGGTGAACAGGGCTTCCACGCCGCCTTCCGGAAACACTTCCTCTTCCTTTTCCGCTTCCTTGATCTGAGTTTCTTCCCGCTCCTGTCTGCTCACCACCTGAGTCGTGAGGAAATTGAATTCCCGGCTGGCATCATGGACAAGACGGACTTCAAAGGAATTCTCCGTATCATATTTTCCGATGGCGGCCTGCAGTAACTTCTGCACTTCCCCGCCATCGGCCAGATTCACCATATACTCGCCAATTTTCACCGTATAAGAACGATGCAGAGTCTCCTGGACGGCCTCCCGGAGCACCGCTTCCATCTTCTGCAGCACCTGTTCCTCCGGATCCGCCTGCCCCCAGAGCATTTCCTCTCCGGTCACCGTCAAATCCGCTTCCAAAAAGACGAGCTCATCTTCTTCCTTCGCAATATTCCGTCTGGCCTGGAGCAGGAGCTCCGACGCCATGGCCTGATCCCCGAGGGTGCCCACGTCCTGTCCGTTTACCTGGATATGGAACACATTCTCTCCCGTCTTTTCGAAGGCCACGTAACCCTTCCCTATCAACAGGTAACAAAAAAGCACCAAAAGGGTGGCCTTCAGATAAGCCAGTTTATATCTTTTCTTGGTTCTTTTTCTCATATATCATCACTTTCCGCATCTTCTTCCCCGCATGCCCCCTGCGCCGCCCGAACCTTGCGAAGGATGTGCGGGGCGCCCTCGCCGCACGCTGAAACCGAAGGTGCCCAAAGCTTCTCCGCAGGCGTAATAGGTGCCGTGGGAATAGACGATCGGATCCGCTTTCTCCAAATGAAAACGGCGCTCCTCATCCATATATTTCGCATCCGCATGAACCGCCACGACTTCCGCCAAAAAAAGATCGTGGCTGCCCAAGGGCTTTCTTTCCCGTACAATGCATTCGATATTGACCGGGCTCTCCCCGATCAAAGGGGCCTTGATCTTCTCCGCCGACACCCTGGTCAGGTGCAGGGCTTCGAACTTGTCCACGTCCCGGCCGCTTTTCACCCCGCAGAAATCCGCAGCGTAAACCAACGCCCTAGTGGTCAGGTTCAGGGCGAATTCCCCGGTCTCTTTCAACATGGAATAAGAAAATCTCTCCGGTCTCACGGAGATGGATACCATGGGCGGATTGGTACAGACCGTGCCCGCCCAGGCTACCGTCAGAATATTATCCCTGCCGTCGGCGTCCGCCGCCGTCACCAGCACCACGGGCAGGGGATACAGCATATTGCCGGGCTTCCAGATCTGCTTGCTCATACGCTTCTCCACCCGATGCTCATAGAATCTGCAGATAAGTCAAAAGCTGGAAAATCAATCCTCCCGCCGCTGCCAAAAGGGCTGCGACGGAAATGCCGAGGACCACCGATAATCTCCCCTTCAGTTTATATATGGACTCCTGCAGGCTCTCCGTCTGCTTGGAGGTCTCATCCGTGACCACCGCCTGAACGTTGCGATACACTCTCACGTTCTCCTTATGGACAAAATCCTCCAGTTGGGCGGGAAGGCCCTGCATCCCTTCCAAAGACGCCTGCAGCTCCTTTAAAACCCCCAGATCCGTCTGCAAGGCTTCCATGTCCAGCTTCCAGGATTCCAGCCGGGCCATATTCTCCGAGCTCGCCTCGTTCATGTGCCTGACCGCCGTCTCGGAAAGATTTTCGATCCGTTCCGTCAACAGCTCTTCCAAGTTGGAAGTCTGAGCCTGTATTTTTGCCAAATACTCCTGACATTCCTTTAATTGATTCTGTAACTGCGCCTTCTCTTCCGCTTCCGCCGCCGTGTTCGCCTTGATGATTTCCTGGGCGTTCCAACGCTGCGCCAGCTTGTCCATGATATTTTCCATCCAACTTCCTCCTTGTCAGAACCATTGCACCATAGGTTATTGTACCATCTTTTCCGAAACTTTACAACGGAAATGTTTAACCATGGTCGTTCTGTCCTTGCCCGATGGCCAGGATCTCTTCGTTGAGCATGAGCATCCTGGCATCCAGATCCGCCACCAGCTTGGCACATTCTACCAGCTCGTTCTGAATATGCTCCGGGGCGTCTCCTTCAAATTTATAGTGGATCTTGTGCTCCAGGCTGGCCCAGAAATCCATGGCCACCGTCCGGATCTGGATCTCCACTTTGGTGTCCACGATCCTGTCGGAAAGATACACCGGCACCGTGACGATCATATGATAGCTCTTATAGCCGCTGGCCTTGGGATAAGTGATATAGTCCTTTACCGCCAGCACCTGAATATCCCTCTGATGCCTGAGCATATCCGCAATTCTGTAAATATCCGAAGTAAAAGAGCAGATGATGCGGATCCCCGCGATATCGTTCACGTACTCTATCATGTTCTCAATGGTAGATTCCTTCCCGTGACGCTTCAGCTTTTTCACGATGCTCTCCGGCGTCTTCATGCGGGACTTGATATGTTCAATCGGATTGTATTGATGAACATGCTGGAATTCCTCGTTCAGAATCTGCATCTTCGTCTCCACCTGCTTCAGCGCAGCATTATAGATCAGATTGACCTCCTTCCAGCTGTCCACGCCGTCGCCAGTTTCTTTTAATTCCATCCGCAGCACTCCTTTATTGCTTTTATACTTTAATCTATTGCTATCAGTATAACATAAGTAGGGATAAAATTAAAGAACTTTTCCGGAAAAGCTTTACTTTCCTTCCGGCCGCCGATATACTGAAAAAAGGATTTTGCGAAAAAGGAGGACCGCAGCATGTTTCGTCTCTGGGGCAAGATTTTTCAAAACAATCATATGAAAAAAGATTACGAATTTCGAGATTCCAGCGAGGACACCCGCACCCACAAGATTTTCCGGGGGCTGGAGGAAATCTGCGTGCAGTTCGACCTGAGCCGCCCCATCTGGCTGGACAAAAACATCCGGGACTTCAAGCGTCACAACAAGGTCCGTTTCCGCCAGGATAATTTTGTGGAGGAAATTGACTTCGATTACCTGGAAATCCAGGTGTTGGAAGAAGATTCTTAAATTTTAAAATATCTCTTGACTTTCCCTGTTTACGGATTTATTATGATAATACGCAATAAGTAGTTATTAAAACTACATGTTGAGAATAAATATTTTATAAAGTGGTTACGATAAATAAGTCTTGTTTCTAAAAAGGGAGGTCAAGAATATGCAGATTACAATCAGAGAGCCAGGGAGCGCCCTGACACATTTTATCGGTATGATGATGGCGGTGTTCGCCGCCGTTCCCCTTCTGGTGAAGGCAGGAGTCACCTCCGGCGGCCTGTGCCTGGCCGCCCTGGCTATCTTCATGGGCAGCATGATCCTCTTGTACGGTGCCAGCGCCACCTATCACTCGGTGAACCTGACCGGCAAGGCCCTGCGCATTTTCCGAAAGATCGATCACATGATGATCTTCGTGCTGATCGCAGGCTCCTATACCCCGGTGTGCCTGGTCACCCTGAAGGGGCCCCAGGGCTACCAGCTGCTAGCCCTGGTCTGGGGCATCGCCCTGCTGGGCATGGGCGTGAAGGCCTTCTGGGTCACCTGTCCCAAATGGTTTTCTTCCATCATCTACATCGCCATGGGCTGGGTATGCCTGCTGGTCTTCGGGCCCCTGTGGGACACGCTGCCCCACGCCGGGTTCCTGTGGCTCCTGGCGGGAGGACTGATCTACACTGCGGGAGGCGTGATCTACGCCCTGAAGCTCCCCCTTTTCAACGCCAGGCACAAGAACTTCGGCTCCCATGAGATTTTCCATCTGTTCTGCATGGGCGGCAGCATCTGCCATTTCATCTTCATGTATTTGTACGTGGCCTGAGCATGACTGCTGCCGCCCTCAATCCTCATATCCGTTGGGATTGTTCTTCTGCCATCTCCAGGAATCCGCACACATCTCCCGGATGCCGTACTTCGCTTCCCAGCCCAGCTCTTCCTTCGCCTTGGCGGCGTCCGCATAGCAGGAAGCGATGTCCCCGGCCCGGCGCTCCTTGATCACGTAAGGGATCTTCACTCCCGTGGCTTCTTCAAAGTTCTTCACGATGTCCAGCACGCTGTAGCCCACGCCGGTACCCAGGTTGTAAATCTTCAGGCCCGCCTTTTCCTCGATCTTTTTCAGGGCTTTCACATGTCCCAGGGCCAAATCCACCACGTGGATGTAATCCCGGACGCCGGTTCCGTCCGGCGTGTCATAATCGTTGCCGAAGACTCCCAGCTCGGGAAGCTTGCCCACGGCCACCTGGGTGATGTAGGGCATCAGGTTGTTGGGAATCCCGTTGGGGTTCTCCCCCATGGTTCCGCTGGGATGGGCCCCGATGGGATTGAAATAACGGAGCAGGATCACGTTCCATTCCGGATCCGCCTTCTGGATGTCGGAAAGAATCTGCTCCAACATGGACTTGGTCCAGCCGTAAGGATTGGTGCATTGTCCCTTGGGGCACTCCTCCGTGATGGGGACGAAGGCCGGATTGCCGTAGACCGTGGCGCTGGAGGAAAAAATGATGTTTTTCACATTGTGCTTCCGCATCACGTCCACCAGGGTCAGGGTGCCTGCGATATTGTTCTCATAATACTCCCATGGCTTCCGCACGGATTCCCCTACCGCCTTCAGTCCGGCGAAGTGGATCACCGCATCGATGGATTCCTTGCCAAAAATCTCTTCCAGGGCCTCCCGGTCCAAAATGTCCGCCTTATAAAAGGGCACCTTTTTGCCGGTGATCTTCGCCGCCCGCTCCAGGGACTTCTCCGAAGAATTGCACAGATTATCCAGCACCACCACGTCGTAGCCCGCCTGCTGCAGCTCCACCACCGTATGACTTCCGATAAACCCTGCGCCGCCAGTTACCAAAATCTTCATCTTCTGATCCTCCTGTTCGCAATACAAGCAATCCCCCTTGACCGCATGAATTCAAAGCTGTCTTTTGGATTGCACCTCTTTTGTCTCTCGCTTTACAGCTTACCGCAAATACCCGCCGGGCGCAATGCTCATATGTTGCGGAAAACAGGCAAAATGTTTACTGCCATGAATCTGTCATGAATCCTACAGCTCCACCCCGTTCTGCACCAGCAGCGCCCTGGCGCTCTCCACGGAATCGATTCCCGTCTTGTTCTTCACGGGGGCGAACTCCTTCTCCCGCACCACCTCGTAGGGCAGGCAGCTGGGCAGCATGTGAACCATGTCCAAAATCAGGTTTTCATATTTATATCCGTTGGGAACCTGTGGATTCACCGGCTTCCCTTCCTCGTTCAGGCAGGGGATCTTCTTCTCCACCACGTGCAGGGGCAGGACGTCCTTCACTTTTTCCAATTCCTTCACCTTGAACAAGTAATTCAGGATCACGCCGAAATTATAGGCGGGATCCCCGTTTTCATCCTTCGCATCCATCAGCTCTTGGGTCAGCTCGTAATATTCCACGATGGAAGGTCTGCCGTCCTCCAGGCACATCACGCCCACCTTTTCATCCGGCGCATTTTTCCGCACCACCTTGGCCCCCACGGCGCAGTCCCGGGAAATGGTGGCCCCGATAAAGCAGGGATCCGCAATGCGCTGCAGCACGTTGTCCACCGCAAAGGCGTTCAGCCACTCGATGCCCATGGCGCTGATCTTGTCCAGCAGCCCGCTTCCCTTCAAGGAGGCAAACCATCCGCCGTTGCCGTTGGGAGAGGAGGCCATCTTCCATTTTTTCTCCATGTAGATCCGCCCCTGATAGTCCGTGGCCACCGCCATCTCCTGTTGGAAGAAATAAATGCAGTCCGGATCATAGCCGAAAAATTGGTGCTCCGTCAGGAATTTCACGGTCGCCTCATGATTGGTGTCGCTGGTCATGATGAAGAATGGGACGAAGACTCCGGCCTCCCGCACCACTTCCATCAGATTGTTGAACAAGCATTGGAAAATATAAAGCTCTCTGGTGAGCCCAATATTGTACATTCCTTTGGGATCGCTGCTGCCCAGACGGGTGCCCATGCCTCCCGCCAGGAGCACCGCCCCCACCTTTCCCTGACGGATCGCTTCCAGGCCCAGGGCTCTGTAATTCTCCCGATTTTTCTCAATTTCCGGCACCTGCAGAGCCGCCAGGGGAGTGATCACGCCTCTCTTCGTCAGTTCTTCCTTGTGCCTGCAGGCCTCTATACGGAACAGATCTGCGCCTTCAATCTGATCCAGGAGCATTCGCTTCTGATCTTCCTCCAATTCCTCATAATACCGCAACACGTGCTCCTGCCCGTGGGCCTTCAGCTTCTCCCGGGCCTGTTCCAACGTCATGCTCATAACTCCGATACTCCTTCTCTTCGTATTTCTTTTTATCACAAACGAATCCACAAATTTATCTTGTATCATTGTACAATCAACAAGGAGATACGTCAAGATAAACTGCGGACGAAAGAGGCTTAGTCCAAAGATAGCCCTTCAAAAAAGTTCCGGCTCCCCATGCGCTCTCCCCTGATCTTCAAAAAGTATGCTTTCATTTCCGGATGGCCGTCCCCCATATCCCTTAACACGCCGTCGAAATTCTCTTCCGTCAGACAGCCCAGCCCGGCGAACAGTTCAAAATATCGCCGCTCCTCTCCCCGCTCCTTCCAGACCACCTCCCAGGTCTCCTCCCCGGGGCAGCCCTTGGTGTGAGCCCGCAGATACTCCTCCAGCTCTTCCTTCAGAGCCGGGGAAAGCCCCGACGGATTCAGCAGCCGCAGAAAACAGAGCCGCACCTTGTCCCTGCGGCGCCGACTCAGATATCCCTCCAGATCCGTGCTTCCATAGTCCTCTTCCCCGCAGAGCACCTGTCTGGAAAATCCCTCCTGATCTCCCTCATGAAGAAAAGAAAGCAGTCTGGCATCCCATTTTTCCAGCCATTCCCCGTTCCCCGCATGGGGCGGGTCCAGCAGGTAATAAGCGTCCAAATAGCGAAGGGCGGCGGCCAGAAGCTCCGGCACCTCCGGGGACGCTCCCCGCACCCCGAGCCGCTCCAGCTTCCCGCAGTCCAGGAACACCGACCGCCCCGTCCGCAGCGGCCCCGCAGGAAGCTCCACCTCCTCCAGTTCCCCGCAGTAGGCGAAAGCCCAGTCCTCCAGTTCCTCCAAAGAAGCGGGCAGCCACACTCTCCGCAGGGACTTACAGCTCAGGAAGGCCTTGCGGCCGATCACCGCCACCGGACATCCCTCCAATTCCTCCGGGATTTCCAGGCAGCTGACCGGGCCGCTCAGGCCGGTGATCACGGCCTTCCTTTGGCCCCCTCGCATGAATAGCCCATACCGCAGGCTGCCCTCCGGCAGTTTCCATTCTTTTTCTTCCATAACTCCTTATAACTGCAGCCCAGCGATCTGGGAACGCAGCTCCTCCTGTCTTTGTGTCAGCATCAGTTCCTCGCTGTGCTTCTGATAATCCGGACTTCCGAAGGAAGCCAGGAATTGTGCGCTGTATCGGTTCACCGTCAGCTCCGTCACCAGGATCAGCATCTCGTTGCCTTCCGCAAAAGCTTCTTCCGCAAAGGCGAACAGAGCATGCAGCTCCCGCCCCACTCTGTCCGTCTCCTTTCGAAGATCCGCCGTCCGCCCTTCAAACCGCTCCTTCAAAAAGCCAAAAGCCTGCTCTCCCTCCAAAATTCCGTCCAGAGAAAGGGCCTTTTTGCTCTCCTCCAGGAAGGCGATGACCCGACGACTTTTCTGTCGGTCCTCCTCCGACAGAGAACCGCCCTTCTGCAAAGCCTCCATGGCTTTCCTGTGGCCCTCCGCCATTTTGTCCAAAAGCGGAAGGATCGGGGCGCCGCCCCCTTTTTTCACGGCAAGAAGGGACGTGCGCACCTCCGTCAAAAAGGCCATCTGCCCGCAGACTTCCTTCATATCCGCTTCCACTCGGTCGATCAGCATCCCCAAAAGAGACAGCCTCTCGTCAAAGGGGGCGCTGCGGGCCCTTTCCACGGCCTGGGGAGAAGGCGTCCCGGCCAGGATCTCCCCGATGCGGTAATCCTTTTTGTATTTATTGTAGAGATCATAGTAAGCGGTAAATTCCTTGACGATCCTGTCATTGCGAAGATACTGGCCCACCAGGGTCTCATCCACGGCCAGCCCTTCCTCCTCATACAGCTTCAGAATCTGGGACAGATCCTCCCAGCCCCTGGCAGTGACGAACCTCCGGCCCCTGGCAGTGGTCTCCATATAATAAAAATGCTCTTTTTTCAGATCCAAATAGTTCAAAATGGCGCTGTGAATACGGCGCTGCGCCGCATACTCCTTCCAGGCCCCCAGATCCGGCTCCACCTCCAACACCTTCAGCCGGTCATAGGTCACCACGTCGAACTCTCGGACGGACCGATTGTATTCCGGCGGGTTCCCGGCGGTGACGATGATCCAGCCCTCCGGCACCCGATGTCTGCCGAACACCTTGTACTGCAAAAACTGCAGCATGGAGGGGGCCAGAGTCTCGGAAACGCAGTTGATCTCGTCCAAGAACAGGATCCCTTCCCGGATGCCGCTTTCCTCCATGGTCTCATAAATGGCGGAAATGATCTCGCTCATGGTGTATTCCGACACGTCCACCTCCTGCCCGCCATAGACTCTGCGGGTGATAAAGGGCAATCCCAGAGCGGACTGACGGGTATGGTGCGTCATGGAATAGGACACCAGGGCAATCCCCAACTCCTGGGCGATCTGCTCCATAATGGCGGTCTTGCCGATTCCGGGAGCCCCCAGCAGGAAAATGGGGCGCTGCCGGACCACGGGAATTCGATATTCCCCGAATTCATCTTTTTTCAGATAAATTCTCACGGTATCCTCGATGTAATTCTTGGCCTGCTTAATGTTCATGCAAATCCTCCTTTACGTCCGCTTCGTTCCCCTGCTGCCGGGATTTCTCCCATTCTTCCTCCTGCTGCCGGGCTCTTTCCAGTTCTTCCTCCTCCAGCACCACCTTCACGCTCCAGGGCGGCACCGGGGCCCGGTTCTCGTCCTCGTTTAAAAAGGCGAATATCACTTCATAATCCGGCATTCGTTCCGGATATATCCCGTAGCCATCGGTAAAATATATCAACCCTTTTAGGTTTTCAAACTCTTTTTTCTCCCGCAGCTCTTCCACGTAATCGAACACCGGCCGAAAGTCCGTGGCACCGAAGCCCTGCAGCTTTCCGTGCAGGAGAAAGTGCTCCAGTTCTTCCTGGTTCGTCACCTTCACATCGCCCTGTATCTGACTGTCGCACTGCAGGATATGCACGTTGGTTCGGCTGAAAAAAAGCTCTTCGCTCATCAGGATGGAACAGGTCTTCCGCAAAAAGGCCTTTACGATGTTCCCCCTGCAGGAAGCGGAAGTGTCGATGGCGATGACGAATTCCCGGATCCCGGGAATCTCCCGGTATTCCAAAGGTTCGATCAGAGGCAGGTTCCCGTAATGCTCCAGGCCGTAATGATAATAGATATAATCGAATTCCTCGTCGTTCACCCGCACGTCCTCCCCGGTGACCATGAACCGGCGCAGGATTTCCCCATAATCGTAACGATCTTTTACCGCCTCCTGCAGATTCTCCTGCAGCGCTTCCTTGTTTTTATGGGATTCCGTAAAGGATTTCAGCTCCGTCCTCACCCGTTCGCTGATCTTGCGCCACTGTTCCTCGGTGACGAGCAGTTCCTCCCGGGGCTTCCAGAGGAAGTGCTGATCCCGCCGGAACAGATCCGCCATTTCCTCCCGCCAGGCATCTGAAGGCTGCGCCCGCCGAAAATAACGGTACAAGCGATCCGCCGTAAGGCCTCCCGCTTCCTCTCTGAGAGCCGAGAGCCTGCGCCGCAAATCCGGATCCCGGGGCAGGGTCACGCCTGGCAGCTCCAATTCCAGGATCGCCTCCTCCACCGCCAGGTCCGCCGCCAGATCCCAGGCCTGGGCATCCAGCTTCTGATACTGAAAATTATGGTGGAAAATACAATGGAACAGGACGTGCAGAAGGCACCGGGAAATATATCGGGGCTCCCTCTGATACTGTTTGAGCACCCAGACCGGATTGAAAAAAACCGTCCTTCCATCCGCGGCAAGAAAGAGGTTTTCCCGGTCGTCCGCCTGGAACCGCAGGCTGGAAAGCGCCGTGTCCAAAAAACGCAGGGACACCAAAATGCTATCCCTGCTAAGGGATAGCACCTGATTCGCAAGCTTTCGTTTTTTCTCCCGGGAAACTTCTTCCGCTCCGTTGCCCATTCCGGTGTCCTCGCTATAAGATTTGTAGATATTCTACACTATTCCGGAGACGGTTGCAACTGAATTATTTCATTATCCTTCGAGACGAAGGCATTGTAGTGTTTTGCTTATTGGGGAGAAGTGCCGCTCGAAAAAGAATTGCAATGATATCGAATTCTATGGTAGAATAATTCCAGAACATATTCTATTTCCCTACACACTTCGGAAATTCTCAGAAAGGAGAAACTATCATGAAAGCATTACTGATCGGCGGCACCGGCACCATCAGCACCGCCATTTCCAAGAAACTCATCGAAGACGGCCATGAATTATGGCTGATCAACAGAGGCAGCCGCAACGACGTCCTTCCTCCCGGCGCCCATTATCTGCAGGCGGACATCCAGGACGAAGCCCATATCGGAGAACTGCTGAAGGGACAGCATTTCGATGCGGTGGCGGATTTCATCGCTTTCGTGCCCCAACAGCTCATGCGGGATTATCGGCTCTTCCGGGGCAAAACGGAGCAGTTCATCTTCATCAGCTCCGCTTCCGCCTACCAAAAACCCCTGTCAGATTACCGGATCACGGAAAGCACGCCCCTCTATAATCCCTACTGGGAATATTCCCGCAACAAGATCGCCTGCGAAGAATATCTTTATAAGCTGTACCGGGAAGAGGGCTTTCCCATCACCATCGTGCGCCCCAGCCATACCTACTGCGAGCGCAGCGTGCCCTTGGGCGTGCACGGGGACAAGGGCAGCTTCCAGGTGCTGAAACGGATGCTGGAAGGCAAGCCCGTCCTCATTCACGGAGACGGCACCTCCCTCTGGACCCTGACTCACAACCGGGATTTCGCCAAGGCCTTCGTAGGCCTGATGGGCAATCTCCACGCCATCGGGGAGGCGGTACAGATCACCGGCGACGAATCCCTCACCTGGAACCAGATCTACCAGGCCACGGCCCGCGCCCTGGGCGTCACCCTGAAACCCTACTATGTCTCTTCCGCTTTCCTGGCAGCCGCCGGTCCCGGGGGCTTCGGAGACGGGCTCCTGGGAGACAAGACCCACACCGTGGTATTCTGCAATGACAAGCTGAAGCGGCTGGTGCCGGGCTTTACCGCCACCGTGCGCTTCGACCAGGGGGTGCGGGAAGCCGTCTCCTATGTCTTCTCCCATCCGGAATGCCAGGTGGAAGATCCTGAATTCGACGCCTGGTGCGACCGGGTGATCCAGGTTCAGGAAGATGCCCTGCAAAAAATGCGTCAGGCCAGATTAATGTAAAATCCAGAAAAAATACCTACTGGAACATGATCCGTAAAATCATATTCATCCGTCCGGTCCTTTTCAAAATAATAGGTGGTGATCCTGCCCTTGATGGGATCCACGATCCAGTATTCCCTCACCTGGGCCGCCCGATAAGCGAACAGCTTGGTGGAATAATCAACGTATTTGCTGCCGGGGGAAACCACCTCGATGATCCAGTCCGGTGCGCCGTAGCAGACGTCTTCGCTCAGCTTGCCCGGACTGCAGATCACGGAAATATCCGGTTCCACGTAAGTCCTGTCATCCTCGTTGAGAATCACGGTAAAGGGGGCGACCAGAACCTCCCCGGTGCCGGAAGAACCTTCCACATAAGCAGAAATCTTCATGGCCAGGGACAATACCAGTTTCTGATGTTCCCGTCCCGGCGGCGTGGTGTAATGTATCCTTCCGTTAATCAGTTCGGCCCGCTCCCCTTCCGGCGTTCCGTAAATATCCTTCATTGTATAAAAACTCTCCTGCGATAATGCCATAAAGCAGTACCTCCTTTATCATGGGTTTCCTTTATTATAATTCATTCTTCCAAAATTGACAATATGGGATCCTCCAAGATGGAAAAAGTTCTCTCATAAGGGGTGTAATCATTCAGGAACACACTGTATCCCGCTTCGTTCTTTTTCTCTCCGGAATAATGGCCCTGGAAAGAGTGGGTGCCGTAGCCGGGGCCAACCTTAAGCTTCTGATTGCCATAGCGCAGCTTCAGTTCCCCGCTTTTCAAAATCAGGCTCTCCCCCTTCCCTGCAGTGAGACGGACCGTCTCGTTTTCCAGGACACCGCCTGCCGGGATCTCCAATTCCACCCGCAGGGGCAGGCCGTCCAGGCCCTCCGATTTCACCGTCACGGAAAGCCCGTTTTCCAGCTCCCGTATCCGGACCGTGATCCGCAGCCTGCTGGTGACCAGGCGTTCCCGCTTGGAATGGTCCATCCGCCACCAGTCGCTGGTGCCCTGGGGCTCCTTCAGGGGCTGATAGTACCACCCCTCCGTCTCCGCAGTCAGGGTGCAGCCCCCTTCCTCCGTCTCCATCCGCTGGGGCACGAAATTCCTCACGTCGCAATAGGCCTCCCCGATCCGCAGAGCCAGAGGAAGGGACCCGAACTTCAGGAACAGGAACCCCGCCCTATGGTTCAGCACTGTGTACACATATCCCGGCTTTCTGACCCGCAGGACCTGGGAAGCGGGGAAATATTTCCGATAAGTCTCCGGGAACCCATACCCCCGAAATTCGTAACGCCTCAGTTCTTCATGGGTCATGAAAATGTAGAGGCAGTCCGGGGCCAGATCGCCCCGCTTCCTATTGTCGGCGATGAACTTGTGGGCCGCCCCGTCCAGCCGGGAAGAACCGGTTCGGGCCGCCATATAAGTGTACAAATAAAAATAAGGGTCCCCATACACCGCCTTTCCCTGATCCTGCCTGGTGGAATTCTGGGTAAAAATCGTGTCGTCCCCATCGAAATAGTACAGCATCATCTCCAGGTTCCGCTCCACGTAGCCCAGGAAATCCTCATCGCCGGTCATCTCGTAGGCCAGCATCAGAGACTTGTCCACCACCGCATTGTAATTGCCGGTAGAACGTTCCGCATACCCTCCGTCCTCATCCCCGTCGATGCCCTCCGCCAGGTACTGCCCGGCCCGCTCCCGCAGACGGACGCATAATTCCTCCCCATCGGAAAAAGATGCCGGGGAGGCATAGGAACAGGCGGCGAAATCCGCCGTTTCCAAAGCCAGTTCAGGATTTTCCCGCACCAGCTTTTCCTCGCACAGCAGAGCGGCCAACACCGCCCAACGATGGTTGGGTGTATGGAACCCGCCGTAAAGCAGAATAGGAATGCAGCGCAAAAGCAAGATCAGATATCGCTCCTGCAATTCTTTCTCCTTTTCCGTGCTCCCATATCTCCGCAGAACCTCCCAGGCCCCATACAGACGGCGGAAGCAAAAAGCAGTATCCGGTGCGGAGTAAAAGTTGCAGATAGGATAGTCCAGGCTGCCGTCCGGCCTTTGCCATCTTTCCACGAAGCCCACCCCGTCCAGAATCGCCGTCCAAAGCCCGGCATCCTTATAATATCCGCTTTCCTGACAAAAATAGACGCACAGGGCGTTGGTGAGCTGATAGATAGTCTCCTTCCCTTCGATCACCTGGCTTTCCATCCGCCCGAAATCTTCCCGGCCCCGATCCCGAATCTGCCGTTCCAAGAAATCCTCCACTCTCTTTTCCGTGGAACGGACCAAATGGTCCCAATAACGCCGCATGCTTTCAATCCCTCCCTTTCTTCCGTATGGTCACACACATCAGCTTTAAAAGTAAAAAGATGGGACACTCCATACGGAGCATCCCATTTCTTTTTGTCTTAAAGGCGTCTGCCGGATTTGAACCGGCGGTAAGGGTTTTGCAGACCCGTGCCTTACCCCTTGGCTAAGACGCCGTATTCCATCATCCTGCTGTATTATCTATATGCTTTCGTTCCAAGGAAAATGACTCCAACGGGAATCGAACCCGTGTTACCGCCGTGAAAGGGCGATGTCTTAACCGCTTGACCATGGAGCCATCACAAACTCCCCGAGTAGGGCTCGAACCTACAACAACTCGGTTAACAGCCGAGTGCTCTACCATTGAGCTATCGA